>NZ_PXWF02000138.1 GCF_003011895.2 Massilia glaciei | reverse complement strand
ACGGTACGCTTAGCAATACTGAAAGCGATGGTGGCAGGCGAAGTCGGGGCTGTACCACCTGACGGCGCGGGGCCGGACCAGCTGGCATGGCTTTGCCGAGGCGATCGTGGCGCATCGGAGCGTGGAGAAAAAGCCCTTGCTCACCCCGATACGCGGCGCCGACTATCCCCTGCCGGCAGACAGGCCGGCCCATTCGGCGCTCGCGTGCGACAAATTCACCGCGTCCTTTTGCGCCCTGCCCGGCTGGGAGAGCGCCTTGGCGCAGTGCCTGGACCAGAGCGGGGAGTGCGCTCAGCGATGAGACGGCAGCGGACCGCCCCACCGGGTCCGGCCCGGGCGGCTGCGCGCGGCGCCGGACAGCGGCGGCGCCAGCGGCCTCAGCGCGAAGCGAGCAGGTCCAGTTGCGCGCCCTCGAGATAGCACCACTGGCCCGGCTCGAGCCCGAGCGCGTCGAGCGTGAGGCCGCCGACGGCGCAGCGGTGCAAGGCGGCGCAGTGGTTGCCCGCGGCCGCCAGCATACGCTTGACCTGGTGATATTTGCCCTGTTCGAGCACGATCTCGAGCAGCTTGTCGCCGCGCTGCACGCACGAGAGCGCGGCCAGCGGGGCCGGCTCGTCGTGCAGTTTGACGCCGGCCAGCAGGCTTGCGACCAGCGCCGGCGTGACCGCCTCCTCGGTGAAGGCGAGATAGATCTTCGGGATGTGGCGCTTGGGCGACGATTGGGCGTGGATGAACGGGCCGTCGTCGGACATCAGCAGTAGGCCCGTGGTGTCGTGGTCGAGCCGCCCGACCGGTTGCACGTCGCGCCAGGTGAACTGCTCGGGCAGCAGGGTCAGCACCCCGGGGTGGTGGCTCGGCTTGCGCGAGCACTCGAAATTGGCGGGCTTGTGCAGCGCTATGTAGACGCGCTCGCGGTATTGCCAGTCCTCGCCGAACACGTTCAAGGTCAGCGCCGCGGTCTCGAGCGCGCCCTTGTAGCCGGTCTGGACCACGCCGTCGATGCGCACCTCGCCGTCCTCGACCAGGGCGCGGCAGTATTTGCGGGTGCCGAAACCTTGCGATTGCAGGATGCGGTCTAGGGATAGTTTGCTCATGGGGCGAGACTTTAACAGAACTGCCCCGGGCCGCAAAGAAGGCGCGCGCCCCGGATTGGCGTCCCGCACTCTTGATTCAGATCAAGTTCGACGCAATAACTATTGATATGATGAAACATCGTTAGGAATCGGCCTAACAGGGGTACGAATATGTACCTCAGCAGATTAAGGGAGCATGCAATGGGAACCATCAATCAGACGAAGCTTGCGCATGCGCCCGAAGATACGGCCGGGGCGGCGCCGGACGCGCGCCTGCGAGTCGCGCTCGAGCGGCGCGCCGCGAACGCGGCCGGCATCGCGATCGCGCGCTGGAGCAGCGGCAACACCTACACCGAGATGCAGATCGCGGCCGCGCTGCGCCCCTCGGCGCGCGCGCGCTGGTACGACACGGCCCAGAAAAACCTGCAGGACTGGCTTCAGCGCGGTGGCTTCGCGCAGCGGGACGGGGAGCAGGACTAGGAACCTGTCGGGCTTAGGGGGTCGAAGCGAAAAAAGTGCTGGACGCGGGCAGATTTTGACGATTTCGCAGTGCCAATAGCGAGCTATTGGCCGAGAAAGCGGCGAAATATGGACCGCCCAGCGCTTTTTGCAGCCGACGATCCTAAGGTGAGTAGGCCCAAGGAGTTTCGCCTTGAGCCTCTCGCAGAACCGTACGTGACACTCGCGTCATACGGCTCCCGCCATCCAACCTTTCTCCCGTCGAGCGACCAGTGCGCAAACATCTGGGGAACGACGTCCCTCATCTTGCTAAGCCATTCGACACTGCGGCGCTTATGCACCTTAAGCGTTTTGCACTTCCGTCTGGCCCAGTGCAGCAAGCCGACTTCGGGAGGCCTGTTTCATCTTCAATACAGCATCACAAGCTCTCACTTGTGTTCGTGACACACGTCCGACAGACTGCTAGTCTCTTGCCCCGCAAATGCTGAAGGCAGCAGGAACCGCATCGGCAGGGTGGTTATCGCGACCAACGCTTGAAGGTTGTCGCAGACGATTTTGGCGACTACATCTTGGACGACCGCCTGTTGGCTCAAGCCGGTGACGTGCTCCAGCTTGAGCCGGTGCTTGAGCCGTTTGAACGCCTCTTCGATGTTCCAACGCTTGTGGTGGAGCTCGCCGAAGCAGTCGGCCGGAAAGAGAGCTTGTCATCGAACAGATTGGGCATCAGCACGCGTTGTTCGCCGTTGGGCAAGACGTGGCGGATCAGGCGAACGCGCCGCGGCTTGCGCGGGCATTCGTAGTCATGCGCATCCTGTTGTTGGGCGCGCTGAGCATGGCGATACGCGCGATGGCGCCACAGCGCATGAACTCGCACACGCAGGCATCGCCGCCGTCGGTATTCGTCCGACCTGTTTATAACAAGAGATGGGGAAGTGTATAATGTAGCCTTCAGGAAAATGTGCTTAGGTAGTTGCATTATAACGGATATTGCATGACTTTAACGCTATAGGACACCTCGTGCCGGGAAGCACTGCCGCGCCTCCGGCTTTAATGTTTTGGAATACTAGCGGCCTTCGACCAATGTACTTGATCGGGAAATTATTGTCATTTTGACATTGTTTTGCATTTCGGCGTGCGCGCCGCTTTTCTTGCCCCCCAAACTCTCGGACGTGACTCAATCACGCGCCATGCGGTACGGCGTTGTAATGGTTTCAGCGTCGGCAATTACAGAAATAGTTTATATGAAAAGAATTGATTCACTGGACTGGCAGCGGGGATTGCTCGCATTATCTATTATGGTTTATCACCTGTTCAGTTGGCAGGTGGCCTCTCTTGATTCATCAACCCTTTTGGGACGGCTCGGAATCTACGGCGTCTCCATGTTCTTTATCCTATCAGGCCTGAGCATGGCTGTAGTCTACAACGCATATATTGTGGATATCCAGTCTTCCCTGAATTTCTTTGTCCGGAGAATTTTCCGGATATGGCCATTGTTGTGGTTGACGATTTTTTGCGCGGTTCTGTACAAATTTGTCTCAGGTCAACCATCCGACTGGTTGCTGGTGGCTTCTAATCTGACGACGCTGTTTGGATTCTTCCAGCCATCTGCATACATAAGCACGGGAGCATGGTCTATCGGTAACGAGATGGTCTATTACGCGCTCACGCCTTTGATTATTTACGTTTACAATCGCAAGTTACTGCTTGGTAATTTATTAACAGCAGCAACATGGCTGGTAGGGCTGTTGTTTTCATCGTATATCCTGAATTCAGACCGGACACTGGTGCAACAATGGGCCACTTACGTCAATCCTTTCAATAACCTGTACTTCTATAGCGCCGGAATCGCGATATTTTATAACATGCGGCAGCTTGCCTTGGGCAAGACCGCGAGTGTATGCTTATTGGTGCTTCCCGCTCTCCTGTTTTTTGCGTTTCCGGTCGTTGGAGATCCGATCAATATCGTGACTGGAACGACGAGAGTGGTTTTCAGTCTGGCATCGCTGCTCATGGTAATCGGGTTTTATAAGATGGCACTCTCTGTGCCTGGCATGATCGCGCGGCCACTCACACAGCTGGGCGTCCTTACCTACGGCGTGTACTTGCTTCACCCAATAGTTTATCGAGTTCAATTTGAAATTCTTAAACACCTTGGCATAACGATAAATTCGTTTTTTTTTATCGTTGCAGCTATTTTCTTGACAATCATTGCAGCGCAAATTGCGTTCACCGTTCTGGAAATGCCATTTATACGGTTGGGAAAGTCACTAACAACGACTCGAAAGTCAGAAAAGCCAGTAGCTTCTGCGGCCGTGCAAAAGTAGCGTGAAGGGACTTCCCCGTCCCAGGTAAGCGGCGAAGCATTTGCCTCGAGCCGCAGTCTTGATAAAATCGGATCGAATACCAAGTTTTACCTCGTCAGCTTGCAACAATGAGCGCATCACGGCGCACTCGCAGACACAGACACAGCATGCCGCCTCGGCGTCCGCCGGCTCGAATCCCTCGGTGATCGTGCCGAGCGAGCCATTGCGCAGGCCAAGGTAACAGTCGTTCTCGGTGTACATCACTAGGGGCCTGTCGGAATTAGGATCGTCGGCTGCAAAAAGCGCTCGACGGTGTGGGCGCCGATGTCAAATTGACCCATGATGCCGAAATTTGTGGACCCACCTATTTTCTTCGAAGCCAAAGCCTCGCGTGGGGTCGTTCCGATTTCGATGGGTCAGTCGAGAACGGGAGCCTGCGCACGACACTGATCGATCTGGACGATGCAACGCTCTGGCGCACCTACACGATGTTGACTGCGTATTTCGGCGAACGTGACCG
>NZ_PXWF02000137.1 GCF_003011895.2 Massilia glaciei | reverse complement strand
CGGCCGCCTGCGCGGCGGCGCGCGCGGCGAGCAGGGCATCGAGTCCGGCGCCGCCGGCGCTGTTGCCGAGCACCTGGCGCAGCGCCTGTTCGGGGGAGACGCCGGTGGCGGCGGCCAGGCGCCGGCCGGCCGCCCGCTCGGCGTTGAAGGACAGCGCAAGCAATTTCGATAGTTCGTTCATCGCGCCAGCATAAGCCAAACGGCGCGCGAACAGAAGCGCAAACAGGCATGCGAACGAAGCGCGCAAACAAAAAAAGGCGCCATCACGAATCATCCCGTGGTGGCGCCTTCCATTCATGCCTGTTTAACGGCGGTTGCGGTCGTCCGGATAGCGATCACGCTCGTTGCGGACGCCGTCGCCGTCGCGGTCGGAGTCGTTCCGGTTGCGCACGCCGTCGTTGTCGCGGTCGCGGTCGTAGGCGTCGGGCACGCCGTCACGGTCGTTGTCGCGGCGCTCCAGGCGCTCGGGCACGCCGTCGCGGTCGGCGCCACCCTCGAGGCGGTCCGGCACGCCGTCGCGGTCGCGGTCGGCGCCACCCTCGAAGCGGTCGGGCACCCCGTCGCGGTCGCGGTCGCCCCGGCGTTCGAGGCGGTCCGGCACGCCGTCGCGGTCACGGTCGCGGCCATCGCGTGAGGACCAGCGTGATTGCTCCATATACCATTGGCCGTCGCGCTGGACCCAGGTCGGCTGCGTGTAGCTGTAGCCCCGGCGTTCGCGCAGGTACTGGCCGCGCACCCACTTATGGCGGTTGTTGCGCCATTCCCAGTGGCCCGGGGTCCAGATGAAGCCGTTGCGGGCGCGCGGCACACGCTCGTAGCGCGGGGGCGGTGGCGAGATCCGCACGCCGCCGTTGGCGAGCGCCGAGGCCAGCGCCATCTGCTGCCAGCCACCTTGCTGCAGGCGGTAGCCGTTGTTGTCGCGGACCCATGCGGCGCGCTGGTAGCGGTAGCCGCGGCGTTCGGTTTCCCAGCGGCCGGCGGTCCAGACGTGGCGGTTGTTGACCCAGTTCCAGTAGCCAGGCGCCCAGACGTGGCCGTTGCGCGCGGCCGGCACGCTTTCGTAGCGGGCCGCCGGTGGCGCGTTGGTGACGATGATGTTGAAGCCCGATTGGGCCATGGCCTGCGTTGGCAGATAGGCTGCCGCGGCGAGGGTGATCAGCGATGCGATGGTGAGTGTGCGTTTCATTTTTTGCGTATCCTGGTTAAGGCGTACGGTGCAATGTAGCAACGCAATTGCGCGCTCGGGAGAAATGATTCATGTGCTTACAATTGAAATATTCTTATTACGCACGAGTTCGCTACCGCACAGACCCGGGGCCATTCGGTGCCGCCGTTTAACCGGTGTCCGCGGGGCCGTCGAGGGGGGCTATGGCCCGCCGCCGGCGGCGCTGGACGCGGCGCGCGCGCGCACGCCACGGCCGCCC
Source organism: Massilia glaciei (assembly GCF_003011895.2). Taxonomy (GTDB): domain Bacteria; phylum Pseudomonadota; class Gammaproteobacteria; order Burkholderiales; family Burkholderiaceae_D; genus Telluria_A; species Telluria_A glaciei. The sequence goes on along the minus strand of NZ_PXWF02000137.1, from coordinate 3,351 downwards.
CTGCGGGCGACTTCGGCGCGCCTCCAGCGCCGGAATAGAAGGGTAAACAGCGGCTTCAAGCGGGTCTGGCCGGCGCTCCTTGTGTGGCATCATTTTGACCGGAAGGCGGGTCCGCCCGACGCCCCGATTGCTTTGACAAGGAGTGGGAAATGTTCCAGATGTTCGGTTTTGGCGGCGCCGGCTGCCCGCGCTGCGCGCACCAAAACGCCGACGCGGCGGGCTACTGCGCCGCCTGCGGCATGACGCTGGGCGCGCCGCGCAACGCCCCCGCGCTCAGCGACAACCGCTGGATCCCCGGCCCCAACGAGCTGGCAGTGTTCTTCGGCGTGCGCGCCTTGTCCGGCCTGTTCGGCAAGACGCTGCACGTGCCCGCCACCACGCGCGCGTTCGTGCTGCAGGGCGACAAGGCGAGCGAGGTGCCGCGGGGCGACTACGAGATCGAGGGCTTCTTCGCAAGCCTGGGCAATCTGCGGCGCGACCAGCGCGGCGAGATCCTGGTCACGCGCAGCACGCCGATGGCGGTCGAGTTCGCGTTCGAGGCGCTGCACAGCGCCGAACACCTGGCCGTCGACGCGCGTTTCAGCGTCGGCATCGCGATCGACGATGTGCCGCTGTTCGCGCGCCACTTCATGACCATGCCCGGCACCGTGACCGACGTCCACCTGCGCGAGCTGATCGCGCCGTCGGTGCGCCAGCTGGCCACCGAATTCGTCGCCGCCCAGTCGCTGCGCGACATGGCCGGCAACGCCAACCTGCGGGCCGAACTCGACGAACGGCTGCACGGCGGGCTCAAACTGCGGCTGGCGCAGTTCGGGCTGGCCGTGGCGCGGGTCGACACGCTCGCGCTGCGGCACGACAAATTCGACGCCAACCGCAAAAGCGTCGGCACGCTGTGGCTGGCCGTCGACGGGGGCCACGTCGCGCTCGAACACGCCAAGCAGCTCGACGTGCTGTACAACGAGCAGGAGTGGCAGGCCATCTGGCGCCAGGAACAGGAGACGCGCCAGCAGTTGCGCCGCGAGGAGCTGCGCCACGACGCCAGCGGCGAGCGCGCCGAACTAAGGCTGGCCAGCGCCGAGCGGTTGCAGGCGGTGCGCCTGCGCGAGATCGATTTGTACGGCCGGATCGCGGCCGCCGATTCGCGCAAGCAGGCGCTCGCGCGCGGCGCCGGCGAGCTGCTGGCCGAACTCGAACACGCGCTGGCCGAGAAAAACGCCGTGCGCGGCGACGAGGCGGGCGAATGGACCCATCTGCGCGCGCTGGCGCAGGTCAAGATGCGCAGCGCGCTCGAGATCGAGCAGCAGGCGGCGCTCGAGGCGCGCCAGCTGGCGCAGCAGCGCTTCGCGCACCAGTTGCTGCAGCAGCAGATCGAAAACAAGATCACCCAGGCGCTGGGGATCGAGGACGAGGCCCGCAAGCGCGCCCAGTTGCAGCTGCTGCACCAGAGCCGGGAGGCGGCCGCGCGCAACCTGCTCGCGCTGGAGCAGGAACGGCACCGGGCCGCATGGCAGGCGCTGTCGCTGGCCAACGGCGCGCGGCAGCGCGGCGCCGAGCGGGTCCAGGAATGGGAGGACCAGGTGGCGCTCGCGCGCCAGCGCGACCTGGTGCGCGCCGGCGGCAAGGCCGACGCCCTGGGCCAGCACGAAAAACTGCTGCGCACCATCGAGGCCGACAGCGCGCTCGCGCGCCAGCGGCAGCAGGTCGCGCTCGAGGGCGAGCAGCAGCGCAACGCCATGCGGATCGAGGCGCAGGAGGCCCGCTGGCAGCAGGAGCTGCGCCGGCTCGAGCACGAGCGCGGGGAGCGCTTCGCCCAGCTCGCGCACGCGGCCGAACTGGCGCGCCTGGAGCTGGCGCGCATGGAGCGCCTCGGCGCCATGAGCGACACGGCCAAGCTCGCGCTGGCGGCGGCGCCGAACGCGGCGCAACTGGCCGACTACCTGAAAGCCGGCATCCACGCCGGCATGAGCGCCGAGCAGTTGGCGGCGCTGTCGGGCGTGGTGGCGGCCGCCAACGGCGTCACGCCGGCCGCCGCCGCGCTCATGGCCGAACAAAGGGCGCTGCGGGAGGGCGCCCGGCGCGACGCCGAACTCGACAAGGACCGGCGCCACCAGCGCGAGCTCATGGCGCTGCAAAACGATGTCAACAAGGCGGCGCTGGCGGCCCAGGCGCAGCTGGGCATGGGCGTGGCGCAGGGCGCGGCGCCGGCCTGCGCGCAGCAGGCGCCGGCCCGTTTGTGCGCCGGCCATGCGGCCGGCGCGGCCGAGCGATTCTGCGCCAACGGCCACGCGGCCGGCGCGGCCGACCGTTTCTGCGCGCGTTGCGGCGCCGCGCTGGCCTAGGCCGCCGCCGCGCGCGCGACACCAGGCACCAATGCATACGGCCCGGGACAAACTGCGCGAGCTGCGCGCCCTGCACGAGGACGGCCTGCTGAACCTGCACGAGTTCGAGCGCCGCAAAAACGCCATCCTCGACGCCGCGTACGCGCCGCCGGCCGGCGCATGGGCGGCGCCGGCCAACCGCGGCACCGAGCTCGGGCTCATGGCCGGCCAGGAGATCGGGCCGCAGAACCGGCGCTACCGGCTCGAGCGGCTGATCGCCGAGGGCGGCATGGGGCAGGTGTGGCAGGCGCTCGACCTGGCCACCCAGGCCGAACTGGGACACAGCGCCACCGTGGCGCTCAAGATCCTGCCGCCGCGACTGACCCGCAGCGCCATCCACGCCAGGCTGCTGGTCGAGGAGGCGACCCAGGCGCGCCGGCTCGCGCACGAGCACATCGTGCGGGTCTACGAGTGGGCCCTGGATCCGGCCACGGCGAGCTATTTCCTGATCATGGAGTGCCTCGAAGGCGAGGACCTCGAGAGCCTGCTCGCGCGCAGCGGCCCGTTGTCGCTGGCGCGGATCTGCCAGCTGCTCGCGCCGGTCGGCGAGGCGCTCGGCTATGCCTGGGACAAGCACCGGCTGGTGCACCGCGACATCAAGCCGGGCAATGTGTTCCTGACCAGGGCGGGCGAGGTCAAGCTGCTCGACTTCGGCATCGCCGCGCGCGCGCGCGGCGGCGCGGACGCGGCGGGGCTCGAGGCGCCCGCCAGTTCCGGCACCGCCGGCTACCGCGCGCCCGAGGCGCTCGCGCCCGGGCGGCAGCCGCTCCCGGCGCTCGACGTGTACGCGGTGGCCGTCATGGTCTACCTGATGGCAGACGGACAAATGCCGTTCGCGGGCGAGCGCGCGGCCGGATGGGCGCCGCAGCGGCCGGCGGCGCTGACGGCGCCCCAGTGGGAGGCGCTGCAACTGGGCTTCAGCCTCGAGCCCGCGGCGCGCCCGGCCAGCGTCGGCGCGCTGCTGGCATCGCTG
>NZ_PXWF02000136.1 GCF_003011895.2 Massilia glaciei | reverse complement strand
CAAAAATCATCAAAAACCACCTCGGTCTGCCTAATTATTGAGCAACTCAAGGATTGGGGGCGCGAGCAGCGGTTCAACTCCGACAGGCTGCTAGAGCGCTTGGCCGAACATGGGCGCGACCGCGCGCACGATCTTGCGGGCATTCGCATGCTGGTCACTCAGGTTGGTGAACACGATGATGGTCAGCTTCTGATCCGGGTAGCGCATGAAGTCGGTGACGTAACCGGGCATGCCGCCGGAGTGGTACACCCAGCGCTTCCCGTTCTGGGTCCGCAGCTGCCAGCCCAACCCGTAGTAGATGTCGGAACTGTCGGCATTGGCCGCCTGCACCAGGGCGTTATTGGTCCACATCAGGGCCAGGGTCGATTGCTTGAGTATCTTGTCGGTGTACAGCGCAGCATCCCACTTCGCCATGTCCGTGGCACTAAGCTCGATCCCGCTCGCTGCCATGCCCAGGTAGACCGACATCGCGTCGGTAGTGACAAACGGGACATGTTTTCCGTCTTTGAGCTCGTACCCGATGGCGCTGTCCGCGCGCGCCGGTTTTGGCGCGACGAGACGCGCGCTGTGCATGCCCAGCGGCGTGAACACCCGCTCTTTCAAGAAATCGAAATAGCCCTTGCCGGTGACCCTGCGCACGACGATACCGAGAATATCGTAGCCGACATTGCAGTACCGGTACTTGGTGCCCGGCTCCCAGCTCAGGGAATATGCCCTGAACCTGGCCAGCATGTCGTCCTCTCCCAGGATTCTGTTGGCAAAAATATCCGCAAAGGTCTTATCGTCCGGGTATTCGGGCAGGCCGGAAGTGTGGTTCAGCAGGTGCCGAATGGTGATGCCGCTCCAATTCGGCGGCACCGCCCCGATGAATTTGTCGAGCTTGTCGTCGAGCGATATCTTGCCCTCCTCTACCAGCAGCATGATGGCGGTGGCGGCGAACGACTTGCTGATCGAGCCGATTTCGAAGCGGTCCTCCGGTTTCACCGGACGCGCCGCCTCCCGGTCGGCGTAGCCATATCCCTTGCCGTAGACAACGGTGCCGTCCCGGACCACCACCAGCGTAATGCCGGGAATGCGCTGCTCGACCAGTTGCGCCTGCATGTACTGGTCCACCTCGGGCTGCGTCGTTTGCGTGACGCCCGCCGCCAGCGTGGTCGCCGGCGCCAGCACGACATCGTCGGCTGGCGGCGCAGCGCCGCCCCCGCCGCCGCAGGAGGCCAACAGGCTCGTGGCCAGCGCCGCGATGAACAAGGCGCGCCTATTCATGGATGGTTCCGATCGCGACCGGTTTCACGAGCGTGAGCACGACGCCGTCGCGCGGCCAATCGGCAAAACGGCAGATGGCGATCTTGTTGATATTCATAGTCTGGTCCTCGAATGCGTGTCCGTCGGTGACGGCGATGGTGAGTGGAGCGGCACCGGCCATGTCGCGAAACATGACACCGGGCGCATGTGTATGGCGCATGAACGGTTCCCTAAAATTATCGCCTCGATAGCGAGGTGGCAGAGAATCGTAATGCGGCAAACAGCAGGACGGGGACAAAAGGGATTAACGAGGGCGCAGACACGAAGGAGGCCCCGAATTCGGGAATGAAGCCGGGTTCGAGTTGTGGCGCGAGGCCTCGGCTGCCTTGCACGCTCAACCCGTGGCGCCTTAATTGTTGGGCTTTCGAAAGCCGATTGCGATACCGAGAACAAGTCCGGCCGTATGTGCCCAGTTGGCGATTGGTCCGAGAAGTCCGGTCCAGCAAAGAATGTACCAACCGAACATCATGATGACCGTTTGCTGATGAAGCGCGAGACCACTATGCGGATTTCTCCGCCCGCTTATCCAGACGTAACCAAGCATGCCGTAAACCACTCCCGACATGCCGCCAAAAAATTGGGAGCCTCCGATGATGTACTGTGCGATATTTGACGCGATCCCGACCGACAGGACAAATCCAACAAAGAATGGACGGCCCTTTGTTCGTTCCATAATCGATCCAAGGTCCCATAGCCACAACATATTAAACAAAATATGCATCAGGCCGAAGTGAATAAAGATCGGGGTCAATAGACGCCATACTTGGCCAGCAAAGACATCCTGGAATCCCTGGCTGCCTGGGTCAGCGATCAACCACGGGCTCAGTACAGAGGGCGACGAACCGAGATTCGAGAGCACCGACATGGCGACGCTTACCACGATCAAGGCTGTTGTGATTGGAAGAAATCGGCTGAGAATGGGCATTTGTTGCAGACCTCGGTTAGAAATTTCTGCTGGTGATAAGTGACTTGGACGGCACGGGGACTGTGCCGACATTAGGACAGGGCTTGTGCCGTAGTCCTGCATTAGCCAGCCTCATTCTTGCTCGTCGTGCTATCGCCGTTGCACGCGAGCTTGCAGGCGGCGCGAGCACCACCCCATCTGACAAGGGCCTCGATTTGCGGTTTGTTATTTTTTAGACGCGTGTTGACTGCAACGGCATCTTCTTAACGGCGCCACTAGCCGTCGGCGGCTGTGGGCCAAAATCCCTGTCGCGATGGACCTAAATCCTTGTCGCGATTGATAGACATATCCACTCACAAGGACCTTCCGCTTTTCTGGCGTCGTTGACTATAAGGGGAAGCGGGTATGGCGCCCGCCAACATGGCCTCCAGCACCAAGCCGGGTACGGCCATGCGCCGCAAAGTGATTACTCCCAGTCTTCCCCCACCGGCTGCGCCTTCGGCTGGTGCCTGCCCGCTGGCGCGGCGCGCGCCCGCAGGACTTCCTGCCCCGGTTCGGCTTCGGGCCCGGCCGCCGGCGGCGGCGCCACCCTGGCGTGCCTGGCCGGAGCGGCGTGCGCGGCGGCGCGGCGCGGCGGCGGCGCAACGGCCTGCGGCATCTCGATTTCGTCGAGCTTGAACACGCCGACCACAGCGGCCAAGCGGGCCGCCTGGTCTTGCAGCGACTTGGCGGCGGCGGCGGCCTGCTCGACCAGCGCGGCATTCTGCTGGGTGGTATCGTCCATCGACGTGATCGACTGGTTGATCTGGCCTATGCCCTGGCTCTGCTCGTAACTGGCGGCGGCGATCTCGCTCATCAGCTCGGCCACCTGCTTGACCGAGGAGACGATCAGGACCATGGTCTTGCCGGCCTCGTCGACCAGCCGGCTGCCCGCATCGACCTTGTCGACCGAATCTCCGATCAGGGTCTTGATTTCCTTGGCGGCGGCGGCGCTGCGCTGGGCCAGATTGCGCACCTCACTGGCGACGACCGCAAAGCCGCGCCCCTGTTCGCCGGCGCGCGCCGCCTCAACCGCGGCGTTGAGCGCCAGGATATTGGTCTGGAAAGCGATGCCGTCGATGACGCTGATGATGTCGGATATCTTGCGCGAGCTTTCGGTGATCGAGCCCATCGTGCTGACCACCTGGCCCACCACCTCGCCCCCCTTGCCCGCATGGGCCGAGGCGGCCGTAACGAGCTCGTTGGCCTGGCTGGCGTTTTCGGCGTTCTGCTTGACGGTCGCGGTGAGCTCCTCCATGGCGGCGGCGGTTTGCTCCAGGCTCGATGCCTGGGCCTCGGTCCGGCTCGACAGATCCATGTTGCCGGTCGCAATTTCGCCGGAGGCCGACGCGATGGTCGTGATACTGCTGCGCACTACGCTGACGGTGCGTTGCAGGGCCTGCTCCCCCTGCTTGAGTTTCTCGCGCGTGTTGCGCAGTTGCTGGTTTCGGCTGTACGAGGTATTGCCGATGCTGATCAGGTAGATTGAGGTGCCGATCAGGCAGATGGCGATGGTCGGCCATCCGGTGTCCGGCTGAAAACCGAAGCCGAACAGCATGACCGACAACAGCGCCCCGGGCGTGAAGGCGAAAAGGGAACGCAATGCGCCCTTCCAGCCGGAGGTCATGGTGAGGTTCAGTGATACCCCGACCCACATGGCAAAGGTCGGCCACAGGGGGAAATGCAGGGCCGCGACCCACATGCCGAACAGAAAACAATCGAGCAGCATGTGATTGTGTTCGGCTTTTTGCGGATCGGCGGTATGGATCGCGCGCCAGTAAAGCACATGCGGATACACCAAGAACTGCAGCGCCAGCAGCAGCCACGTCCAAGTGCCGGCGTCCACCGTGTACAGGTGCAGGGCAAGGGCGATAAAGGAGCCGGCAAAGGACGCCGTGCGCATGCGATAGTTGGTCCGCACCATCCAGTGGGAACGTTTGCCGGCTTCAGCAGGGGTGCGGGTGTTGTCCATGGGAACTAGTCTAGCATGGGATTAACTGCATTGCTCGCTCATGCAATCGAAAGCGCAATTTGCAACACCCCCCCTTCAAATCGCGTTCCATCACGTCCAGGCGCCTAGTGGCCGTTGACGTCGTTGTTTCTAGTATTTACTGAGCCCAGCAGGACCCAGAGCCAGCGTGGAGTCAAGCGATCAAGCAGTGCCTCAGCACCTTCGATGAGCTGGTCGTTGACGGGCCGGGCTGCGATTGCCAGAGGGAGAAGTAAAGTTCGGATTTTTCGATGGCCATTTACTGCATTAGCTTTGGCTGAATGTGTCCTGTATCGCTTAGTGCGGTTAGTGGTACTTTAGCGCATAACATTCCTTGCTAGTCAAAGCCAAGTCAAAGCCCACATCGCCGGTAAATTTGGCACCGGGACACGCCAGACATCCACAAACTTGATAAAAATTCACATCGACGCGTAGAATATTTCGAGTAAATCAATGGTGATCACCGGCCCAAGAGAAATATTGCATGCCAAAGATAGAAACTGAGCTCGACCAATTGCGCGCTGAAAACAGCATGCTCAAGAGCCTGCTCGCACAAAACGGAATAGACGTCCCGCAGCGCGTCGTCGTCGAGGATACCGCGACCGCTGTCGCTCGTCCAATCGCCAACCCACTGTCACCTGACGCAAAGGTTAAGTTATTCCGCCGCTTGTTTCAGGGAAGGAATGACGTCTATCCTATCCGATGGCAGAGCCCCAATACCGGCAAGAACGGATACTCGCCCGTGTGCGCCAACGAATGGCGGAATGGGGTTTGTGACAAGCCACGAATCAAGTGCGGAGATTGCAACAATAGCCTGTATGTGCCTGTGACCGACAACGTCATTTTCCGCCATCTCAAAGGCGAAATCACGGCAGGCGTATATCCGCTGCTCCCGGGTGCGTATTTCGGACGAACGTGAC
>NZ_PXWF02000135.1 GCF_003011895.2 Massilia glaciei | reverse complement strand
GACTTTTGGTGCGACAGCCCTGCAACCGCCACGCGCGCGCCCACAGTGTTAAATTATTTCGGATAGGAAAATTGCCATTGATCTATACTGAAACCCGTCTCCCAGTTCCCAGGCGCACCCAGTGAAGCTCTTGCTTTCGACATTGTTTGGCATCGCCGCGTTGTGCGCGCCGGCCTGCCACGGCGCGGCCACGGACGCGCTCGAAGCGCGCATCGCGGCGGCCTCGAAGGCGACCGAGAAGGACCGCGCGGCCGGCCTGGCCATGCTCGACCAGATGTTGGCGCAAACGGGACGCGAGAACGACCAAGCCGGGCGCCGCGCGGTGCAATACGCGCGCTGCATGGCGTTGGCCGAGGTCGATCCGGCCGCCACCGCGCGACTGGCCGCGACGATGCTCGCCGAATCGAACGCGGCCGGCGACGCCGGCAGCGTGGCGCGGTTCCGCGTGTGCGCCGGCTATGCCGGGCGCGGCGCCAAGCCCGAGGCCGCGCTCGACGGCTACGAGGTCGGGGTCGCCGAGGGCCGCCGCCTCGGCGACCGCGAATTGCTCGCGCGCGCGCTCTCGCTGCGCGGCGAATTGCGCGCCCACCGCGGCCTGTACGGCAGCGCGATCGACGACCTCAAGGCCGCGTACGCGCTGGAACTGGCGCTGGGCAACGTCGGCGGCCAGCGCTACACGCTCAACGCCATCGCCAACCTGTACGCGGACCGCAACGTCAAGGATTACGAGAAGGCGCTGCCGTACTACCAAAAACTGCTCGCCGCCAACACCGAGGAGGGAAATGTGCAGGGCCAGGCCACGGCCCATTTCAACATCGCCAGCACGCTCGAGAGCATGGGCCGGCTGGCGCCGGCGCTGGAGAGCTTCCGCCGCGCCCTCGCGCTCGCCACCCGGCGCGGCCTGCCCGACGACATCGCCTACGACGAGCGGGCGGTCGGCATCGTGCTCTCCAAGCTCGGCCAGCACGACGCCGCGCTGGTGCTGCTCAACCGGGTTGTGGCCCATTACGCCAAGGTCAAGGATGCCGAGAGCGAGGCCATGGCGCGGCTCTCGCGCGGCGCCGCGCTGCGGCGCGCCGGCCGCTTCGCGCAGGCCCTGCCCGACATCCGCGCCTCCCTGGCCTATTTCAGCGACCAGAAAAACCAGCGCTTCCTCGAAAAAATCCACGAGGAGCACGCGCTCGCGCTCGGCGGTCTGGGCCAGTGGGAGGCAGCCTTCGCCGCGCGCGGCGAACACATGAAGGTTCAGCAGGCGCTGCAGCAACTGATGCTCGACGAACGCGTCGCGCTGCTGCGCGTGCAGTTCCAGTCGGAGCAGGCGAGGATGCAAAACGAGGCGCTGGCGCGCGACAACGCCTCGGCCCAGCGCGAACTGGCCGCCAGCGGCACGGTCACGCGCTGGCAGTACGCGGCCCTGGCGCTGAGCCTGGTCGCGATCCTGGCGCTGGTCCAGATGGTGGTGCGCCAGGTCAGGCTGGGCGCGCGCATGCGCGACCTGGCCATGATCGACGAGCTGACGCGCCTGCCGAACCGGCGCCACTTCATGGCCGTGGCCAACGAGGCGTTCGCGCGCGCGCCGCGACGGCACCGACATCGCCCTGGCCGGGCTCGACATCGACCTGTTCAAGAGCATCAACGACACCCACGGCCACGCGGTCGGCGACATGGTGCTGCAGCGCACCGCGCACGCCCTGCGCGTGGCGCTGCGCCCCAACGACGTGATCGGCCGCGTCGGCGGCGAGGCGTTCCTGGTGCTGATGCCCGGCGCCTCGCTTGAGGAGGCGGCCGGCGCCGCCGAACGGCTGCGCGCGGCGGTGGCGGCGGCCGACTGCAGCGACCTCGCGCCCGGGCTCGAGGCGCGCATCAGCATCGGCGTGACCGCCCGCGCCGGCGCCGACGACCAGCTCGAAGCGGCCATCAAGCGCGCCGACGGCGCCATGTACTGCGCCAAGCAGGGCGGGCGCAACCGGGTGGCGCGCGGCTGAGAGGTCCGTCTCCAGAGGCGGCGCGCGGATCCGGTTCAATTTGTTCGAAAACGCCATTGGCAACAAAACAGCTGCCATGGACGCGCTCATATTTATCGAACAATAGGCCGCCATGGTCCAAACGAAGCAACAATCGCGTCTGTCGATGCGCTGGGCCTGGGTGCTTGGCGCGCTCCTGTGCATGCTCGGCGCCGGCGCCTTCGCGCACGGCGTGTCCGAATCGGACAAGGGCTTCCTGCAGGGCGCGACCGGCATCCACTTCCTGCCGTATCTGTACCTCGGCGCCAAGCACATGGTGACCGGCTACGACCACCTGCTGTCCCTGTGCGGCGTGATCTTCTTCCTATACTGCATGAAGGACATCGGCCTGTACGTGACCCTGTTCGCGGTCGGCCACAGCACCACCTTGCTGCTCGGCGTGCTCAACGGCTGGCAGATCAACGCCTACCTGGTCGACGCCGTCATCGGCCTGTCGATCGTGTACCGCGCCTTCGACAACCTGGGCGGCTTCAAGACCGTTTTCGGGGCGCAGCCGAACAAGAAGGCCGCCGTGCTGATCTTCGGATTTTTCCACGGGCTCGGGCTGGCCACCAAGCTGCAGGACTTCGCCCTGTCGGCCGACGGCCTGGTGCCAAACATGATCGCCTTCAACATCGGGGTCGAGATCGGGCAGCTGCTCGCGCTGGGCATGATCCTGGTGGCGATGCGCCACTGGCGCACCACGGGCAGTTTCGCGCGCCACGCATTGAGCGGCAATATCGCGCTGATGTGCGCGGGCTTTGTATTGGCCGGCTACCAGTTCACCGGTTTCATGAGCACATAGGAAAAACATGACCCAGAACCCAGGCAGCGACGTCATGGTCGCACCCAAAAAAGAACTGCTGCGCGGGATGGCGCTCGCCCTCGCGGTCGCCGGCGTGATCCTCACGATCGCCGTATTGCCGGCCGAGTCCGGGATCGACCCGACCGGCGCCGGCGAGGCGCTCGGCCTGACGGCGCTGCACGTGGCCGCGCCGAAAACGGTCCCGGGCGCCGTGCCGGCGGCCGCCGCGCCGCTCGCCGCCGCTAAAAGCTCGACCGTGTCGGCCCCCGGCGAGCAACGCGGGCTGACGATCGCGTCGAAGCAGGCGGCGCCCTACCGTTCGGATGTGCGCGCAGTGACTTTGGCGCCCGGCAGGGGAGTGGAGGTAAAAACCCACCTGGCGAAGGGCGCGACGCTGGTTTTTTCCTGGAGGACGGCCAACGGCGAGCTGCTCAACCATGATTTCCACGGCGAGCCCGTCAACGCCAAGGGCGACGAGTTCGAAAGCTTCATCGAGGAGAACGGCGTGAGCCAGTCGAACGGCGCGCTGATCGCCCCGTTCACGGGCGTGCACGGCTGGTACTGGCTCAACAAGACGGCCGCGCCGGTCACGCTGACCTTGCGGGCGAGCGGGTTTTATACGGATATTTTCAAGAAATAGGCGCAGCGGCAGGCGCAGCGGCGACTGGGAACTTCTCCATCCTCAACTGCTGATGAACTGGAAGCAGGCCATCCTCCACCCCGCGCCTCAACCCGCCCAGCCTTGGGGGGATTGGCAACCGCAACAGCTATTTGAACGACCTGCAACGCATCTTTCCCGGTGTGGAGTTCAAATGCATCGACACGCCGAAGCGCATCGACTCGTTCAAGAACTGCACGAAGGTGGTGTCCATGGTGAAATGGATATTTCACACCGCCGACAAGATCACGAAAAAGGCTGCGTGTGATCGTTACGTGCACGTCGAGGACAGCCAGTCCGACCTAAAACGGGTGATCGCGCTGTGGCTCGCGAGCGGCACATTCAAGGCCGCTTGACGAGCGCGGTTTTCATGGATTCGGAAGGATACACGTGCCGCCGGTGACCGACGATCTCTAAGATTACTCTTTGCACTTCCGAAGCGAAAATATCCAAGCGGGAATCTTAAAACGGGGTCATCCGTTCCTTATTTTCGGTCAATCTAGAAATGCGAAAACCGGATCATTCTGCTATCCAAGCTTCCAGCGATTTCTTGAGGATTTGTGCGATGATCCAAGGTCGTGACGTTCAAACCCGCGCTCACTATGTTGGACCTCCAGGCGATCCAGGCATCGTTGGCGAACTCGCAAGGTACGTGGCGCTGTTGCGGGAGGCGGCGCCATTCTTGGAGTGGCCGAGCGAAAATCTGGCGGGCAGACTGGCCTTGTCTGGCTCTCTACAAATCCAAATAACGCGGCAGCAAGTCCTGATCGACCAGCCGGACTTCGATGGCGTTTGCGATCTTGACGTGCTCGGAATTCGAATCGGAGAACGCCTCGTCTGTGACGCTGACAATGATTGTGCCCGCCTGTCTCTTGTCGGCAGAAAAAACGGGCACCAGGGCGCGCGCCTCGGGGACTAGTTTCGAAGACAGCACTTTCGGCAGGTAGAGCATCCAACTCACTCCGGGGCGGTCCTTGAACACTTTCTTTTCTCTATGCCAAAACGGGCCAAAGTTTACGAACAGGGCCGGCCAAATTCGAACCGACGCTTGAATCCAGTCGACACCTGTCTTCCAATCATTGACCTCCGGTTTCACTCTTAGCTCGAACGAAAACGAGTCGGGGCGCCCAAGGACATTTCACATGGAAGATAGACTGGCGCCTTCCGCTTTCACGCGCGCACCATTCCATGCGGATATGGCCCGTATGTCATGAATTCCCTGAGTCTCGGTGCTCACGACCGCGTGTGCGGCCGCAGTGGGACCGTTCGCGTCGAAAGCTTCGTATAGTAGAGCGTCGCTTTCGCTTTTGTCTGAACTCAGATACCAGTGCTGTAGCAAAGGCGAGAAACTGCCGATCGTTTGTGAAAAACGGAACATTTCATCAAATTGCGTGCCGACGCTTGGCAGCTTGTCCCCTTTTCGCCGATACTGCAATTCAAGTGCTGGAATTGGCGGTTTCATGGTTGAAATACTACCTCCACGTCGGGGAATGCTGCTTGGATAATTCCAGAAAAAAAGCGATAGCTAAGTGGCTCTAAGAAGTGCCATCTGAGCCGAACTGGCGGGCGCGGTTGAGCCGCAGCGCCTTGACTGACTGCCTCGGCGATCACTTTGTCACGACCTTTAACCCACCATACTTCGGGTATGCCGTACTCATCGAAGAACTGGTCATACCTTGCCTTGGCCTCTTTAAGCATGCATTGACTGGAGTCGAATCCGTCGAACACCACGGCATTGAACATCCACTCCATGATGAA
>NZ_PXWF02000134.1 GCF_003011895.2 Massilia glaciei | reverse complement strand
GTGCGAGATGTGTATAAACCTATGGGCTTAATCCGATTGGCGTACGCAACTGCGAGGGGACTCTTGTCGCCCGGCACGCTCATATCTATCGCAGCATGGAACAAAAGCGCCACAGGCACTTGTTCGAACGGCGGCTTCGGGGCGGCAGCGGGCCGAGGTCGGACCGCACGCAACCGTCGAGTACAATCGACAGCAGCCGGCCAAAACCGGTCGTTCCGTCGAGCACGAAGCTACAAGCTGCTTAGCGCAGGGATTGACATACATTTTGCTTTAAATTGATTTATTTTGAAACTCGCCCCTCATGTCTAATTTTCAAGATCCAATCGAAGTGCTTGCCTATTGCGAGCTGTTGATTTCCTGTCAAACGATTGGCTGTTTGAACATTTTCGAACCAACGCTTAGCGATCCGGCTAGAGACCCCGTTGAGATTTGGGCAATCAAGAAAGCAAAGCACGCACGCGAATCAGGGTGGTCTGTTGGAGCATGTAACCAAGCGCAATGTCCAGCCCACCGGGGACTCACCGCCGGGTGATGTGATCATTTGCTCTGCAATGGAAATCACTGGTGAACGACTATATTGGGGCGGCTGCGGCCAAGCTGGTCCCACGCCGATTCGCTGTCGAGTACAATCGGCAGGAGCCGGCCACCAGCTGACACTCGTTGACGCAACGTTTAATATAATCGTGCATTATTAATTTTGTTATCCCAACTAAGAATTCGATGCCACCCCAGCTAGCTAGCATTTTCTCCTCACCTACAGTGCGCATGTGCTTCGCTGCACTCCTTGCCTTCAGTCTCGACCAGCTTTCAAAAATTGTCGTTTTGCATGTACTCGACCTGGCGGTGGTTCATACTATGCCAGTGTGGCCACCCTATCTGAATTTTCTGATGGCATGGAACAAGGGCGTAAATTTCGGAATTTTTAGCTCTTTTGATTTTCGCTGGTTGCTGGTGGCGTTGAGTATCGCCGTGTCGATAGGGCTCGCGGTTTGGACGCGCGACAAGCGCGGTTGGATGCTTCCATTGGCCGCCGGGACTGTCGTCGGTGGTGCTCTGGGTAACGCACTAGATCGCGTTATCTACGGCGCTGTGGTTGATTTTATCAACATGAGCTGCTGCGGCATCAGTAATCCATATGCGTTCAACGTAGCCGACGTGCTGATCATTTTTGGTCTGGTGCTCTTCATGATTGGTCAGGACAAAGAGCAGCCAAGTTCTTCATAGGCCCACGTACAAACGAAGGCGCAAACCATGAGTGCTATGACGGGCTCGATTTGAGTCTTGGTAGGAACGTTTTTCCTTCTAAAGCAAAGACGCTTTGGTCGACCGAAGGAGGCTACTTGACTGGCCGGTTTGGGGCGAAAGCGGACGTACACGGCGGTCAGCGATAGAATGGCGAGCTCTTCTTAGTCGGCTCCAAAGTTGCGCTGGGACAGTATTCCGTTGATGCATTCCGACAATAATGCCTTGGTCGCCGCGATTTCGCGGGCTACGGCCGCGCACGTTTGAGCGCCGACAAACTCAGCCGTGCTTACTTGTTTATATTACAAGTTGTTATCAACCGGTTCAAGGGGACCGCCATGGATAGCCCTGAAGGAAAACCCCAGACGCAGGAAAGGCTTATCGGCGATTTGCGTCTCGTCATCGAAAACGCGGAGGAATTGCTCAAGAACACAGATCAATACACCAGCGTACTGTATCAAAATGCGCGCGCCAAACTGGCACTCGCCCTGTCCGCGGCCACCGAGGAACTGGCCCGCTTCGAGGACGATCAGTTGAACCGCATGATAGAAGCGACCAATGCTGCCGATGCCCCCAATGCCGCCCCGAGCGGCGAAGCGCGAATCTTGCGCGCGTTTAACTAAGTAGTGCGGCGCCGCAACGGCGCCGCATTTGTTCCACTCCCCCCGCTGCAACCTTTCCAACTCTCAAAGTGCCGGCTCCGGCGCGACGTCGATGCCGACGAGCAGCGCCAGCGCTATCCATTGCTGCAAATTGGCCGCCACGTCGAATTGCTCGTCGAGCGCAAAGGCGGCGTCGAGCGCGTCGTCGAAGCGTGCGCCGGCGGCCAGTTGCGACAATGCCGCGTGCGCGGCCGCGCCCAGCGCGACCAATTCGGGCCGCCAGCGCGGGCGCGCGACCACGGCCAGGCATGGCGTTTCGATCTCATCCGGGAATTCCACCCCGCCCTCGCCCTGGTGGGCCTGCCACAAGGCCACACAATCCCAGCGCGAGGCGAGCAGGCATGCGGCCGGATGCAGGCGCAGGCGCGCCGATCCGGCCTGTGCGGGCGACAGGCCGGCGAAGGCATCGAGGGCGATGCCCTCGGCGTCGGCGCCAAAATGCGCCCGGTGCAAGGCCCATTCGAGGCGCGCCATGTCGGGCAGGTACGGATAGTCGGCCACGTGTTCGAAGCCGTCGAGAAATTGCGCGAAGGTGTCGCCAAAACGGTTCAGGTCGGCGTCGACGGACGGCATGGCCATGCCGTAGGCGCGGCTCAGGGCACTGAAAAACTCCTCGCCCACGAGCTTGCGCAGCACGGGGAACGCGGCCGTCAGGCTCTTGTCCCATGTGCCGCTGAGGTTGCCGCGGTACAGCGCCAGCCGTTCGCCGTCGCCGGCCCCCTTGAACTGCGCGCGGGCGGGTCCCTCGGCGCCCGGCGTGAACAGGGCGGTGGCGAAGGCCTGCTGGCCGGTGGCGAGCGCGTCGGAGGCGGGCGCCGATGGCGGCGTGGGCGCGTCCACGCCGCCGCGCACCGTGGCGCGCACCGGCGCCGTGGCCGCCATCGCGCGCGCCTTGTCGGCCTCGCCCAGCAACACCTCGAGCGCCGGAATGTCGGTGTCCCATTCGATCAGGGTGGGCAGCTTGCCAAAACGTGCCAGCGCGGCGCGGTACAGGTCCCATACGGGCTCGGCCACCTTGTCGCCGTGGGTGTCGATCAGGGCCAGCGGCGTGCGCAAATGGCCCGCCAGATGTAATTCGCCCACGCTGCCCGGCGCAATCTCGCACAGCGCCGCGAGCGCGTCCTCCCCATGGTTGCACTGGTTGACGTACAGATTGTTTATGTCGAGCAGGAGCGAACAGCCGGTGCGGAGTGCCAGGGCGGCCATGAATTGGGTCTCGGTCATCGCGTCGGCGTGGAAGCGCACATAGCTTGAGACGTTCTCGAGCAGGATCGGGCGCCGCAGCGCGTCCTGCACGCGCGCCACCCTCTCACACATGAGCGCGAGCGCGTCCTCGTTCAAGGTCAGCGGCAAGAGGTCGTTGAGATTGCGGTCGTGCACCGCGCCCCAGCACAGATGCTCGGACACCAGGAACGGTTCGACGCGTTCGACCAGCGCGCGCACCCGCTCGAGGTGAGACGCCGAAAACCCGCGCGCCGAACCCAGGCCGAGTCCGACGCCGTGCAGGCTGATGGGATAGTCGCGCCGCAATTGCTGCAGCACGTGCCAATCCCAGCCAGATTGCTCGAGGAAGTTCTCGCTGTGCACCTCGAGCCAGTCGACCGCCGGCCGCTGTTCGAGGAACTGGCGGTAATGCGGGGCCCGCAAACCGACCCCCACGCCCGCCTCGTGCGCCGGGCGCCGTTCCGATTCGGAACTCATGGCCGCATCAGACGCATGCTGCTGAGCGATGCCGGGGATGCTTACTTCTTGACCTTGGGCGCCTTGAGCTTGCCGCCGGTCTTTTTGCATGTGCCTTTGGCGACCAGCTTCCACTCATGCGGGTCGTTGTCGACCTTGGCCATGCCCGAGCATGCGTGGGTGCCGGTGGCGGTGCCGCAATCGTTCTGGCCGACCTTGACATTGCCGTAGCATTTTTCGGTTGCCGATTTGGCCGCCATGGTGTTTTCTTCAACATGGGCGCTGGCGGTCGTGGAGGCGGCGGCGCACACGGTGGCGAGTGCGGCGGCGATCAGGGCGTGGCGTGTGGTCATATTCAATCTCCTAAGGGGATGGGGCTGGAACAAAATTGCGCTGGTGGAAAGAATTTGTCGGGCGCGTCATGCGCTACCTTACACAACAAGCCACTTTCGTGTTCGCCAGCACGCGATTCTACTGAATCGGCCCGGTGCGTGCGAAAAAAAACCCGGCCGCCCGCCGTTGCGGGGTGCCGGGTCGCGCCATGATGTTTCAGGCCGTCGTGTTGATTCTGGTGCCCAGGTTGGCCGGCAGGTTCGGCGACACCGGCTTGAGCGCGTCGATCAACTGGGTCGCGGCGGCGCTTTCGATTTGCTGCGCCCGCTTGAGGATCGCGATGTCGACTTCCTGCTTGGTTCCGGTCTCGGCGATGCTGCTTGCCAATCCGGCAATTGCTGAAACATTCATGTCGTTCTCCGAGTAAACAGCGATCAACCATTTACGACGGGCATTTTGAAAACTTTAGGCCGCGCCGGCAGAAATTCGCGCGCGCAGCCAGGCCAGCACCTCGGCCGGCGCGTTCAGGTCGAGCCAGGCCAGCTCCGCGCGCAGCCCGGGCGGGCGCGGCGTGTCCGAGGCGACCGCCACGATGTGCGCGTCGTCCGGGTACAGGGCCGGCTGGCCGAGCGCCGGCCGGTGCACCTCGAGCTTGGGCATGGGCTCCCACTTGTAGCCCTCGACCAGGGTCAGGTCGGACGGCGACAGGTGCGCGATTTGCTCGGCCAGCGCCGGCTCGGGCGCGCCGCGCAGCTCGCGCACCACCGCCACCCTGAACGGCGAGGCGAGCATGACTTCGGCCGCACCGGCCATGCGCATGCGCGCGCTGTCCTTGTGGGGCGGCTCGAGCGTGACGTCGTGGTGGCTATGCTTGATGACGTTGACGCGCAGGCCGCCGCCGGCCAGCTCGCGCACGAGGTATTCGAGCAGCGTGGTTTTGCCGCTGCCGGACCAGCCGACCACGCCCAGCAGTTGTTGCGGCGATTCTTGTTTCATGTTTTCCTTAGTACGGCACGCGGTAGCGGTAGCCCTTGTAGTTCATCACCGCCGCCCTCGGCAGCAGCCTTTCGAGGCGCAGCCCGGGGCCGACCTCTTCGCCTTCGCGGCGCAGGACCTTGTCGATCAGGAGCAGGCGGTCGGCCGGATTGCGCGAATAGATGTAGCCGCCAAAAGCGAGCCGCGGCAGCTCGCGCTGGATCGACTCGGGCAGCTCGCGCTGGAGCGGGAGCGACTCTTCGGCCGCCGGCGGCGCCGGTTCGGCTTGCGCGACGGGCGCGGGCGCGAGCGCCGGCTTCGGCGCGGGCGCAACCGGAACCGGCGCGCGCACCGCCTCCACGGGCGCCGCGACTGGGGCC
>NZ_PXWF02000133.1 GCF_003011895.2 Massilia glaciei | reverse complement strand
GCGCCGCCCGCCTGGCCGCCGCCGCTGGCGGTGCGCACCCTGCCGGCCCGGAGGCGCGCCCGGCGCGCGCCTCGGCGCCGTCGCCCAAAAAACTGGCGCAGGCCTCAGCCGGCGAAGACTGGGAGGAGTTCTGATGGACGGCCGGGCGCGCGCGCCAGGCCGGCGCCGGACCGCGTCCACCGCCGCGTCCACCGCCGCGTCCACCGACCAAGCCCACTGAAGCCGAGAGCGACGACCCGTGCAACTGCCCCCTAAACAGGAAACCGTCAAGGAGTTCAATTTCACCAGCGGTGATTTTGAGCGCGTGCGCGCGCTGATCTACCGGCGCGCCGGGATCTCGCTCGCCGACAGCAAGCACGAGATGGTTTACAGCCGCCTGGCGCGGCGCCTGCGGGCCACCGGCATCGTCTCGTTCGCGACCTACCTCGACGACCTCGAGTCGGGCCGCCTGGGCGACGAGTGGGAGTCGTTCACCAACGCGCTGACGACCAATCTGACCTCGTTCTTTCGCGAGGCGCACCACTTTCCGCTGCTGGCCGAGCACGTATCGGTCAAGCGCGAGCACCCGATCCGGATCTGGTGCTCGGCCAGTTCGACCGGCGAGGAGCCGTACTCGATCGCCATGACCATGTGCGAGGCCTTCAACACGCTGGCGCCGCCGGTGCAGATCATCGCCACCGACATCGACACCAATGTGCTCAATACTGCCGCCAATGGCGTCTATCCGATCGAGCGGATCGACAAGCTCGATCCGGCGCGGGCCAAGCGTTTTTTCCAGCGCGGCAAGGGTGAGCGCGACGGCATGGTGCGGCTGCGCCCCGAACTACGCAAACTGATCACCTTCAGGCAGCTCAATTTGCTGACCGAGAACTGGGGCCTGACGGGCCAGTTCGACGCGATCTTCTGCCGCAACGTGATGATCTATTTCGACAAGACGACCCAGCGCAAGATCCTGGCCCGCTTCGTCCCCCTGATGAAAACGGACGCCCTGCTGTTTGCGGGCCACTCCGAAAATTTTCTCTATGTGTCAGAGTCGCTCAAACTGCGCGGCAAGACCGTGTATGTGCTCGACGACCGCCCCCGTGCCGGCAACCCCAACGTTGGCGTGCCAAGATGAGAAGCCTATGAGTTTTGAACCGACCAAAGAACAATTCGCCACCAACGTGTATTACGACCGCACGTTCGACTGCGACGCCGCCAAGGTGCTGCCGGGCGAGTACTACTACACGCCGCGCGACATGCTGATCGTGACGGTGCTTGGCTCGTGCGTGTCGGCCTGCATCCGCGACCGCGTCACGGGCCTGGGCGGCATGAACCACTTCATGCTGCCCGACGGCGGCGGCGACAGCAACAGCCCGGTGTCGGCCTCGATGCGCTACGGGACGTACGCGATGGAGATGCTGATCAACGAGCTGCTCAAGGCCGGCGCGCGGCGCGAGAACCTCGAGGCCAAGGTGTTTGGCGGCGGGGCGGTGCTGCGCGGCTTCTCGGCGCTGAATGTGGGCGAGCGCAACGCCTCGTTCGTGATCAACTATCTCAAGACCGAGAAGATGCGCGTCATCGCCGAGGACCTCAACGACATCTTCCCGCGCAAGGTGTATTTTTTCCCGCGCACGGGCAAGGTGCTCGTCAAAAAGCTCATGCAGACCCACAACGACACCCTGGTGCGGCGCGAGCTCGACTACGCCAAGCGCCTCAAGGTCGCCCCCGTGGGCGGCGAGATCGACCTGTTTTGAACACGATGACGCCCATGAAAAAGATCAAGGTACTGATCGTGGACGACTCTGCCCTGATCCGCCACGTGATGAGCGAGATCATCTCGAGCCAGGCCGACATGGAGGTCGTCGGCGTGGCGCCGGACCCGCTGGTGGCGCGCGAGCTGATCAAGCAGACCAACCCCGACGTGCTCACGCTCGACGTCGAGATGCCCAAGATGGACGGCCTCGACTTCCTCGAAAAACTGATGCGGCTGCGCCCGATGCCGGTGGTGATGGTGTCGTCGCTGACCGAGCGCGGCTCCGAGATCACGCTGCGCGCGCTCGAGCTGGGCGCGGTCGACTTTGTGACCAAGCCAAAGATCTCGATCCAGAACGGGATGCGCGAGTACACCGAGCTGATCTCGGAGAAAATCCGCGCCGCCGCCAACGCGCGGGTGCGCCCGCGGCGGATCCCGGGCAGCTACAGCGCGCCGGTGGCGCTGCCGCCGCTGCGCAATCCGCTGACGTCGTCGGAGAAGTTGATCATCATCGGCGCCTCGACCGGCGGCACCGAGGCGATCCGCGAATTTTTGATGCAGATGCCGTCGGACTGCCCCGGCATATTGATCGCCCAGCACATGCCCGAGGGCTTCACGACCTCGTTCGCGCTGCGCCTCAACACGCTGTGCGCGATCACCGTGCGCGAGGCCCACGGCGACGAGCGGGTGCTGCCGGGCCACGCCTACATCGCGCCGGGGCACTCGCACCTGACGCTGGCGCGCTCGGGCGCGAACTACGTGACCAAGATCGACCAGGGCGAGTACGTCAACCGGCACCGGCCCTCGGTCGACGTGCTGTTCCGCTCGGCGGCGCAGGCGGCCGGCAAGAACGCGGTCGGCGTGATTTTGACCGGCATGGGCAAGGACGGCGCGGCCGGCATGCTCGAGATGCGCAACGCCGGCGCCTACAATTTTGCCCAGGACGAGGCCTCGTGCGTGGTCTTTGGCATGCCGCGCGAGGCGATCGCGCTGGGCGCGACCAACGAGGTCGGGCCGCTCTCGGCACTGCCGGCGATGGTGCTCAACTACCTTGCCGCGAACGGCGGCAGGGCGTTGCGGGTTTGAGCAGTTTTTGCCCCGGTGGCGGCTCTTTAGTCGCCGTGTGGCAACAAAACTGCTATTCTTGAGCGACCCGGACACCGGCGAAGTTTATCAACAGATAGTGCGTAGCACCGAATCAACGGAGTAATTTAATGGCGGATCCAAAGTTGCGGTTTTTAGTGGTCGACGATTTCTCGACAATGCGGCGCATCGTGCGCAATTTGTTGAAGGAACTCGGCTACGCCAATGTGGAAGAAGCCGAAGATGGCGTGGTGGCGTTGGCCAGGATGCGCAGCGAAAGTTTCGACTTCGTGGTATCGGACTGGAACATGCCCAATATGGATGGGCTGACCATGCTCCAGCAGATGCGGGCCGATCCGCGGCTGGCCAAGCTGCCGGTGCTCATGGTCACCGCCGAAGCCAAGAAGGAGAACATCATCGCCGCCGCCCAGGCCGGCGCGAACGGCTATGTTGTCAAGCCGTTCACGGCGGCCACGCTCGACGAAAAGCTCAACAAGATATTCGACAAACTCGAGAAGGCCGGCGCCTGAACCACGCGCGGCGGCCCAGTCCAGCCCACTTTATAGCGAATCTCTAATGAACGACTCCAACTTCATCGTGCGAGAACCCTTGCTTGACCCGCGCCAGCGCGTGGTCGGCTACGAATTATCCTGGCAAAAGAACGCGTGCGGCCCGAGCACTGACGCCGAGCTCGAGGAGCTGATCGCCTTTGTCGCCGACAACGTCAACCACGAGGACCACGGCTGGCTGCTGCGCGATAAGGTGCTGTTCCTCGACGCGGTGCCGGCCATGCTCTCGACCGACGCGCTGTACGCGATGCCGCCCGAGCGCACCGTGCTCACGCTCAAGGCGAGCGACCTGACCGACCCCGACACGCTGGCGGCGGTGCAGGGCCTGCGCGCGGGCGGGGTGGGCATCTCGCTGCGCGACGGCGACCTTGCGCACCTGGGCGACAACCTCAAGATGAGCGCCTCGTTCATCGAGGTGCGCTTTGCCGGCGCCGACGTGGCCGCGCAGGCGCGCAGCTATTCGACGGCCAAGCAGTCGGGCGTGCGTATGGTGGGGCGCCCGGTGAGCACCTGGGAGGACTTCGACGCCTGCGCCGCGCTCGGGCTCGACGCCTTTGTGGGCAAGCTGCACCTGACGCCGCGCCCGGGCAACCCTGTCAAGGGCATGAACCCGGCGCAGACGATCATCTTGCAGCTGATGCAGATGGTCAAGCGCAACGACGACATCCCCAAGCTCGAGGCCGTGCTCAAGCGCGACCCGGCGCTGTCGTACAAGCTGATGCGCTTCATCAATTCGGTCGGCTTTGGCGCCGCGCGCGAGATCCAGACGCTGCGCCAGGCCATCGCCATGCTCGGCTACGCGCCGATGTACCGCTGGCTGACGCTGCTCTTGGCGACGGCGAGCACGAGCGGTTATTCGCCGGTGCTGATGGAGACGGCGGTGGTGCGCGGGCGCCTGACCGAATTGCTGGGGGCAAAGTCGCTGCCGCGCGGCGAGGGCGAGAATTTGTTCGTGCTGGGGATGTTCTCGCTGCTCGACCGGTTGCTGGGGTTGCCGATGAGCGAGGTGCTCAACACCATTCAGTTGCCCGACGACGTGGTCGAGGCGCTCATGACCGGGGGCGGGAAGTACGGGCCGTATTTGGCGCTGGCCGAGGCGTGCGAGCTCAATTCGGGCCTGGTGGCTTCGCAGGCGGCGGCGCTTGATATTTCGCCTGTTGAGGTCAACAAGGCGCATCTGTCGGCGCTGGCTTGGGCGCAGAATCTGGCGATATAAGTGCGCTGTTCGGTTCATCGCCTATTTGTGCTTGGAATCGTCTCGCCGCCAAGGATGCAAATTGAGTACCGGATTTCCTTCCCAAGACGTCCGGGACAGTCCCGAAAAAGCCGCTCTAGCCTCTGCTACAGTGGTTTTTTTTTTCGGATTCCGTTACCGTCCATCTGATCTGACCCTATCCCCGCACCTTTGGGCGCGGCGCTCTGCGATGGACAAAATGACACTTACGTAGTCCAAATTTCCGACGGCGCATTGGAGGCGAACTCAAAATGGGGCAAACGCATGCGTTTGCGCCTACCCGGGAATGACCATGACGAGGGGAATCAAACAACCACGCCATCTGCGCGAAAGCGCACTTCTGTCCGAGAATCCCCTCGCCATCGCGCCGATGCGAGAACTGGTGTTTAACGCGGCAGATGCGCTGAATTGATCACTAAATCTTCCACGTCACGCACGAAAATTGGCAAAATTCCCCCTTTAAGCCCAACTATCTAACTAGATATATTTTCTGCTTGGTAACAATATTTGATTTGAAGAACACTATACTAGGCATCACGTTACCAAAGTACGCGCTTTGTAACTTTTGTTTTATCCGCCTCAAAGACAACAAGTTCGTCAAATGACACGGATGCGAATTTGAGCGTTGTTATAAAGGAAATTTGTGACTGTTCAGCCTGAGCGCA
>NZ_PXWF02000132.1 GCF_003011895.2 Massilia glaciei | reverse complement strand
TCATCCTGCTCGATGTCGTCATGGAGAACGAGCGCGCCGGCCTCGACCTCGTCAGCTATATCCGCGATGAATTGCGCAACAAGGATGTGCGCATCATCCTGCGCACCGGCCAGCCCGGCCAGGCGCCCGAGAAAGAAGTCATCATCAAATATGACATCAACGACTACAAGCAAAAATCGGAGCTGACCGTCGACCGCCTGTTCACGTCGCTGATCGCGGCGCTGCGCTCGTATGAGGACCTGGTCACCATCAGCAACAGCCGCCAGGGCTTGCAGGACATCCTCGAAGGCTCGGGCCAGCTCTTCAGGAATCAATCGGTCCACCAATTCCTCAGCGGGGTGCTCACCCAGATCAACGCGATCTTCCATCTCGGCGACGATGCCATGCTCTACGTGCGTAACCTCGCCTCGCCCGGCGGCGAGGAGAAGGTCATGGCCGCCTCCGGCAAATACGACTCCTACATGGGGCAGGCCAGCAGCAGCTCCGCGTTTCCGAGCATGGTGCGCGCGGCGATCGCCGACACCCTCGCCAGGAAGGCCAGTTCGTACGAGCCGGGCCGCTTTTCGATCTATTTCTATTCCGCCAGCGTGTACGAGATCGTCATCTACATCGACTCCGGCCGCGAATTGAACACCCTCGACATCGAGATGATCGATATTTATTGCGCCAACGTCTCGCTCGGCCTGGCCAACGCCGATCTGCTCGAAACGCTAGAGGCCAAGGTCGTCGGACGCACCTGCGAACTGGCCCAGGCCAACGCCGGACTCGAGCAAAGGACGCGGGAACTCGAGAGCGCCAACGACCAGTTGCGCCAGATGGCGATGACGGACCCGCTGACCGGCATCTTCAATCGCCGCTACCTGCTCGACATGGGCACCAAACTGTTCAGCCTCGCCAACCGCTACAACTGGGACCTGTCGGTCCTGCTGATCGACATCGACCATTTCAAGGCCATCAACGATACCCACGGCCACGCCGCCGGCGACGCCGCGCTCATCCAATTGGCCGGCCTCGTCAGGAAGCGCCTGCGCGACTCGGATGTGTTCGGGCGCATCGGCGGCGAGGAGTTCGTCGTCATCGCGCCGAGCACCAACGCGGCGGCGGCGGCGCAGCTCTCGCAGCGCCTGATGGAAACCCTGGCTGCGGCCGACATCGGCTGGGAGGGCATCGCCTTGAAATTCACCGTCAGCATCGGCATCGCCTGCTCCGACCGCGCCGACAAGTCGATCGAGGCGACCATGGCGCGGGCCGACAGCGCCATGTACCAGGCCAAACACGCGGGGCGCAACCGCTATGTGCTGATCGAGGCGCCGGTCGATCCGCGGATGGTGGGTTGATCCGCGGGGCGCGCCCCGCCCCTTGCAAATAATTTTCAGGCGCGACAAAAAATGTCACGTCGATGACAATCCCTGTTCCCACGCGCGTCCCATTCGCCACCCGGGCAGGGGGCCGCACGCGCGCGCCAGCGCCTCGACTACATCGCCGCCGCGCTCGCGGACGCGCCCGAGGTCGTTTTGGCACATGAGCATGGGCGACTGGGCCCGCTTCAGCCTCGACCAGCTGGCCGGCGCCAAGGGGCGCGGCAAACTGCTCACGCCGGCCTCGTACCGCCTGACGCAGACGGCGCGGCCCGGCGGCCCCGCCGGCCTCGACTGGGGCGTGCAGGCCAGCGTCGCCGGCCGCCGCGGCCCGGCCCTGGTGCACCAGGGTTCGGACGGCGACTGGCTCGCGATCGTGGCGCTGTTCCCTTCGCTGAGCCCGCCGAACTGGGTGCCTGCCTGGGAGGGGATATTTTCTCATTGGACGGCAAACCCGGCGCGGCGGTTCCGCCGCCCCCGGTTCCGCCGCCCCGCCAAGACGCGCGCGATCGGGCGGACCTTTCCTTTTCACCGTTTCGGGCCTACATTGAGGGGTGGCCGTGATCGGCCGTGTCCCGCGTAAATTAATGCCGCTGGAGGGCGCCCTTGAACCTTTGCAAAAACCTGCTGGCCGTGTCCGTGTTGTGCCTGGCGCTGGCGCCGTGCGCGGGCGCGCCGCCGCCCGCCCGCGTCAAGGTGGTGGTGGCGACCGACTCGTGGGACCGGCTCATGTACCTCGACAAGAGGAAGGTGCCCAGCGGCGTGCTGGCCGACTTCGTCAACCGGATGAACGTGGTGCAGGACAAATTCCGCTTCGAGCTCGTGATCTACCCCCGGCTGCGGGTCGACCGCGCCTTCATCGCCGGGCAGGCCGACGTCTACCCGCTGCGCACCATGGCCTGGACCAATCCGGCGCTGGGCCTGCTGCCGACCAAAACCATCTTCACCAGCGGCGACGTGTATTTTTCGACCAGGAACAACCGCTTCGGCGGCGCCGAGGTGTTCCGCGACCTCAAGTCGCGCAACATCGCCGGCGTGCGCGGCTACCACTACCAGCTGTTCGGCAACAATCCGGACGAGGCGCATCTGAAGCTGCACTTCAGGGTCGACCTGTTCGGCTCGAACGAGCAGGTGGTGCGCTTCGTCATGGCCGGGCGCGCCGACATCGGCATCGTGCCCGAGGTGATCCTGGCGCGCTACCTGGCCGACCCCAAGATGCGGGCCCGGATCATCGTCGGGCCCGAATACGACTCGCTCGTCGAGCTGTCGCACCTGGTGCGCCGGGGCGGCCCGATCTCGGTCGGGCAGATGAACGCGATCGTCGACCAGATGGCCGCGGCGGGCGACGTGGCCCGGCTCAAGGCCAGGCTCAGCATCCGCGGGGGCGCACGCCCTAGACGCTGAAGCCGGCGCCGCCGAAGCCGGCCAGGAAGGCGCCGGCCTCGGGCGCCGGCAGCGGCTTGCTGATCATATAGCCCTGCACCGCGTCGCAGTCGAGGCCGCGCAGGAAGCGCGCCTGCTCGACGTCCTCGACCCCCTCGGCGATGACCTCGAGCCCCATGCTGTGCCCGAGCGCGATGACGGCCTTGACGATGGCCGCGTTGCCCGCGTTCTTGAGCATGTCGCGCACGAACGACATGTCGATCTTGAGCTTGTGGACCTTGAGCTGCTGCAGGTACGACAGCGAGGAGTAGCCGGTGCCGAAGTCGTCGATCGACAGGCGCACGCCGAACGCGCGCAGCTCTGCGAGCGACTGGAACGACAGTTCGCGCTCGAGCATGACGAAGCTCTCGGTGATCTCGAGCTCGAGCTGGTCGGGCCGGATGCCGGTCGCCCCGATGGCGCGCTTGACGGCCTCGGGCAGGCCGCCGCGGCTCAGCTGCACGGCCGAGATGTTGACGGCCGTGTGGCGCGGCGCCAGGCCGGCGTCGGACCAGTACCGGATCTGGCGGCAGGCCGTCTGCAGCACCCAGTCGCCCAGTTCGACGATCAGGCCGCACTCCTCGGCCAGCGCGATGAAGTCGTTCGGCGGCACGTTGCCGCGCGCCGGATGGTGCCAGCGGATCAACGCCTCGAGCCCGACCAGCGCGCCGCTGCGCAGGTCGACCTGGGGCTGGTAGTGGAGCGCGAGCTCGCCGCGCGCGCGCGCGCCGCGCAGGTCGGCCTCGAGCGCGAGCCGGTCCCTGGCGCGCCGCCCCATCTCGTGCGAGAAGAAGCGCAGGCTGCCGTGGCCCTTGGCCTTGGCCTGGTGCAGGGCGGCGTCGGCGCTGCTTTGCAGCGTCCCGACGTCGCGCCCGTCGTCCGGGTACAGCGCGATGCCGACGCAGGCGCCGACATAGGCGTCGCTGGCGTCGAGCCGGTAGGGCAGCGACAGGGCGTCGATGATGCGCTGCGCGGTCAGGTCGGCTCCGGGCGCGTTCGGCTCGTGCTCGAGCACGATGTTGAACTCGTCGCCGCCGACGCGCGCGATGGCGTCGACCCCGGGCAGGGCGGCGCGCAGGCGCGCGGCGACCTCGACGAGCAGGCGGTCGCCGGCGCCGTGGCCGAGGCTCTCGTTGACGGTCTTGAAGTTGTCGAGGTTGAGGGACAGGACCGCGAAGCCGGTGCCGTTGTGCTCGGCCTGGCGCGCCGCGTGCGCGAGCAGCTCGCCGAACAGGGCGCGGTTGGGCAGGCCGGTGAGCGGGTCGCGCCGGGTGGCGAAGTCGAGCCTTTGCTCGGCGTCGCGGCGCGCGGTGATGTTCGAGTACGAGCCGCGCAGGCCGAGCGGGTTGCCGTCGCCGTCGCGCACCCGTTTGGCCACGTGCTCGACCCAGCGCTCGGCGCCGTCGCGGGTGCGGATGCGGAACGCCGACGGCGCGCTCTCGGCGCGCGCGCCGGCCGGCCCGGCGCCGTGCCAGGCGGCCAGGTCGAGCGGGTCGATGATCTTGTCCATCAACAGCGGGTCGGCGAAGAAGTCGGCCGGCGCGTAGCCCGACACCGCGGTGCAGGCCGGCGAGACGTACAGGTAGCCGCCGTCGGGCGCGAGCCAGTACTCCCAGTTGGGCGAATAGTCGGCCAGGATCCGGTATCTCTCCTCGCTCTTCTGGAGCAGCGCGGTGCGCTGGGCGACCAGGCGCTCGAGGTGGCGGCGCAGCCGGCTCAATTCGAGGTGGGTGCGCACGCGCGCGCGCACCTCGTCGATGTCGAACGGCTTGGTGATGTAGTCGGCCGCGCCCAGCTCGAAGCCCATGAGCTTGTCCTCGGCGCTGTCGGCGACGGTGACGAAGATGACCGGGATGCGCCCGTGCTCGGGCAGCGACTTGATGTGCTGGCAGACCTCGTGCCCGCCCATGCCGGGCATCATGATGTCGAGCAGGATCAGGTCGGGCGACTCGGCGCGCACCATCTCGAGCGCCTTGGCGCCGCTGCTGGCGATGAGCACGCGGTAGTCGTCGCGCAGCACCTCGAGCAGGCCGTGGATGTTCTCGGGCACGTCGTCGACCAGCAGCAGGGTCGGCGCGCCGGCCGCCTCGGCGCCGCCCTCGCCGTCGAAGCGGGCGCTGTCCTCGCGGTAGCGGCGCAGCGTCAGCTGGGTGCTCACGCGCAGCAGTAGCAGCTCCGGGTCGATCGGCTTGGTGATGTAGTCGGCCACGCCGAGCTCGAGCCCGCCGGCGACGTCGGCCGCGTCGCCCAGCGAGGTCACGAAGATGACCGGGATGCGGGCCGTGGCGGGGTCGGACTTGAGGCGCGCGAGCACCGAGTAGCCGTCCATGCCGGGCATCTTGATGTCGAGCAGGATCAGCTCGGGCTGGGGCGCGCGGCGCGCCAGCTCGAGCGCCTTCTCGCCCGAGGTCGCCGCCGTCATGGTGTGGTGCGCGCTCAGGATCGACATCAGGAGGTGCAGGTTCTCGTGGACGTCGTCGACGATCAGGATGCGCGGGCGGTGTTGGCTCGGTCGGGGCATGGTG
This sequence comes from Massilia glaciei, assembly GCF_003011895.2. Lineage (GTDB taxonomy): Bacteria > Pseudomonadota > Gammaproteobacteria > Burkholderiales > Burkholderiaceae_D > Telluria_A > Telluria_A glaciei. The sequence continues at coordinate 45 of NZ_PXWF02000132.1, read as the reverse complement.
CGGGTCCGGTGGCGGGGGCTGGAGGGGGCGCTGAAGGGGGCGCTA
>NZ_PXWF02000131.1 GCF_003011895.2 Massilia glaciei | reverse complement strand
CTTAAGTCCGGTGGATTGGGTTTCTCCCTAGTGTTGGATGGGCGACGTTTCGATTATAGGCCAACTGGCTGGCGATAATTTCAATGCCGCGCGCCCATTTGGTTTTACCGTGCTCGACGACTCGCCTCAAATCGGGAGTTGGATAATATTGCCGGTATCGGTCCCGAGCATGAGTATCGGTGGACGAGCAATCGCTATTGAAAAGCGGGCGAATCGCCGCGCCGCGTGTTGGTTAAACGTGCTCTGGAACAGACTCGAGCAAATGCAGGATCGCATTGACGTCAATTGGTTTGACCAGATACTGGTCGAAACCGGCCGCCGTCGCCATAACCCGGTCTTCTTGCTGTCCATAGCCGGATGCGGCGATGGCGAATGGCGTGCTTGCTCCCAGCGTTTCTTTTAGTTTACGCATCAAACTGTAGCCATTGAGCCCCGGCAGCCCGATGTCGCAAACGAGCACATCGAAGTGTTGGGCGCCCGCCATTGCCAAGCCCGTTGGACCATCGAACGCGGCCGAAACCGTGTACCCCTCCGAGCGCAGGTACATGCACAGCAAATCGCTCGCGTCGCGATTGTCTTCGACCAAAAGTATCCGATGACGGCGCAGAGCGGCCGCGTGCGCGGCAGGCAAAGCCTCCGGGGGCGCGACTTGGGCGGGCAACGGCAGGGTCAGAGTGAAAACACTACCGCGCCCCAAGCCGGGGCTCGACGCTTGAATCGTTCCTCCGTGCAATTGCACGACGTTGCGCACCACGTTCAAGCCGATGCCCAGTCCGCCCGCGGCCCTTGGGTGAACAAGCCGAAAATGTTGGGCAGGTCTTCGGCGGCGATGCCTGCGCCATTGTCGGCCACGGCAACTTTGATCGTGTCCCCTTCGGCCCACGAGCTGACCACGATCTGACCGCCGTCCTGGGTGAACTTGGATGCGTTCACGAGCAGGTTCGAAAACACCTGCGCCA
>NZ_PXWF02000130.1 GCF_003011895.2 Massilia glaciei | reverse complement strand
TGAACTTGGATGCGTTCACGAGCAGGTTCGAAAACACCTGCGCCAGGCGAACCGGGTCGCCGTAGAGCGCGATGTCCTTGGAGGGGACATACAGTTCGAGGCGCTGCCTGCGCTCGGCCAAACGCAATTGAATCGTTTCCATGGCGCTTACAAGCTGATCGGCCAAAAGGATCGGACTGCGCACCAAGGCGATTTTTCCGCTATTGACGCGTGCGGCGTCGAGCAAATCGTCGAGCAGCCGGCCAAGGTGGCTGACCTGGCGCTCGATGATTTTTTGTACGGTCACCAATGAGGCCGGCGGCGAGGGAATTTTGGCCAGCAGCGAACCGGCCATGCTGATCGGTGCGAGCGGGTTGCGCAATTCGTGCGCCAACATCGCCAAGAACTCGTTCTGACGCTGGTTGGCGGCCTCGGCCTCGGCTCGCAGGCTCTGCGCCTCAAGTGTCGTGAGCACCAATTGCTCGTTGACCCCGCACAGCAGTTGATTTTGCGCCAGTAATTCGTCGCGTTCGGACGTGACCTGCCGCAGATGCGCGATTTCAGCGTTCAGTTCGGCTTCCGTCGTTGGCACTCGATCGTTTGCAATCGGCGGGCCGATGGGGGCGGTAGGTGGATTATTCGCCAGCGTCATCTGTTTTTTTCCTAGCTTAATGCACCAAGGAAACGATCTCCATTCGGTCGGAATGCACGGGTTTCATCCGACGAAATACATTCGGGAACTACTTTTCAGTGCTACGTTTCTTCAATCCGTTGTAACCCCAGAACAAAATACACGACCGCGATTCGTGGTTTTTGGGTTGCAAATTTGCAGTTGGTGTCCGGCATTGCACAGTGGGGCCGATAGTCGCCGCTCACGCATGCAAAGGCCGCGGTTTGCCGACCCAATACCCCTGCGCGAAATCGACCCCGATCTCGGTCAGGCTCGCCGAAATCGCCGGGTCGGTCACGTACTCGGCGATTGTTTTGCGGCCCATCATGTCGCTGATGTCGTTGGCGAAGCGCACCATCTCGTAGTCGACCGCGCTCGAGGACATCATCTGGATGAGGGAACCGTCGATTTTGATGAAGTCGACCGGCAACTGCTGGAGGTAGGAGAACGAGGTCATCCCGGTGCCGAAGTCGTCGAGCGAGAAGCGGCAGCCGCGCGCGGTCAGGGTGTCGATGAAGGCGATGGTTTTCTTCATGTCGGCGATCGCGCCGTTCTCGGTGATCTCGAAGCACAGCTTGTCCGCCGGCACGCCCGAGCCGTCGACCATGCCCGCCGCCACCTTGTGGAAACCGGGGTCGGCCAGCGAGCGGCGCGACAGGTTGATGCTGCACATCTCGAGTTCTTTGAGGTGCTCGGGCTGGCCAGCGAGCCACTCGAGCGTCTTGGTCAGCACCCACAGGTCGATTTTGTGGATCACGTCGTAGCGCTCGGCGGCCGGCAGGAACGTGCCCGGCGCGATCGGTCCGCCGCGCCCGTCCTTCAGGCGCAACAATATCTCGTAGTGCAGCGCCGAACTGGCGTCGCAGAGCGCCATGATGGGCTGGCAGTACAGCAGCAGGCGGTCGTGCTGGAACGCGTGCGACAGGCGCGTGACCCAGTGCATGTCGCTGCGGCGCTGGGCGAAATCGGGGTCGCCCTGGTGGTGCACGTACACCTGGTTGCGCCCGCGCTCCTTGGCGATGCAGCAGGCGTGGTCGGCGCGCCGCAGCGAGTCCTCGACGCTGGCCGTGGCCAGGTCGATCGGGGTCAGGCCGATGCTCACGCCGATCTGGAACACGCGCCCCTTGCAGTTGTAGCGGAAGCCGCGCGTGGCGTCGAGGATCTGGTCGGCCACGGCGAGCGCCTCGTCGAGCGTGCAATGCTCGACGATGAGGGCGAACTCGTCGCCGCCGATGCGCGCGAGCGTATCGCGCTCGCGCACGTGCTCGACGTACGATTGCGCCAGTTGCTTGAGCAGGTCGTCGCCGGCCGCGTGGCCGCAGGTGTCGTTGACGATCTTGAACTGGTCTAGGTCGAGGTAGAGCAGCGCCGCGTCGGCCGAGCCGGCGTGGCGCGCGCGCTCGATGGTGCGCAGCAGACGGATCTCGAATTCGCGCCGGTTGATCAGGCCGGTGAGGGCGTCGTGGCTGGCCTCGAAGCCGAGCCGGCGCAGCAGGCGCTTCGATTCGGTCACGTCGTGCAGCACCAGCACCGTGCCGATCAGTTCGCCGTCGGCGAGCACCACCGGCGCGACCGCGTTCTCGACCGAGTAGCGCTGCTCGTCGCGCCCGACGAGGGTCGCGTGCGGCAGGTTGGTGATGGTGCGGCGCTGCTCGAGGCACAGGCCGATGGCGCCGAACACGCTGGCCGCGCCGACCGATTCGGCGTAATGGACGACCTCGCCGAGCGGGCGCCCGAGCGCCTCGGCCTCGGACAGGCCCAGCAGGCGCTGCGCGGCCGGGTTGACGCTCGTGACCTTGCCGTGCCGGTCGGTCGCGAGCACGCCGTCGGTGACGGCCGCGAGCGTGACCTCGGCGCGCTCGCGCTCGCTCGCGGCCGACAATCCGCCGTTTTTGAGCGAGCTCACGTCGTGCACCGCCGCCACGGCGACCCGGACCACGCCGTCGTCGTCGTCGATGGGCGCGGTGGTGACGGCGATGTGGGCCTCGCTGCCGTCGCGCCGCTTGTAGGAAAGTTCCTGGTCGTTGCTGCGCTCCTGGGTGATCAGGGTGCGCGCCAGCGGCAGGTCCTCGGCCTTGATGCGCACGCCGTGGACGTCGTAGAGCTGGTACAGGCCGTAGTCGTGGTAGCTCTTGACGGCGCCGATGCCGCGCCCGAGCATGGCTTCGGCCGCGCGGTTCTGGTACGTCAGCTTGCCCGACGGCGCCTCGGCGAGCACGATTCCGGACGGCATTTGCTCGAGGATGTTGGCGAAGCGCAGCCGTTCCTGCTCGAGCTTGCGGAACAGGCGCTGCTGCTCCGCCTCGGCCTGCTTGACGCTGTCGATGTCGACGCACACGCCCATAAATACGAGCGGCTTGTCGTCGGCGTCGAAGTGCCAGTTGGCGCGCATGAAGAACCAGCGGCTGGCGCCGTTGGCGCCGAGCAGGCGCAGCTCGAGCTCGAACGGCGCGCCGTCGGTCCGGCTGCGCGCCTGCTCCAGCCGCTGCCGGACCGCGCCGCGGTCGTCCTCGTGCACCAGCGCCTGCCAGCCGTCGAGGGTGAAGTTCGGGTCGCGCCCTTTTTGGCCGAGCAGCGCGAGCAGGTGGTGCGACACCTCGACCTGGTCGTTTTCGAAATGGCATTTCCAAGTGCCGGACTCGGCCGCGCTGAGGATGAAGTCGATCTCCTCTTTTTCCTTCTTGCACTCCTCGAGCTGGCGGTGGCGGGTCAGGTCGAGCGTGATTTTGGAAAAGCCGAGCAGCGCGCCGGCCTCGTTGTGCAGGGCGGTCAGGGCGATGTGGGCCCAGAACAGGCTGCCGTCCTTGCGCTGCGCTAGGTCTCCTCGCTGTAGAAGCCGTCCTTGGCGGCCATGCACAGGTTGTGCTGGGGCCGCCCCTTGGCGCGGTCCTCGTCCGTGTAAAGGATGTCGATCGGGCTGCCGATGGCGTCATCGGCCGTGAAGCCCTTCATTTCCTCGGCCGCCTTGTTCCACACCGTGATGACGCCGTGCTCGTCCATGAGAAACACGGCGCACTCCTTGATGCCCTCGACCATGAGGCGGTAGAGCTCGGCGGTGACGTAGTCGGGATGGACGGAGACGAGGGTGCGGTCGGACATACGCGGTTGTTCCTTGACTTTGTAAGCAGCGGTTTGACCGGCGCGCAACTGGCAAAGTTCCGTTGTCGCTTAAGGCGCGCGCACGTTTGACTTTCGTCGGCGCCCGCCATACATTGGCTACGCCCTGCGAAGGACTTGCGATTGACCCTGATCACGTTCCCCAATGCCCAACGAAGACGACCAACAAGCCGAACCCCCGTGCGCGCGCGCCGGCCCGCCGCGCCCCGGGCACCAGCAGTTGCAACAGCAACTGCAAGCCGCCAACGACCAACTGAGCCAGATATTCCACCTAGCGCCCGCCTTCATGTGCGTGCTGCGCGGGCCCGAGCACGTGTTCGAGATGGCCAACGCGCTGTACCGGCAACTGGTCGGCGGACGCGAGCTGATCGGCAAGCCGGTGCGCGCCGCGCTGCCCGAGCTGGCCAGCCAGGGGGTGGTCGAACTGCTCGACGAGGTTTACCGCAGCGGCCAGGCCTACCAGGGCAAGGCGCTCGAGCTGCGGCTGCAAAGCGACGCCCGGCGCGGCTCCGAGCAACTGTTCCTCGACTTCGCCTACATGGCGCTGCGCGGCCCCGACGGCGCCATCTCGGGGGTGCTGGTGCAGGGCGTCGACGTGAGCGAGCGGCGCCGCGCCAAGCTGCTGGCGCAGGGGCAGCGGCGCGCGCTCGAGCTGGCGGTCACGGGCGCCCCGCTCGACGCCGTGCTCACCGAGCTGGCGCGCACCGCCGAGGAGCAGTCGGGCGGGTTCGGGCTGGCCGCCGTGCTGCTGCGCGACGCCGACGGCGCGCACCTGCGCCACGCGGCCGCGCCGTCGC
>NZ_PXWF02000013.1 GCF_003011895.2 Massilia glaciei | reverse complement strand
CGTGGGTATGCGTGAGCAATTGAACAAGCGCTGTTTCGGAAGACACTGGTTGCGACTCGTCGGGGTTTTTTTGAGCTGCTAAATAGAAGAGTAACAACTAAAGGCAGACAGCATGAGCATATTTGGAATTCTCAATCTTAGTTGGTCTGAGGGCCTAATGACGCAAGACGACCGGAGGATGATTTTTTGGTATTTAAAGCGGAAGACGAGTTACACCGCCTGGCGTCGTGAGGCAGAAGCCTTTGACCGTTTCGCAGATATTTTCGAGCGACAGGTGCGGGAGGAGCCAGTTGCGTCGCCGAATAACTCAATTTGGGGAACGAATTGGGAAGAGTTCTATCCTGACATTCTTAAGACGCAGGTC
>NZ_PXWF02000129.1 GCF_003011895.2 Massilia glaciei | reverse complement strand
CGCGGCGGCGGCGGCGGGCGCGGGCGCGCCGGCGCGCTGGACGGACGCGCGCTCGGCGCCGAGCGAATTCATCTCCCAGCGCTGGTAGGCGCCCTGGGGCGGTTTGGGCGCCTCAGACATAGGTGTCCTCGCCTTTGCCGTTCAACACGATCTGGCCCTCGTCGGACAGGCGCCGCACGATCTGCAGGATCAGCTTTTGCTGCAGCT
>NZ_PXWF02000128.1 GCF_003011895.2 Massilia glaciei | reverse complement strand
CACGATCTGCAGGATCAGCTTTTGCTGCAGCTCGACCTCGGACAGGCGCACCGGGCCCTTGGAGTCGAGGTCGTCGCGCATCATCTCGCCGGCGCGCGCCGACATGTTCCTGAAGATTTTCTCGCGCAGGTCCTGCGAGGCGCCCTTGAGCGCGATGATCAGCATCTCGGACTGGACCTCGCGCAGCAGCAGCTGGATGCTGCGGTCGTCGATGTCGGTGATGTTGTCGAACACGAACATCTCGTCCATGATCTTCTCGGCCATGTCGTTGTCGTAGTTCTTGATGTTGTCCATCACCGCGCCCTCCTGCTCGCCGCTCATGTAGTTGAGGATCTCGGCGGCCGCGCGCACCCCGCCGAGCGAGGATTTCTTGGCGTTGTTGTCGCTGCCCGAGAGCAGCTTGGTGAGCACGTCGTTGAGCTCGCGCAGCGCCGCCGGCTGCACGCCGTCGAGCGTGGCGATGCGCAGCATGATGTCGTTGCGCAGGCGCTCGTTGAAGAAGCCGAGCACCTCGCAGGCCTGGTCGCGTTCGAGGTGGACCATGATGGTGGCGATGATCTGCGGGTGCTCGTTGCGGATCAGCTCCGAGACGGCCGCCGAATCCATCCACTTGAGGCTCTCGATGCCGGCCGCGTCCTTGCCGCCGAGGATGCGCGAGAGCAGCACCGAGGCCTTGTCGTCGCCGAGCGCCTTGGTCAGCACCTGGCGCAGGTACTGGTCGGAGTCGAGGCCGACGGTCGAATTGAGTTCGGTCTGCTCGACGAAGGCCTCGAGCACGTCGACCACCTCCTCGTGCTGCACGCTCTTCATGGCGGCCATCGCGGCGCCGAGCTTGAGCACCTCGCGCGGGCCCAGGTAGCGCATCACCTCGGCCGCCTCGGCCTCGCCGATGGCGAGCATCAGGATGGCCGCCTTCTGGATCCCCCGGTCGTTACTCATTGGAGCCCCCCACCCATGTCTTGACCACGTTGGCGACCACCCGCGGGTCGTTCGAGGCGAGCGTCTTGGCCAGCGCCAGGTTCTCGCGGTAGCCGCGGTTCTGCTGCGAGTCGAGCGCCTCGCGCGCGGCCCGCTCGCGCGCGGCCTGCTCCTCGTATTCGGCGCTACGCGCCTGCGGCACGTAGGCCGGCACGTCCGAGATCTGGTCGATGCGCCGCATCACGGGGCGCAGCATCGGGCGCAGCACGCGGAAGAACAGGAAGCCGAACGCCAGCGCGATGAGCAGCCACTTGCCGACCTGTTTGGCCAGCGCCCAGCTCTCCGGGTTGTCGAGCAGCGCGGTGGCGGCGGGCGCCTCGACCGGCCGGTCGACGCCGTCGAACGGGGCGTTGGTCACGGTCAGGGTGTCGCCGCGCTCGGCGTTGAAGCCCATCGCCTCGCGCACCAGGCTGGTGATCTGGGCCACCTCGGCGGCCGTGAGCGCGGTCACGGTCACGCGCCCGCTGCGCGCGTCGACGCTGCGCCGGTGGTTGACCAGCACCCCGACCGAGAGCCGCTTGATGCCGCCCATCGGCTTTTGCTCGTAGCGGATGGTCTTGTCGAGCTCGTAGTTGATGGTGGCGTCGCGCCGCCCGTTGGCGGGCGCCGCGGCCGGGGCCGGTGCGGGCGCGCCGGCGACCGTGGTCAGCGGGGCGGTGGCGCCGCCGGGCGGCTGGTTCGACAGCGCGCCGGGCACGCCGGAGGCCGGCAGCGGCGTGCTGCCGGCCTCGGAGGTCTGCTCGCTACGCTTGGCCGACGGCGCCGGCTGCGAATTGGGCTTGTAGGTCTCGGCGGCGGTGTCGACCTGGGCGAAGTCGATGTCGGCGGTGGCCTCGGCGCGCACGTTGCCCGGGCCGACCAGCGGCGTGATGAGCGACTCGACCTGCTTGACGATGCCCTGCTGGATCTGGCTGACGTACTTGAACTGGTTGGGGTCGAGCTGCTTGCCGCCGAGCTTGCCGCCGGCGTCCGACAGCAGGTTGCCGTTCTGGTCGACCACGGTCACGTTCGAGACCGGCAGCTCGGGCACGCTCGAGGCGACCAGGTGCACGATGGCGCTGACCTGGCCGGCGTCGAGCACGCGGCCCTGCTGCAAGTTGAGCAGCACCGAGGCGGTCGGCTTTTGCACGTCGCGCACGAACACCGACGGCTTGGGCAGGGCCAGGTGCACGCGCGCGGCGAGCACGGCGGCGAGCGACTGGATCGAGCGCGCCAGCTCGCCCTCGAGCGAGCGCTGGTAGTTGACCTGCTCGTGGAATTGCGAGACCCCGAGCTTCTGGTTCTCCATCAGCTCGAAGCCGACGTTGCCGCCCTTGGGCAGGCCCTGCGCGGCCAGTTTCAGGCGCACGTCGTGGACCTTGTCGGCCGGCACCATGATCGCCGCGCCGCCCTCGGAGAACTTGTGCGGCACGCCCATCTGCTCGAGCGAGGCGGTGATGGCGCCGCCGTCGCGGTCGGTGAAATTGGAGAACAGCACGCGGTATTCGGGTTGCTGGCCCCACATCCAGAGCACGGCCATGAGCGCGAGCACGCCGGCCAGGCCGAGGCCGAGCAGGAAATTGCGCCCCATCGGGCTTTGCGCGAACGAGGGCTGGGCGGTGGTGGGGTCGAGCAAATCTTGCGCTGCTGCCATGATCAGTTTTCCGGGGGCGCCCTGGCCCCATCGCGTGAAAGGTGCCCGGACCGCGGGCGCAACGGTCGAGGAAAGCATCATTATCGGACGGCAAGGCGCGATTCAATCGTCCAAACAGAGCGCGCTTTCGCCCCCTGTAGGGCCGAAGGCGGCGCCCGGGCGGTGCTATTCTGGCAGCCTGACTCCGCCTGCCTGTGTATTGTACCCGGCAAGCTTGCCCCCGGGAACGGGTTAAGGGTGGAGTCGGGGCTGGAGTGATCACGCAGAACAACGAAGGGGGACACGATGAGCATGGGCGGCATAGGCGGCATAGGGGCGATAGACGGCGGCCGGATCGAGGCCATGATCGCCCAGCTCAAGGCGGCCGCGGCCAAGCCGGGCGGGGGCGTGGAGGCCGGCGCGCCGGCGCAGCCCGCGGGCAAGGTCGATTTCGCGGACGCGCTCAAGGCCTCGCTCGAACAGGTCAGCGCCAACCAAATCGAAGCCGGCGAGCTCGGCAAGCGTTTCACGGCGGGCGACAATGCGGTGAGCCTGTCGGACGCGATGATCGCGATGCAAAAGGCGAGCATCGGCTTCCAGGCCACGGTGCAGGTGCGCAACAAGCTGGTGTCGGCTTATCACGAGATCATGAACATGCAGGTGTGAGTGGCGCCCGGCGCGACCCGCGGAAGTCGTTTCTGCCCCCACGTTATCCCCGCGAAAGTGAGCGGGCAATCACGTGCAGTCCGATCCTTTAGGCCCGCGACCTACGCGTAAAAAATGTGAGGCGACCCATGACTGCATGTTGAGCATGCAGCCACGCGCCGTCGCCAAATGTCGACGGCGTTGTTCGCGGGCCTAAAGGTTCGAACTGCGCGTTTCGGCAAACTCTGTATGGGTCCCCGCTGAGGGGGGCGCCGAGCCCGGGGATGACGGTAAGGTCAGCCAGCGAATCGCCATGCCAAGTGTTCATCGAGCTCAGCCGAGCCCGGCCACGCGCGCGTTGTGCTCGCGCTCGAGGCGCGTGATGTAGCGCTGGATCAGATTCAAATTGCCGCGCGAGATGTCGACGAACTCGCATCCGAGCCGGTGCCGGGTCTTGTTGTTGAGCACCGTCAGGTCGAGCGCGTTGCGGATGTGCAGCGCGGTCGTGACGCTGCCGATCTCGGGCAGGTCCAGCACGCAGCCCTGGAAGTGGCTGCCGATGCTGTTGCCAAGAACCAGTTTTTGGTCGAACAGGGCGATGCCGCCGCAGCTGATGTCGGCCAGCGGGAAGGCCGCCGTGCCGCCGCCGAGTTCGGGCGGCAGGGGGATGCACACCATCACGGGCAGGCTGACCGGCGTGGCCATGCGGTAGAACTCGCGCCGCTGGAGCCGGATCATGGTCTCGGGGATCGCCATCTCGAGCGCGGGCCGGCCCTCGTGCGTGACGGAGCGCAATTGGCTGCTCGAGAACAGGATGCGGATCTTGTCGAGCGTGGTCTCGAAGGCGATCCGCTCGGCGCCGCCGGCGCGCCGGCTCTGCTCGGCGTTGACGGGGCAGTCGAGCACGACCGTGCCGCGCTCGGTGTCGACCTCCAGCACGGCCGTCAGGCAGACGTCGGTCTCGCCCTTGATCAGCATGCGCACGAGCTGCTTCTTGTCGCCGATGGCGCGCAGCAGGGTGACGATCTCGCGCGCCGAGTCGATCTCGAAGTCGTGCCAGTCTTGTTGCTGGTCGTTATGGGGATGCATCATCGCTAGCCGTCAATGTGGTCGTCGGGTGTGGTGGCGGGATCGGGCGGGGCCGGCGCGGCGGCGCCGCTCGCCTGCGCGGACTCGACATAATATAGCCACGCCAGCAGTTCCGCAATCGCACGGTACAGCCCGGGCGGAATCTGGCGGTCGAGGTCGACATCCATGAGCAGCGCGACCAGCTCCTTCGACTCGTGCACGAACACGCCGGCCTCCTGCGCGCGCGCGATGATTTTCCCGGCCAGCAGGCCCTTGCCCTTGGCCACGACCTTGGGCGCGGCGTCGCCGTCCCGGTAGGCGAGCGCGACGGCCGATTGTTGCTTCCCGCCGGCGCGCTCAGCCATCGCGCCCGTCCCGCCGCGCGCCGGCGCCGATCTCGAGCGAGGACAGGGCGATGCCGGCCGCCGCCATGGCGCCGTCGAGCGCGCCCGCGTGCCGGCGCAGCAGTTCGGCCGCCGCGCCGTCGGCGCCGGTGCGCAGCTGGAGTTCGAGCACGTCGCCGCGCAGCACCAGCCGGGCGTCGATCTCGCCGAGCAGGGGGAAGCGCAGGCGCAGCCGGCTGTGCCAGTCGTGCGCCGCTTCGGGCCCGCCGCCGCGGCCCTGATCGGGCTGCTCGCGCGCGACATCCCATTCGAGGTCCTGGCCCGGCCACAACTGGCCCTGCCAGGCCAGGCGCGCGTGCTCCTGGGCGCCCAGCTGCAGGTTGATCAATTGGGCGGTTGCGGGGTCGGTCAGCGCGGCGCGCGCGCCCGGCCCGTCTTGCGCGGCGCGCAGCATCTGCGGCTCGCGCATCAGTTCGGAGAGCGCGCGTTTGCCCTCGGCCCATTCGGCCAGGTGCGACTCGTAGAACAGGCCGCTCTTGGCGAGCGCCTCGCGCAGCGCGCCGGCCAGTTGCGCGGGGTCGGCCCCGGGCGCGGGCGCGAGCGGCGCGGCGGCGCGCACGGCCCCGCTGGTGTCGGGGTGTTTCAGGGCCGCGCCCAGCACGCTCGAGAGCGTCCTGGCGGCCTCGCTCAGCTGCGCGTTGCCGGCCGCCGCGCCCTCACCGGGCGCGCCGGCGCCGGCGAACTGG
>NZ_PXWF02000127.1 GCF_003011895.2 Massilia glaciei | reverse complement strand
GAGTAATGCGCGGAAGAAATTCTGTTCAGCTCTTTTATGGGTAAAGGGCAGCGCTAGGCAGTCCAGTTTCAGCGCGCGCAATTGCGGCAGCATGGTGTGTTTCATCATCTCGTCGTTCCTCATGGACGATTCTAATGCCGCGTATCCAAACCCACCATCGGCAAGCGATGCCGTCCCGCTAACGCCTTGGCGCGGCTGAATGCGCGCACTTACTCCTTCCTTTCCTGATATTGACGCGAAAAGTGTGTGTGCCTTTTCGCACAAACTCTTGGGAGAATATATTTTTGGCAATCTTGATGCAGCGCTACACGTGTTGTCGAAAGTCGTTCAAATTGGACGTTTTCCAGAGGTGGCTTTCGGCCGCGCCGTCAATTTGCTACCGCCTCAAACAGGTGTATCTCTCATTAGGAGTTCCGCGCATGGATCTGCACAGCCCGCTCGCACGGTTTGGCTTAACCGATATGAACCGCCCCATCCGGCTTCGCCTGGGAAACAGAAGGGGTTTGTCGATGATGTGCTATTGGTCAAGCAGGTTACCGGTGTTGAAGGCATCTGCGCCCCTCTCGAATATCGCTTGCTCTGTGTCGCCGCCAAAGCCAATCTGCCGCTCAAACAGTTCATGGCCATGCCCGTCGAACTGCAATTCGTCACCAGCACAGGCGGCCTGCGCTCGGTGTGCGGCATTGTCGATGGCGCGGAGGAGGGCGAGTCCGATGGCGGCCTTGCAACCTACCTGCTGACCATGCGCGACGCCCTTTCGATCAGCGAAAAGGGATCCAACACCCGCATTTTCCGAGGCATGAGCGAAGTCGAAATCAGCAATGTCATCTTGGGGGACTGGTTGCACGAAAATCCAGTGCTGGCCCGCGCCTTCAACTTCGAGACGTGGCGTTTGAAAAGTGGCTATCCGCGCCGTGAATTCACAATGCAGTACAAAGAGTCCGACACGGCCTTCCTGCGCCGCTTGTGGAAGCGTCGTGGCATCGCCTGGTTCTTCCAGCCCACGGCCGAAAGATCCCCAAAGGACGCCCCGGCGCATACGCTGATCCTGTTCGACAATGCCTATTCGCTTGAGAAGAACGCCGCCGGCATCGTGCGCTACCACCGCGATGACGGCACTGAGAAGGCCGACAGCATCACTGCGTGGCACCCCGTGCGAAGGTTGACGCCGGGACGCGTCAGGCGTCAGAGCTGGGACTATAAGACGGCTCGGATGGATAACGTCATGCATTCGAGCCTGAGTGATCAGGGCGAGCTTGGCAATCAACTCGCAGCGGGTCTTAACGACAGCTTGATCCACGTGCAGCACGCGGGCCACAACCCGGACGACTACCGCGCCCTGAGCGAACTGCGCATGGCTCACCATGAATTCGATTCAAAGTGTGTTCGGGGTGAAAGTGGCGGCCGCGAATTTTGCCCGGGACAGTGGGTGGCCGTTACCGGTCACGCCGGAATCGATGCCCATCCACCGGATAAGCGCGAGTTCGTTTTCACGGAACTGCGTGTGGCGGCCGAGAACAATCTGCCGAAGACGTTGCGGGACAGGGCAAACCGGCTGTTCGCATTGAATCGCTGGGGCACGGATGACGATACCAATGCCGATCCTGGCACTGGCGCGGCCGAGGCGAGCGCCGAACGCGATGGACGCTACACGGTGCAATTCACCTGTGTACGACGCGGCATCCCAATCGTGGCGGCATACGATCCGCGCGTTGACTTGCCGCGCACGGGAAATGAAACCGTGGTTGTGATCGGGCCGGAGGCCGGGGGCGTGTACTGTGACGAATTGGGGAGGGTGCGCGTGCGCTTTCCCGGAAGTCGTCCGGACGAACGCGCTGGCGCAGTCATTACCACTGACAAATTGACCGAACACGACTCGGCTTGGGTCCCGGTTTGCTCGGGTTGGGCCGGTGCGCTATACGGCGCCATCTCCCTGCCACGGGTGGGAACGTCGGCCGTGATTTGCTTCATGGGCGGCGACCCTGACAAACCGATCATCATCAGCGCCACGCACAGCGGCGTGTCGCCGCCGCCTAGTTTCAGCCATGTCAGCAGTCTTCCGGGCGACCGGCACCTGTCGGGAATCGTCAGCCGCGAGATCGGGGGGACAAGATCGAATCAGTTAAGGATCGATGACACCACGGGCCAGATAAGCGCGCAACTGGCCAGCGATCACGCGTCCACCCAGCTCAACTTGGGATTCTTGACCCACCCGCGTAGCAAGGGCGAGGCGACGCCGCGCGGCGACGGGTTCGAGTTGGCCAGCAATGACGGCGGGAGCATCCGCACGGCCAAATCGCTACTTATATCGACTTGGCAGCGGCTGGACGCCTGCGCAAACCAGCTTAGCGCGGAAGAGCACCTCGGGCTGATGCAGGACTGCGCCGAGCTCTTCAAGTCGCTTGGGCAGGTCGCTTTTGAGAACCAGGGATTGGCGCTCGATCCGGCGCCACAGGCCGAACTGCGGGACCACATCAAGGCGGCCCCAGGTGGCGGAAACACCGACCCCGAAGGAATCGGAGGCGAGCCAACCCTGAGTGTGACGTCCGCAGCGGGCATGGCCCTGACCACGCCGAAGACCATCGTCTGCTACGCCGGCGTGAACATCGACACCGTGGCACAGCAACATATGCAGCTCTCCAGTGGGCAATGCTTCAACCTGAACGCGGGCAAGGGCATCTCCTTGTTTTCGCACCATGACGGCATCAGGGCCATTGCCCATTATGGAAAATTCGTCATGCAAAGCCAGCATGACGACACCGAAATCAACTCCGCAAAAAACGTCATGATCACCGCCACCGACGGGATCATCTCCCTGATGGCCAAGGAAATCCGACTGATTGCGGAGGATGGCTCGTTCACCAAAATCGGCGGCGGCATTACCAACGGTACCGATGGCGACATCAAGAATCAGGCGGCCAACTTTCCATTTAGCGGACCGGCCACCATGGCCACTGAACTGCCCACGTTTGGCAGCAGCGCTCCAGACCAGAAGTTCGTTCTCAAATATGCGCCGCAAATCGAGGAGGCTCCAATCGCTCCCAATCGAAAATTCGAAATCGATATGAGTGATGGCAGCACACTCAAAGGGATAAGTGACGCGATGGGCAAGACCAGTCTGCTGGAGCGCGAAGCTATGCATATCGTCGACATCCGAATTCTTACTGACGAATAGGGAGGACATCGAAATGACATACCCAAAAGAATCGTATTGCATCGGGCGGGGAAAAGGTGTTTTGCATGCCAATCGCGCCTACGACAAGACTGTAGGCGTCAAGCCCAACCTGCCTTGCAATATTATTGTGATCCATGGCGTAAATGACGTTGGCACCAGCTTTAACGCAACCGAGAAAGGATTGTGCCAAGGGCTTGACGCCCGCCTGCACAAGATCGCCCCAGGTAAAGTCGGCCTGTTCACGCCCGCCACCTACCGCATGCCCGGTGATCAACCCGGACAGGACGACAAGGCGACGCTGGAAGCCGACCCTGATGCGGTTTTTTTCAAACGGCAAATTAAAACCGATACGCACAGTCCGGTTATTCCCTTCTACTGGGGTTTTAGGGAAATGCTGGAGCAAGCGGGTACCAAGAATGGACAACGCATTGACCGTTTCGGAAACCGTTTGGACAAGGACCTATCCAAAGGTGGAGGACCTTTCGGCAATGCCACCAGCACGCTGCCCGATATGTGGAATCGCGGCATGTTCTCACCTAAAGATGTCGGAGGTGACCCCGTACGTCCGCTATTGAGCGCGCCCGGACGAATGTATATGGTTCTTGCAGCCAAACGGCTGGCAGCCCTGATCTCGATGATCCGGGACTTCGACAAGGACGAAGTGGTGACCATCGTCGCGCATAGTCAAGGCTGCATGGTATCGCTGCTGGCACAAGCGTTCCTGCTCGATGAAGGACTGAGGCCCGCCGATACCCTGATCCTGAACAATCCACCGTACAGTTTGGAGGAAACGACCACGAATTTTTTTGGCATTATCGAGAGTGGTAGAGGACTTGGCGGCGGAACCGATGCAGCCATGGCAGGCCATTACGAAGCGATCGGCTCGCGGCAGACCTTTGATGCGAGACTGCAAACGCTGGCCAAGATCGTTCAAGGGGTGGTGGGGAAGAAGCACGCGACGCCGCCATTGGCCGCGCTCAGCGACCAAGCCAAACATTATGGCATGGTCGGCACGAAATGGCTTGCAAGCGCAGAGCGCGAAAACCGGGGGAAAGTCTACTTGTACTTCTGCCCGGAGGACATGACGGTCGCGCTCGATAACATTCAAGGAATTGGATGGCAGGGGATCCCAGATTTCATGTCTGGCAATGCTCTGTCCAAGACAGAAAAAACGGCGCGGCGCAATTTGTGGGGCGAGGATCCTCCTCCAATATGGAAAACTGTACGGCAGGATTCAAAGCCGCTGGATGCACTGGGGCCCGGGTTCCGCCAGCGCGTATTCACAATGAAAAAGCGCGTTGACGTGGCTAAGAAAACGCTCGGACCAGTGCTCGTTGGCGTGGCGCCACATGATTTCGCGTTACGTGTTGACGACGAGGACAGCCACGCGCACGTGGCGGAATCTGGACGCGCGCACCGGGCCGAGTCCAATGAAGTGACGTGGCCCCCAAACCCCGACAGTTGGCTCAATTATATAAAAACCGACGCGGCGCAGCGCCGAGGCATACGCTCCATCACTGGAGAGGCCTTGCCGGTACCTGTGATCGCTGATATTCGCGGCGCGGGACAGGTCGATCCAAAAGACTTTCCAAAAAATTCGACACAATCTCGCCTTCCTAAAGACGAGCAAGGCCCGTGCGAAGCGGTCGATCCGAATGACGCGGCCATTGCCATTTCCACCGACAAAGGA
The DNA here is from genome assembly GCF_003011895.2 of Massilia glaciei. Taxonomy (GTDB): domain Bacteria; phylum Pseudomonadota; class Gammaproteobacteria; order Burkholderiales; family Burkholderiaceae_D; genus Telluria_A; species Telluria_A glaciei. The sequence continues at coordinate 795 of NZ_PXWF02000127.1, read as the reverse complement.
ATAATGATCAGACCCCAAGAGTTGATCGACGATCCACGGCCGGCTGCCACACGCCTTCCCACCGGTGCGGGCTTGTTCGGGTCGGGCGCGCAAGACCAATTAGAGAAGGCGATCAACAAGGGCAAAGACCCTGGCGATTGGTGCAAGGTTAAGAGTGCCTGGGGTGTAGCTCCGGGTGAAAAAATTTCCGTTACCCGATATGAAACGCCCAACGAGGCGCGGCTGCGCTGGCAGCATGAGGTCAGTCCGAAATCGTTTCATGGTGCGATTGTCGGCAGCAGCGAGAACCATCGAAACGTCACCGCATATGACGTGGCTATTGGCGGCGGAAAGGCTTCGAGCGATCCGAATTTCTACAAATACTTGTGCGCGGTGGCCGATTGGCGCTTGAAGCGTCTCGACATCATACCTCGAGCATCAATTCTTAAATGGAGCGACTTTCAAAAGAAGTTTCATAGGTATTGGGAAGTTGAGCCTCAGTGGCGCAAGGACCTCATTGAAGGCAATGCAAGATACTACAGTTCGGGAAAATTGCCCAATTGTGTTCCATCGCTGCGTGAAGGATTGCCATCGACAGTGCTGTGCGAAACGAGGGCAGGCATGCGAACGGCGGCTGCACCGCAACAGGGCGACTGCGGGGCGATTTCGGAAAAAAAGGGGGCTTCATGAGTACCGTTGTATCGGCACAGCCACCCAGGCTTTGGAAGTATTTGTTGGGCGCGTTGTTCGCGCTTGTGATTCTGATCCCGCTTTGGACAATATTTGTCATGACGGGGCGGTTTCAAATTCCAAGCG
>NZ_PXWF02000126.1 GCF_003011895.2 Massilia glaciei | reverse complement strand
TGCCAGAAATGGCTATCCCCATCACCTCCTTTTTGCCTCGCAAAAAAATAAATCCCCCTTGGAATCAACCTTTTGCAAGTAGCTCTAGTGTGAACAAGGCCCGAAATTTACATTTCGGCGTGCGCGGACCCGGTCGGCGCCGTCCGCTTTCCGGGACCGGCAAGCGGCGCGACATTTCGCCGGGCAAACGCCACTTTTTTCAACGACGGCTTCGGGCCCGGGAGACTGCGAAGATGAACAAAACACGTTTTAGTATGGGCAAGATTGGGATGTTGACGGCGGGGCTGTTCGCCGCCGGCGCGGGCATGGCCCAGGCCAAATCGACGCTGACCGTCTTCACCACGATCGAGCCGGAGGTCATGAAGTTCTACAAGACCGGTTTTGAGAAGGCCAATCCGGACATCGAAATCAAATGGGTGCGCGAATCGGCCGGGGTGATCACGAACCGGCTGCTGGCCGACAAGGGCGGCGCCGACGTCGTCGCCGGGCTGGCCGCGACCAGCCTGTCGCTGCTGGCGCAAAGGAACATGCTGCTCGCGTACGAGCCGAAAGGATTCAAGCAGCTCAACAAGGCCTATTCGGACCAGGCGCGGCCGCCGACCTGGACCGGCAACAACGTCTGGGGCTCGACCATCTGCTTCAACAACGAGCGCGGTGGCGCCCTCAAGCTGCCCAAGCCGAAGAGCTGGAAGGACTTGCACAACCCGGCCTACAAGGGGCAGATCGTGATGCCGCATCCGGTCTCGAGCGGCACGGGCTTCCTCGACGTGAGCGCCTGGCTGCAACTGTGGGGCGAGGCCGAGGGTTGGAAATACATGGACGCGTTGCACGAGAACGTCGCCTTCTACACCCATTCCGGCTCGGCCCCGTGCAAGCTGGCCGGCGAGGGGAAGGTCGCCGTGGGGATCTCGTTCGACTTCCGCGCCGGCCTGGAGATCCGCAGCGGCAAGCCGATCACGGCGATCTTCCCGAGCGAGGGACTGGGCTGGGATGTCGGCGCCAACGCGATCCCGAAGAATAGCTCGAACATCGCGGGCGCGAAGAAGCTGGTCGACTGGATGGCCAGCAAGGAGGCCAACGCCATCTACGGCAACTTCTACGCGATCGTCGCCTACCCGGGCCAGGTGCGCAAGATGGACGGCATCCCCGCCAACTACGAAACGCTGCTGATCAAAAAGAACGATTTCAACTGGGCCGCGAAGAACCGCGAGCGCATCCTGGCCGAGTGGAGCAAACGCTACGGCGCCAAATCGGAGCCCAAGTAAAAGCGACAACATTCCGTAACCGGGGTCTGACCCCGATTGTGAAATTTTAACAATCGGGGTCAGACCCCGGTTGCGTAATCTTTCGCGCCGAGTTTGCCCAAAACCAAGAGCGACTGTGACCAGCCCGTGCCAACGCAAAAAGCACCAAGGGCATGCCCCTCTTTACGCAATGTTCCGCAATCGGGGTCTGACCCCGATTGAAAAATATTTAACATTCGGGGTCAGACCCCGGTTACAAAATTTGGTTTAGTTCCTGTTGCGAATTGGCGCCTGCCGCGCCCCTGTCCAAGACGGCCTCCTCGGCAATGCATCGGGCGCTTGCCCAAAGGTTTCAGGTCCCATGTCCCGGCCACGCCGCCCGCCATTGACGGACCGGCCCAATTCCCTCATCGCTGCCGCGGGCGGATCCTGCAAGCCGGCGGCCTTTTACTTCGTGCAATCGAACGCCTCCACGGGGTTACCCCTTGGGATATTCAATGCTGTCATGCATGGACCTCAAAAATTTTTTCCCGAACATTCCCGCCGCGCGCGTCCAGGCCCTGTTCGCCAAACTCGGCTATCCGGCCGGCGTCGCCGGCGCGTTGGCGCGCCTGTGCGTCAACCGGACCCCGGCCGGCGTCCTGCTCCAGCGACCCGACGGCACGCCCCTGCCCTGGGCCGAACGCCAGCCGTTCCGCTCGCCCCACCTGCCGCAGGGCTCGCCCTGCTCGCCCGCGGCCGCCAATTTGTGCGCCTACCGGCTCGACCTGCGCCTGTCCGCCCTCGCCCAGTCCCTGGGCGCCTGCTACAGCCGCTATGCCGACGACCTCGTCTTCTCGGGCGGGCCCCAGTTCGCGCGCGCAGTCGGGCGCTTCTGCGCGCGGACGGGCGCGATCGCGATCGAGGAGGGCTTCATCGTCAACACGAAAAAAACACGCGCCATGCGCGCGGGCGCCAGGCAGCAGGTCACGGGCGTGGTGGTCAACCGCCATCCCAACCTCGCCCGCGCCGAATTCGACCTCCTTAAAGCGACGCTGACCAACTGCGTGCGCCACGGTCCCGCGTCGCAAAACCGCGGCCGGCGCGACAACTTCCGCGGCCACCTCGACGGCAAAGTGGCCTACCCGTCCATGCTCAACGCGGCGCGCGGCGCGCGGTTGCGGCAGGTGTTCGACGCGATCGACTGGGCCGCATAGCGTTGTCGTGAGGAGGCTTCTGGCATATAGTTGCGGGAAAATATCAACGCCTGCAGGCGTATCGCCCGTTTTCCGAATGAAGATGCCGCTATGGATTCGAGCAAGCCCCCTTTGAAAATTTTGTTCATCCACCAGAATTTTCCGGGGCAGTTCAAAGCCATCGCGGCGCATCTGGCGCGCGAGCGCGCCTTCCAGGTGCTCGCCATCGGCAAGGAAGGCTGCCCGGCCGCGGTGCCCGGCGTGAAAACCGTCACCTACAAGCTGCACCGCGCCCCGGTGGCGGCGACCCACCATTACGTCAAGCCCTTCGAGGCCGCGGTCCTGCACGGGCAGGCCGCGCTGCGCGTGCTGCTCGCGCTCAAGGCCCAGGGCTTCACGCCCGATGTCGTCGTCGCCCATCCGGGATGGGGCGAGACGCTGTTCCTCAGGGACGCCTTTCCGCTCGCCAAGCTGATCCATTTTTGCGAGTACTACTACCATGCCTCGGGCGCCGATGTCGGCTTCGACCCGGAGTTCGCGCGCACGCTCGACGACGCGGCGCGCATCCGCGCCAAGAACGCCCTGCCGCTGCTCAACCTGGAAAACTGCGATCTCGCCGTGGCGCCCACGCAATGGCAAAAGAGCCTGCATCCCTCGGCTTACCAGGACAAGATCCGGGTCGTCCACGAGGGCATCGACACCGGCCACATGCGGCCCGACGCGCAGGCGCGCCTCTCTCTCCCCGACGGCACCCTTCTGAAGCCGGGCGACCAGGTCGTCACCTTTGTCGCGCGCAATCTCGAGCCCTACCGCGGCTTCCATGTTTTCATGCGCGCCCTGCCCAGGATCCTGGCGAAAAATCCCGGCTGCACGGTCGTCATCGTTGGCGGCGACGACGTCAGCTATGGCGCGAAACCGAAAGCGGCCGCCAACTGGCGCGAGCAGCTCATGCGCGAGATCGCGGTCGACACCAGGCGCGTCCATTTTCTCGGCACAATCGCGCACGCAAAATACCGCGCGCTTCTCCAGGTGTCGGCCGCCCACGTTTATCTGACCTATCCGTTTGTCCTGTCCTGGTCGATGCTCGAGGCAATGGCATGCGGGTGCGCGGTGATCGGCTCGCGCACGGCCCCGGTGACCGAGGTGATCACCGACGGCGAAAACGGTTTGCTGGTCGATTTTTTCGATGGCGACGCCATCGCCGATAAAATCCACGGAATATTGTCGGGCGCGATAGCGGCCTCGCGGATCCGCGCGCTGGCGGTCGAATCTGTCGCGCGGCGCTTCCCGCTCGACGCCGCGCTGGCGGGTTACAGAGCCATGATCCTGGGCTCGCCCCGGCAGGACGCGCAAGCGAGGCCGGGGGCGCCACCGACGCCCGACAATCAACAATTGGCGGCCCCATCGGACTGGCGCGCCGACTGATCGCGGCGGCAAGCGCCCTTGCGCAAACAACACGGGAATTATTATTAATGTAACTTAATGTTGCATATGCGAAACAGCCACAAATATTTTCAAAAAAGCTTTAAAAGTCTTGCAAATATAAATTACATCTTGGCATTCTTCGGGCGACCCGATCGGTGACTTTCCCTGTCTGCCGCACGGACCCGCGCGGCGCCCTCCCGCAGCGGCGCCGATGCCTCGCCCAAGTCCCTGATTCGGCGGACCTTTCCTCCCCCTCCATGCCCCGCTACATGGTTAGCATTTGTGAACATTTTGGCGGCCGTGGACCGTAAAACATTTATCGGCCACGCCCGCGCGGCGAGCGCGCCGGCCTCACTTTTGAGAATCGGTTTCTCATTATGAACAAACCTATAATTCCATTTCCATGATGCCAATAAAAATTGCGCCTAAAACCGATTTTTAAGTTACTTTCAGGATAGAATTTGGCTGCACATAATGATTGGAGCCGAAATGCACGCCAGCCCTGCCGTCCCGACCGAACGCCCGCCCCTGCGCGGTGATCTGCGATCCACCCTTGGCGCGCCGCTGTTGGCGGCGCTGATGCTCCTTTCGGGATGCGCCAGCGTGACGCCGGAGCCGGTCGGCGGGCCGGAGCTGCTCAGACAATCCGGGCTCGACCGCGCCTTCGCCGCGCGCGGGGTGGCCCCCATCGGCGGCCCGGTCAGCCTCGACGAGGCGATGGCGCGCGCTCTCAAATACAACCTGGACCGGCGCGGGCGCATGATGGAGGAGGCGGTCGCCATGAACCTGCTCGCGACGAGCAAGTACGACATGCTGCCCAAGCTGCTCGCCGCGGCCGGCTACCGCCACCGCAACTCCGACGCCACCACGCGCGCGGTCGACTCGGTGACGGGCGCGCCCTCGCTGGCAAACCCCTTCATCTCGAGCGAACGCGAGCACACCGTGTCGGACCTCGGACTGACCTGGAACCTGCTCGACTTCGGCCTGTCGTACGTGGCGGCCAAGCAAAACGCCGACCGCCGGCTGATCGCCGCCGAGCGCCGCCGCAAGGCCATGCACCTGCTGATGCAGGACGTGCGCACCGCCTTCTGGCGCACCGCCAGCGCCCAGAAGCTGCGCGCCACCATCCGCGACTCGATCGTCATGGCCGAGGGCGCCCTGGCGGACGCGCGCCAAGCCGAGGCCGAGCGGCTGCGCTCACCCATCGACTCGCTGCGCTACCAGCGCCAGGTGCTCGAGAACCTGCGCCTGCTCGAGGGCATCGACCAGGAGCTCGCCAGCGCCCGCATCGAACTGGCCAACTTCATCAACGCGCCGCTGTCGCACGACTTGATAGTGGTCGAGCCGGCCGAGCAGCTAAGCAGCGCGATCCTCGAGCAGAGCGTCGAGGCGCTCGAACTGAGGGCCATCGCCAACAACGCCGACCTGCGCGAGCAGCACTACAACGCGCGCATCGCGCACGCCGAGACGCGCAAGGTGATGCTCAGGATGTTCCCCAACCTGAACTTGAACGCCGGCCTCAAATACGACACCGACAAGTATCTGGTCAACAACCAGTGGAGCGAGACCGGCGCCCAGATCTCGTTCAACCTGTTCAACCTGCTGAGCATGCCGGCCCAGCAGCGGCTGGCCGACTCCGGCGTCGCGCTGGCCGACCAGCGCCGCGTGACGGCGCAGATGGCGATCCTGGCCCAGGTCCACCTGGCCCGCCTCCACTACGGCAACGCGCTGCAGCAGTTCCGCCGCGCCGACGCCATCTGGAACGTCGACGAACGCATCAACCAGCACGGCGCGAACCGGGCCCAGACGCAAACCCAGAGCAAGCTCGAAAAAGTGTCGAACAACACCACCGCGATCCTGAGCCTGCTGCGCCGCTACCAGGCGCTGGCGCTGGCGCACGCCGCCGCCAGCAAGCTGCAGGCCGTGCTCGGCATGGAGCCGGCCGTCGCCAACCAGGTCGGCCTGCCGCTCGACCAGCTGACCGCCGCCATCGGCAGCGCCCTGCGCCACGAAAACCAGTTCGGCACGCCGCCGCCGGCGCCCGCCGCCGCGCCCGCCGCCGCGCCGGCCACTCTGGAGCCATGATGCGCGCCCTCCCCGCCCTGCTCGCGCTGGCGCTGTCGTCCCAGTGCGCCCTCGCCATAGGCCAGCGCGCGCCCGCCCCGGTGCTGCCCCAGGTCATCGCCGCCGCGCC
>NZ_PXWF02000125.1 GCF_003011895.2 Massilia glaciei | reverse complement strand
CGTTGTCGATGCTGACATTGGCGTTTGAGAAGCCGGTGACCGGCTCCGAGAAGGTGAACGTGACGAGCGAGCTCTGGCCGGCGCTCAGGGCGCTGTCGGCGAGCGCGATGCTGACCGTCGGAAGTTCGGAGTCGATCGTGAAATTGGCCGACGCGGTCGCGCCGTCGCCCGGGTTGCCGATCAGGTCGGCGACAAGCGTGTTGTCGACCGTGATCACATTGCTGGCCGAGGTGACGCCGGCGGTCGGCGTGAAGGTGGCGGTCCAGGTGGTGCCGCCATCGACCGAGGAGACGGCGTCGAGCGTGCCGTTGGCGACCTTGATGGCCGAATTCGAGAAGCCGGTGACCGCCTCGGAAAAGGTGAAGGTGACCAGCGCGCTTTCGCCAGCAGCCAGCGCGCTGTCGTCGATTGTGATCGCGACGATCGGCGCGGCGGTGTCGATCGCGAACGAATTGGAATCGGTTTCGCCCAGGCCAGGATTGCCGGCCAGATCGGTCACTGCCGTGTTGTCGAGCGTGATCAGGTTGGCGCCCGCGGTGACGCCTGCGTCCGGCGTGAATGTGGCACTCCAGGTGATGCCGCCGTCGATTGAGGTGGCGGCGCCGAGGACGCCGTTGGTGACGCTGATGGCGCTGTTGGAAAGGTCCGCCACCGGCTCCGAGAACGTGAAGGTGACCTGCGTGCTTTCGCCGGCCGCCAGCGCGTCGTCGGCGACCAAGATGGTCGCGCTCGGCAACAAGGTGTCGATCGCGAAGCCCTCGCTGCTCCCGAAGCTGATGCTGGAGGCATTGCCGGCCAGGTCGGACAGGGTGCTGAACTCGTACGAGATGTTGCTGTTGGCTTCGATGTCGGCGGTCGGGGTGAAGGTCGCCGTCCAGGTGGTGCCGCCGTCGAGCGAGGCGAAGCTGTCGAGCGTGCCGTTGTCGATGCTCACATTGGCGTTCGAGAAGCCGGTGACCGGCTCCGTGAAGGTGAACGTGACGGTGGTCGTTTTGCCCGCGCGCAGCGCGGTGTCGCCCACCGTGACGCCGACGTCCGGCCGTTCGGTGTCGATCGTGAAATTGCCCGAAACGGAGGTGGCCGCGCCGGTGTTGCCGTACAGGTCCGCCTGCGCGGTTTCGTCGACGGTGATCAGGTTGCTCGCCGCAGTGATGCCGTCGTCCGGCGTGAAGATCGCGGTCCAGGTGATGCCGTCGCCGGCTGCGGTGACGGCATCGAGCGTGCCGTTGGCGACCGTCACGGAGGCATTCGAGAAACCGGTCACCACCTCGGAGAAGGTGAACGTGACGAGCGCGCTCTCGCCGGCAATCAGGTCGGTGTCGTCGAGCGTGATGGACACGCTTGGCCGTTCGGTGTCGATCGCGTAGTCTTCGGAAATGGTGGCGCCTCCGCCGGCATTGCCGGCGAGGTCGAGCACGCCAGTATTGTCGAGCGTGATCACGCTGCTGGCCACGGTGATGCCGGAGTCGGGCGTGAAGGTGGCCGTCCAGGTCAGGCCGCCATCGCCTGAGCTGACGGCGCCGAGGGTGCCGTTGGCGGCGCTCAGGTCGCCGTTGTCGAAGTCCGCGACCACTTCGGAGAACGCGATCGTCACGAGCGAGGCGCCGCCGGCGGCGAGGATCCGGGTGTCGAGCGTGATGGTGGCGGTCGGAGGCGCCGTGTCGATCGCGAAGTTGTTCGAATCGACGATCTGCGTGCCCTGCGGGCTGGTGTAGTTGCCGGCCATGTCCTCCGGCCAGAATCGGTCGAGCGAGATCACGTTGCTCGTGTCGCTCACGCCGGCGTCGGGCGTGTAGGTCGCGGTCCAGGTGAGGCCGCCGTCGCCCGAGGTGAGCGTGCTGAGGGTGCCGTTCGGCACCACCATGTGGCTGTTGTCGAAGTAGGTCGCCGGCTCGTTGAAGGTGATCGTCACGAGGGTCGATTCGCCGGCCTGTAAACTGGCGTCGGCGACGTCGATGGTGAAGGTCGGGGCCGTGCTGTCGATCTCGAAATTTCCGGAGGCGCTGCTGCCGCCGCCGGCGTTGCCCGCGCTGTCGGTGTAGAGGGTGTTGTCGAGCGTGATGACGTTGCCCGTGTCGTCGACGCCCGCGGTGGCCGTGAAACTGAGGGTCCACGTGCGGCCCTCGCCGCCGCTGGTCAGTTCCGACAGCGTGCCGTTCTCGGCGGTGAAGTCGCCGATGTCCAGGCCCGTCACCGCCTCCGAGAAGGTGAACGTCACCAGCATCGACTCGCCGCCCGCGAGCAAGGTCTCGGCGAGCGTGATGACGACCGTCGGCGCCGCCTGGTCGATCGTGAACTCGGCCGAGTAGGTGGTGCCGGTGCCGGTGTTGCCGTCGGCGTCGGCCACGCCGGTGTTGTCGAGCATGATCGCGTTGTCCACCGAGTCCGCGCCCGCGTTCGGGGTGTAGGTGGCGGTCCAGGTCAGGCCGCCGTCGTCCGTGGCGAGGCCGTCGAGCGTGCCGTTGCTCGCGGTCAGGTCGCCGGCGTCGAGGCCGCTCACGGCCTCCGAGAACGCGATCGTCACGAGCGTGCTTTCGCCGGCCGTCAAGAGGTCGTCGGCGAGCGTGATGGTGGCGCCCGGGCGCACCGTGCTGACCACGTAATTTCCGGAGTAGTATGCGCCGTCGTAGTTGCTGGTGTTGCCGGCCAGGTCGGCCACGGCGCCCATCGTGAGGCTGACCACGTTGCCCGTCGCGTCCACGCCCTGGTCCGGGGTGAGCGTGGCGGTCCAGGTGGTGCCGCCGTCGAGCGAGCCGACGGTGCCGATGGTGGCGTTGTCGGCGGCCACGTTGGCGTTCGAAAAGCCGGTCACGGCCTCCGAGAACGTGAACGTGACGGTGCTCGCCCCGCCGGCCGTCAGAACGCTGTCGGCGACGACGATGCCGACGGTGGGCATCGCGGTGTCGACCGCGTAGTTGGCCGAGGTGGTGGTGCCGCTGCCGGCGTTGCCGGCCAGGTCGGCGTAGAGGGTGTTGTCGACCAGCAGCACGCCGCTCGCGTCCTCGACCCCGAAGGCCGGCGAGAAGGTGGCGCTCCAGGTGGTGCCGCCGTCGGCGCTCGAGACGTCCGAGAGGCTGCCGTTGTCGACGCTCACGGCGCTGTTGCCGAACACGACCGGCTCCGAGAACGTGAAGGTCACCTGGGCCGTGTCGCCAATGGCGAATGTGGTGCGGTCGAAGGCGATGTCCACCGTCGGCGCCGTCACGTCGATCGCGTAGCTGGCCGTGGTGCTGCCGGCGCCGGCGTTGCCGGACGCGTTCTGGAAGCCCGCGTTGTCGACACTGATCATGTTGGCCGGCGCGTCGGTGCTGGCCGTAGCGGTGAGGGTGGCGCTCCAGGTGGTGCCGCCGTCGGACGTGGCGAGGGTGTCGAGGAAGCCGTTCTCGACCGTGACGTCGCCGTTGTCGAAGCCGGACACGGGCTCCGAGAACGTGAACGTGACGACGGTGCTCCCGCCGGCCGTCAGTGTGTCGTCGGCCAGCGCGATGGACACGCTCGCGACAGCGGTGTCGATCGCGTAATTTTCCGACGTGGTGGTGCCCACGCCGGCGGTGCTGCCCGCGTCGGTCACGCCGCTCAGGTCGAGCGTGATCACATTGCTCGCGTCGACCAAGCCGGGCGTCGGCGTGAGGGTCGCGTTCCAGGTGGTGCCGCCGTCGGACGAGGTGACGGCGTCGAACGTGCCGTTTTCGACCGTCAGGTCGGCGTTGTCGAAGCCGACCACGGCCTCCGAGAACGTGATCGTCACGGAGGAGGTCTCGCCGGCCAGCAACGCGTTGTCGCTGAACACGATGGCCGCGGTGATGCCGGCCGTCATGACCGAGTACGCGTTCGAGTCGGTGCTGCCGCTGCCGGCGTTGCCGGCGGTGTCGGTCAACGCGGCGTTGTTGACCGTGATCAGGTTGGTCGCGCTGGCCACGCCCGCGTCCGGCGTGAGCGTGGCGGTCCAGGTGGTGCCGCCGTCGACGCTGGTGACCGCGCTCAGGGTGCCGTTGGCGACGCTCAGGTCGGCATTGCTGAAGCCGCTCACGGGCTCGGAGAACGTGAACGTCACGAGCGAGGTTTCGCCGGCGGTCAGGGCGTCGTGGGCGACCACGATGGCCAGCGTCGGCGCCGACGCGTCGAGCGCCGCGTTGGACGAGTCGGCGCCGGTGGTGGTGTTGCCCGCGTTGTCGGTGGCGCTGAGCGAGACGTTCAGGCCGGTCGCGTCGCCGGCGCCGGCCTCGATCGTGAAGCTCGCCGTCCAGATGCCGCCGCTGTCGGCCGCGGCCACGGCCGCGCCGCCGCCGAAGGCGCTGAAGTCGACCGTCACGGCGCTGAGGGTGTCGCCGTTGCCGTCCGCGGTGCTGTTCCAGGTGGCGGTGACGGTGTCGCCTGCCACGTAGGTGCCGCCGGCGCCGCTGGCGCCGGAAATGCTCAGGTTGGCGTCGGTGACGACCGGGGCCTGCAGGTCGACCACGGCGCTGGTGTCGTCGAGCGTGCCGGTGACGTTGCCCGCGTTGTCGGTCGCGGTGACGATCACGGCGCCGTCGGTGGCGTCGGTGATGCCGGCCACGGTGACGTAGCTTGCGCTGTAGACTCCGGCGGCGAGGGTGGGCGTGACGATGCCGCCGCCGAAGCGGCTGAAGTCGAACGTCACGGCGGCGAGGGTGTCGGTGTTGGCGTCGCCGCCGGTGTTGGTCCAGGTCGCGCTGACGGTGTCTCCGGGCCGGTAGGCGCCGCCGCTGCCGCTGCCGGTCGAGGTGAGCGCGATGTTGGCCGCGGTGACGACCGGCGCGAACCGGTCGAGCGTCACGTTGCTGGTGCCGACCCTGGTGGTGACATTGCCGGCGTTGTCGGTGGCGGAGACGGCGACGTTGCGGTTGACAGTGTCGATGTTGGCGGCCGTGATCGTGTGCGACGCGCTCCAGGTGCTGCCGCTCAGGGTGGCGGCGGCCGTGCCGCCGCCGAACTGGCTGAAGTTGACCGTCGCGGCGACGATGCTGTCGGTGTTGCTGTCGGTCCAGCTGGCCGTGACGGTGTCGCCGATCTTGTAGGCGCCGCCGGTGCCGGTGGCGCCGGAAAGGACGATGTCGGTGGTGGTCACGACCGGCGCGATGTTGTCGACGGTGGCGTTGCTGGTGCCGGCGGCGTTGGTGGCGTTGCCGGCGTTGTCGGTGGCCGTGAAGCTGACGTTGCGGGCGGTGCCGTCGACGGCGCCGGCCGCGATGGTGTAGGACGCGCTCCAGACGCCGCCGACCTTGCTCGCGGCGACGGCCGAGCCGCCGCCGAAAGCGCTGAAATCGGCCGTCGCGCCGCTGATGGTGTCGGTGTTGCCGTCGGTCCAGGTGGCGGTGACGACGTCGCCGATCCGGTAGGCGCCGCTGGTGCCGGTGGCGCCGGAGATGGTGATGTTGGCCGCGTTCACGGCCGGCGCGACGTTGTCGACGGTGGCGTTGGTGGTGTCGGCGGTGGTCGTGGTGGTGCCGTTGCTGGCCGACACGCTCACATTGCGCCCGGTGGCGTCGAGCGCCCCGGCGGTGATGGTGTAGGTGGCGCTGTAGGTGCTGCCGCTTAGCGTGGTGACGACGGCCGAGCCTCCGCCGAAGGCGCTGAAGTCCATCGTCACGCCGCCGGCGGTGATGCCGGTGTTGTTGTCGCCGGTTGTGCCGTTGTTCCAGGTCGCCGTGACGGTGTCGCCGATCTTGTAGGCGCCGCCGGTGCCGGTGGCGCCGGAGATGCTGACGTTGGCGTCGGTGACCACCGGCGCCACGACAAGCGCGGTGTTGACGTTGGTGGCGACCCCGCTCTGGTTGTAGATTTTGGCCACCGCCGCCTGCGCGGGGAGGGCGGTGTTGCTGGCGCCCCCAACCAGGCTGTTGACGCCGCCGACGTTGCCGCTGACGGCGACGTTGTTGGCGATGGCCGCGTAGCTGGCGGCCGTCATGCTCACCGTGCCGCCGGTGGCGTTCCAGATCGCGCCCACGGCGCGCCCGCCCACCCCCGCGTTGTTGCCGCTGCCGCCGGCGGCGCCGCCGCCGCCGCCGGCGGCGATGTTGTTGGTGATGGCCGAGGCCCCGATGATGGTCAGCGCGCCCGAATTGTAGATGGCGCCGGCGGCGCCGCCGCCCGTGCCGCCACTGCGGTCGTAGCCGGCGCCGCCGCCGCCGCCGCCGATGGTCAGGCCGG
>NZ_PXWF02000124.1 GCF_003011895.2 Massilia glaciei | reverse complement strand
GTGAGATTATGCAGCATTTCGCATTGTTCGTCAAACTTCTTTTTACCGTCACCGTCTTTTCCAAGCGGCCCCGACTCTCGTTAACTACTTGATTTTGTTAACCTTTTCACCGGGGAGGCGAACTATAGCAAACGCCTGCCTGGCTTGGCAAGAGTTTTCGCATCACAATGATTATTAGTATGGGTGAGGAACTTTTGTGAGCTCATGTGTGCGCGTGACCAGCGCCCAGAGCGCCCTCCAATCGGCGCTGTCGGTCAACATGATGGGGCGCAAAGTAGTCACCTGTTGCGGATCGACATGGCGAATGACGCCGAAGTCGACGACACGTGCGACTCCATCTTCGAAGACCAGCACTTCGGTTGCCGAGGTGTCGTCGTTGACGTCGATCGCAAATACCCGCCCGTTGTACTGCCCGGCGACCTTGGGCACAACGGTGTGCCCGACGACCATCGTGCTTGCGCCATATGCTTTCAGTACATCGCTTACATCTTGGTCTGTGGGCACACGCAAATTGAACTCCTTGCCGCGCACATAGCCCCTGTATTGCGTCAGTCCGCCCAAGCCTATCGCGGCCTCAAGTTGCGGGCTGGCCGCAGTTGTGCCGCGCCAATAGCCGGACATCGCCCCATTTATCTGTGCGATTGTCAGATTTTTTGCCGCGACCTCGGGGCTGATGCCGCCGTGCGTGAACAACACGGGGCCGATCTTGACCAGCACCGGCAGTTGCCGCAACCACTCCCCAAGAATGGTATCGGCGCCAAACGCGCTCTTGAGGCCGCCCAGTCGCAGCGCGCCGTGGGCGTGCTCAAGGTTGACGCTCTTGACCCGTCCCATAAGCATGTACTGCTCGTGATTGCCAAGCAAAACGTGGACCGCGCCACCGGCCGCATGCGCTTGTTGCGACAGGTTATACAGACGCCACAGCACGGCAAAGACGTCGCGGCCGCGGTCAACCGAATCTCCGACGATGACGAGTTGATTGCTGCCAAATTTCCAGGCGCCATTGGCATCGCTTATCTCCAGTTTTGCCAGCGCGGCATCGAGGAAGGTAACGTTGCCCTCAATATCGCTAAGCGCCACGACCTTGGCAGGCATTTGCGCGACTTCGGCGGGCACCTTGGGTGCCTCTCCCAGCAAGAACCGGTGCGTTTTGCCTGCACACTCGATCGTAAGTTCCCCTCCTTCGCCGACGCGGCTTTCTGTGCGGTCTTCGCAAAACCAGGTGGCGGTGTACCGCGCCCCCCGCCGCGACGTACGACCGGGCCGTCGAGAAACCCCGCGATGCGGGGACTGTCGCCAACACCCGTGAAGCTGGCAAACGACAAGCTAGCGTTTGGCGAGACTGGCAGCAGCAGGCGCTTGTGCACACCGCTGGCGTAGACTTCGAAACTGGCCAAGGAGAGGCTGGTCGCAAACAAGGCGACGAGCAGGAGGAATACACCACCCAGCGCCCAGACCACACGCTTGATCTTGATATTTGGCATAGTTGCTCGTTAATCCTTTTTATAAGGAGGAGCAACTTAACAGAAAATGTCTAATTGGACAATATTCTAAGCGCCATGCACACCTGGATAAAGCTGTTTTAGGACATGCGCCGTCACCCGGAGCACGACGGCATCGACTTGCACCACAGCTTTGTCCAGAAGGGGTTCCGCGCGCACCGACTCCCAAAGCTGGCCGAGATCGGCGGCATGGAGCCCCAGCGCCTGTTCGACTTCGGTTTGCCAGAACGCCGGGGCTTCGCCTTCAACAAAATTGCCACGTCCGCGTCCGAAGTGCGCCACGGCCAGATAGCGCAACACGCCGCTGACAAGCAGCGTGCGCAAGAAGTCATCGGCGAATTGCATGGTCGGTTCATTGCGATCGGTACTCGTATTGAATCCCCACGCCGCGCCGGCCAGTGTGAGCGCGCCAACGACGCCGCCAACCAACGCGCCAGTACCAAACGTGAGTCCACCGGCCATCAGGTCGGCCGACAACCCGGTGGCCGCGCCGGAAATAATTGCCCCGAGCAGCCCTGCCTGCGCCTGGTCCACCGGTGCGCGCACGGCAAAATTATCGCGGACGCGCGCATTGATTTTTGCCGCCTCGCTTGGATCGAGTTGCTGCAGCGCCAGCAATTGCTTGGTGGTCTGTGTAATGTTCGCCTCGAGCCGTTCGACCAGCCTGGCCATGGCCTTTTCGTGGCCGGGTCGCTCGCCGGACTTGCTCAAGCCTATCTTGTGGATGGCCGCTTTGAACATGTTGCTCGCAGAGCTGTCGATGGGCTCACTATCCTTTGCGGCTGCGGCGAGTTGGACCGAGGTTAATCGCAGCGATTCGTGGAATCGCCGCAGATTGTTGGCTTCCCACGTGGCGAACAGGCGCGCATAGCCTTCTTTTTTTTGTTCGTCGATGAGCTTGCCGATGGCCTCGTAGAACACGCGCTCGTGCACCCAGCAACGAGCGAAGGCGTCGAGCGCAAGCACCTCTCGCACGATCGTATATTGATCGAGATGCTGTTTCCAGCGCGCCTGCTCGGACTGCTCTTCGGCGGCGGGCCGCGGGGGCCCCAATTGATTGAGCAAAACCACGACAGGTTTATTGAGCCACGCGAGGATTTTCATCTCGGAGGCAAGATAGCCAGCGTCCCGTGGATTCTCGGATGAATTGACGAGGTAGAGCACGACGTCTGCCGACTCCTTGGCCGTGCGTAAGGCTTGTTGGCTAAGCCAGAATGGCCGGTCGCGGTAACGGTCGAATACTTCGCGAAGGAACCATCCGATCGGATTGTCCGAGATAGCCAGGCGCCTGAACAAACGCACCGAATCGCCGAAGCCCGGGGTATCCCACAACCGCAGCACATCGCCGGCCGCACTGGTCAGCAATGGGTGCGATTCAGCGGTGATGGTGACATGCGCAGCATCGCGCACTTCACCGACGTCGACCCCGATCAGCGTGCGCGCTAGCGTCGTCTTGCCGTTATTGGTGTGCGAGATCAGCGCAAACTGAATGTTGACAGGTGATTCGCTCATGGGGCTTTCGATAAGGTGAGCCCGGCGCCCGTATCGAGCGCACGGGTTTGTGGTGCGAGCAAATTCACCACCGTCGCGGGCGCGCGATGGAAGTTGCAAAACTGTTGCCATAGCGCGATGCGCTCGGTGACGCGTACCTCGCCATGCTCGCCCAAGCGTTCGAGCAGGCCCGATTCATCGAGCAGCACGGCGATGCCGCGCGGTGATTTGCGCACAAGGTAGTCCAGAAATGCGCCATGGTTTTCCTTTTCGGGCGTCGCGGCCAGATTGAAAAGGACTGCCGTCACCGTCGCACTCGCATCATCGAGGTTGGCATCGGCCAAGGCTTCACGCGGCTCCTCGCCATAAGCATAAGAGGGACGCAGCATGACGCGCGCCTGCTCTCCTAGCAACATGGCCGCCACCGCGGACAATCCCTTGTCGCGCGCTTCGTCGAGAGTAAAACTATACGGCAGCACGCGCAAGACCGCGGGTCCCGACACGCCAAGCTGGTTCGCGAGTTTTCGGAAATACGGCTGCGTCAAATCGAGCGGGAAGTTGCGCACAAGCTGACGCGCACGCCAATGCGCCACGCCCGCCAGCACCATGCGCGGCAGAACCACAATCAACAACAACGTGGCCGCGTACAAATGCACCCAGCGGGCACCGCCAACGGCAGTAGCTGTTTGGCTAAAATGAAGTGAGGAGATATCGGCCACGGAAAACGGTTGAATATTGAAGGCGAACGTGGCCGGCGCAAACAGCATCGACAGGATTGCATGCACCTGGCCGGCATCGAGAAACGTACTTTCCCAACCGACTGAGTATTGCGAAAACAGGCCACGCGCATACAAGGAGAGCATGGCACCAAGCCCGAACATGGCTGCGCACAGATGAACCGTGCGGGCGAGCCTGGCACGCGTCAAGCGCGCGCTCAGCTCGGACCACTCGGCCACGAAATGGGCCAGTGCCGCCGTCAACACAGAGGGCATCTTGCGTGGCAGGGCCGCCTTGCCACCGCTGAAGCGCTGCAGCAGGCCTTGACTCGCCCAGCCGCCGCGCGTTGCGGGGATTAACATTGCCAGCACTAGGCCCAGATACACCAGCAGATTCCACCCGATGATGCCCAATAACGGCGCCGACAACAGGTCCACGCGGTGCGGATCGGCGATGCGATCGAGGCCGGCACCCAGCGCAAGCGCAAGCCAAGCAAGCGCCCATGGCAACACACCGAGACCGCTGGGCCTATGCAAGAAAGCTGCCATGGCTGGCGTCCGCTCACTCAGACGCTTGAGAATCTGCTCGGCGCGTTGCTGCAGGAAGTGGTCCTGGGTCAATTCCGCCTTGCTGTCCGACGCTTGCCATTGAGCCAACTCGCGCGCGCTGCGGCTTGCGTACATGCGGTCATCGTCGCTGAGGACCTCGTGCTTCTGATCCATCGACTCGATGGCGCGCACCAACACAACGTCTCTTGCCACCTGTTCGTTCATGCATAACCCGTTCTATATCAAACGACAACGTTCAAGAATCAATTGTGCCGTACTTTCGGGCCGCACGAAAGGCTAAGGGCGGACGATGGCCGTCCGTGGCAGGTACAACAAGCGACGCAAGCCCGATTTACTTGGCGTACGTGCGCTCGAGGTAATCGAGGATCGCAGTCGATTCGAACATCTTAATTTTGTGATTCGGGTCGATCAAATACGGCAGCTGAACTTTGCCATGTTCCTTGAGGAAGGCTTCGCGCTTACTGCCTGCTACCGGCTCATACTTGCCGAAGGCAAAAGGACGGGCAATCGCCGGGCCCAGCTCGGCCCACTGCAACTTTCCCAGGTTAATTAGATGGTAGGGCAATTCGAGTTCGCACAAACGCTCACGTACCGGGCGCGAATACGGGCTTGATTCAAAGCTGTAGAGCGTCAGGTTCTTTTTCGGCGCGGTCGATTCACGCACCTCCAGGCCCATCGGGCTACGGACAAGTCCGGCTAGTTGCGCGCCCAACATATTCAGTGGCGACACTTTGGGGGCATCGCTCGCATTGGTCCCAAGGTATTCCGAATACAGATAAGGAAGGATTTTTTCGGCGCCGGCCAGGGTCTTGCCGGTGTTCGGGTCGTACAGTGCCGGCAGTTGCGTACCCGGCGCAAATTTTTTGCGCTTGGCCGCGAAACGTGTCCCACCGATCGGGCAAGGGTATACCAATGCATCAAAATTGAGTTCGGTCAGCGCCTCACGCACCAGCCGACATTCGGCATCGTCCTCGCGATCGAACAAGACCAGTAGTTTTTCGGGGGTGTGGGAGGGTTTGTCGCCCCAGGTTCCACGCCAAAGTCGTAGGCTCGATGCGATGGTCGAAGATAGTAATTCAAGATTCTTGTTCATGCTTTTTTTGCCCGATAGGTACTTCGCGCAGCGAAGAGGATTGGCCATCATACCTTGCAGCACAGCAAAACGACGCGCGCGAGGCCTCATAACGACTGGCAGCTGATTCGCACTCCAAGATTATCGCATTGCCCTCTCTGAATACTTGTCCGTGTTTTGCTGGCGCGGAGGCAATGGCTACAAATTGGCAGCGCGTTGTGAACCATCAAAGCATGTCGATTGAAGCGCGCACGAATCCCGGCAAGCATTGCGAACTGACGTAGGCGCCCGTAGAGTCAGATGACTCAACCTACTCTCGGAGAAAACCATGAACTCCACAACACACCGTTTCACTGGCCTGACCGCGTTCGCCCTGATCGCCGCATTACTCACCTCTTGCGGCACGGCACCCGTTGCGACAGACCTTACCGCCAATTTTTCCGGCAATGAATTATCCACAGGTAAACGCGATGGCTACTCGGTGACTGGTGCAATATTCGCCGGGACCGATAATGCTGCCGGCGGCGGTTGGACCGATGAGAGCGCCGGGGGTACGTGGATTGCCAAAATTGATTACAGTGGCAGAGGTGGCATCGGCTCGTCCGTCGATGTGACGGGAGGAACCTGGCAATGGCTACAAGCGGACGGGGTTGTTCACGCCGGCACGATTAGCGGTGGCCAAGTCACTTGGCCAGCATCTTTGGAATGGAACACCATGGAGTGCGGCAACGGTGTGGCCCGCTTCGCCATTGCGCTCGACCTCCAAAATCCTGCGCGCATCGGGAATTTTACCGGATGTCTAGACGATATGCACCTCGATCCCCGCCAGCAACCCTTCGTATTCCCGCAGAAAATATGGGGACAGTTGCATATCAGGGACGAGTAGGCGCAACCTGAGGCGAAAGCGCGGACGAAAAAAAACCCCACCGGCGCTGAACGCGATCTTG
>NZ_PXWF02000123.1 GCF_003011895.2 Massilia glaciei | reverse complement strand
CCGAGCTGACGCTGGGGATGGCGCGCGAGCGTCCGCACTACGGCGCGCCGCACGAAACGAGCGTGCTGCTGCGCCTGAAGGTGCCGTTCGCCGCCGACGCGCGCAACCTGCCGCGCATGGCGGCGGCCGAGGCCGAGCGGGCCGAGGCCGACGCCGCGCTGGCGCGGGGCGGCGAGCGCACGCAAGCCGAGATCGCCGCCGCGCGGGGCGAACTGGCGCAGGCGCAGTCGGCCGCCCAACTGTCGGACGAGCGCCTGGCGCTGGCGCGCGACACCCAGCTGTTGCTGGCGCGCGCGTTCAGCCTCGGCGAGATCGACCTGCCGGCCCGTTTGCGCGCCGAAGCCGAGCGCTTCGAGGCCGAGCGCGCCGCCGTGCGCGCCCGCCTCGAGGTCGGGCGCGCCACCGCCAATTTAAATCAAGCTTTGGGAATTTTGCCATGAACCACAAACACCTTTTTGCCGCCCTGGCCTGCACGCTGGTGCTGGCGGCCGGCCCCGCGCTCGCGCACGACGGCGAGGACCACAGCGAGAAACCGGTGGCGCCGGCCGCCACCGGCGGCGCGCCGCGCATCGAGGCCCATTCGGAGCTGTTCGAGCTGGTCGGCCGCGTCGAGCACGGTGTGATGACGATCCACCTCGACCGCTACGCCGACAACACGCCCGTCACCAACGCGCGCATAGAAATCGAATCGGGCAAGACCAGCGGCGTCGCCGTGCCCAACAAGGACGGCACCTATTCGTTCAAGTCGCCCCTGTTCGACAAGCCCGCGCCGCTGTCGCTGACCTTCACCGTCAGCGCCGGCGGGGACGACGACCTGCTGGCCGGCGACCTGGTGCCCGCGGCCGGGGAGGAGCACGACCACCCGCAGGCCGCCGCCACGTGGGCCGGCTTCACACCGCTGCGCATCGCAGGCGCGCTGGCGCTCGCGCTATTGGCCGCACTCGGCGCGGGTCTGGCCCTGCGCGCCCGCCGCCGCAACACCGTCAAGGAATACAAATGAAACCATGTTTATTGCGATGTTTATCAATGCTGCTGGCATGGCTGCTGGCCGCCCCGGCGCTGGCCCACGATGGCGACGACCACAGCAAGGAGGCGCCGGCGCCGACGGCCAACAGCCCGCAGCGCGCCGCCGACGGCAGCGTGCTGCTGCCCAAGGCCTCGCAGCGCCAACTGGCGATCCGCACCGTGCTCACCGCGCAGCGCGCGTGGCCGCAGACGCGTGAACTGAGCGGCAAGGTGGTGGTCGACCCGAACGCCGGCGGCAAGGTGCAGGCCGCGTTCGCGGGCCGCATCGAGCCCGGCCCGCGCGGCTTCCCCGCGCTCGGGCAGGCGGTGCGCAAGGGCGAGGTGCTGGCCTACATCCGGCCGGCGTTCGACGCCATCGCGCGCGCCAACCAGTTGGCCCAGGCGGCCGAGCTGCGCGCCGGCCGCACGCTCGCGCAGCAGCGCCTGGCGCGCCTGCGCCAGCTCGAGGGCAGCGTGCCGCAAAAGGACATCGACGCCGCCCGGCTCGAGCTGGCATCGCTGGGCGAGCGGCTGGCCGCCGTCGGCGCCAGCGTCAACGCGCGCGAGGCCCTGAGCGCGCCCGCCGCCGGCCTGGTGGCCGCCGCCAACGTGGTGGCCGGCCAGGTGGTCGACGCGCGCGACGTCGTGTTCGAGATCGTCGACCCGGCGCGCCTGCGGGTCGAGGCGCTCGCCTACGACTCCCGACTGGCGGCCGACATCGCCGGCGCCAGCGCCAGCCCGGCGCCCGGCCAGTCGTTCGCGCTCGAGCTGCTCGGCGCCGGCGCCATGCTGCGCGAGCAGGCCATACCGATCCAGTTCCGGCTCAAGCCGGGCCAGGGCCGCGGGGGGCAGGTCGCGCTCGCGGTGGGCCAGCCGCTCAAGGTGCTGGTGCAAACGCGTAGCAAGGTGACCGGGGTGGCCGTGCCGGCCGAGGCGATCGTCAAGAACGGCGCCAACCAGGACATCGTCTGGGTGCACGAGCAGGCCGAACGCTTCGTGCCAAAAACCGTGCGCACCGCGCCGCTCGACGGCGCCAACGTGCTGGTCCAGGACGGGGTGGCCGCCGGCGAGCGCGTGGTGGTGCGGGGCGCCTCGCTGCTGAGCCAGGTGAGGTAGGCCATGTTCAACTTCCTGCTCGACACCAGCCTGCGCAACCGCCTGCTGGTGCTGGCCGCCGCCGTGCTGATGATGGTGGTCGGCGTGTACTCGCTCGCCACCATGCCGGTCGACGTGTTCCCCGACCTGAACCGCCCGACCGTGACGATCATCACCGAGGCCGGCGGCATGGCCCCCGAAGAGGTGGAACAACTGGTCACCATCCCGCTCGAGACCACCATGAACGGCATGCCCGGCGTGACCGGGCTGCGCTCGGTCTCGAGCGCCGGCCTGTCGTTCGTGTACGTCTCGTTCGACTGGGGCGTCGACATCTACCGCGCGCGCCAGATGGTCAGCGAGCGGCTGGTGCTGGTCAAGGACCAGCTGCCGCGCGGCGCCACCGCGACCATGGGGCCGGTGACCTCGATCATGGGCGAGATCATGCTGCTGGCGCTGCCGATCGACGAGAGCAAGACCAGCTCGATGGCGGTGCGCGAATACGCCGACTGGGTGCTGCGCCCGCGCCTGTTGACCCTGCCCGGGGTGGCGCAGGTGATCCCGATCGGCGGCGAGGTGCGCCAGTTCCAGGTGCAGCCCGACACGACGCGCATGGCGGCGCTCGGGATCTCGCTCGGGCAGCTCGAAAACGTGCTGCGCAATTTTTCGACCAACACCAGCGGCGGCTTCATGGAGCTCAACGGCCGCGAGTACCTGATCCGCAACCTCGGGCGCACCTCGCGCCTCGAGGACCTGCAGCGCCTGGCCGTGGCGGTCAAGGAAGGCCAGCCGATTTTGCTCAGCCAGGTGGCGGCGGTCACCTTCGCGCCCGCGATCCGGCGCGGCGACGCCGGCTACAACGGCAAGCCGGCGGTCATCCTGAGCATCCAGAAGCAGCCCGACGGCGACACCGTCAAACTGACCCAAGCGATCGAGGCGGCGCTCGCCGACCTGCAAAAGTCGCTCCCGGCGGGCATGGGGCAACCGCAGGTGACGATGCGCCAGGCCAGCTTCATCGAGGCCTCGATCAGCACCCTGCAGGGCAAGCTGCTCGCCGCCTCGGCGGTGGTGGTCGTGATCCTGTACCTGTTCATGGGCAGCTGGCGCACCACGCTCATCTCGCTGACGGCGATCCCGGTGTCGCTGCTGAGCGCCATTTTGGTGTTCAAGTATTTCGGCCTGTCGATCAACACCATGACGCTCGGCGGGCTGGCCATCGCCATGGGCGAGCTGGTCGACGACGCCGTGGTCGGGGTCGAGAACGTGCTGCGCCGGCTCAAGCTCGAGCGCGATAAACCCAAGCCGATGCATCCGCTGCTGCTGATCGCGCGCGCCACCACGGAGGTGCGCTCGGCGATCCTGTACGCGACCGTCATCGTGGTGCTGGTGCTGGTGCCGCTGTTCTTCCTGCCCGGGATGGAGGGGCGGTTGATGCTGCCGCTGGCGGTCGGCTACATCGTCTCGCTGCTGGTGAGCATGCTGGTGTCGGTGACGCTCACCCCGGTGCTGGCCTACTACCTGTTGCCGGGCATGTCGCTGCACGCGCACGAGGACCCGCGCCTGCTCCAGCGCCTCAAGGGCGGCTACAGCCGCAGCCTGGCGTGGGTGCTCGACCATCCCAAGCCGCTGCTGGGGGGCGCGCTGCTGCTGGTGGCGCTGGCGGTGGCGACGGTGCCGTTCTTCCCGCGCACCTTCCTGCCGCCGTTCAACGAGGGCTCGGCCGTGATCGGGCTGCGCCTGAACCCCGGCAGCACGCTGGGCGAATCGGTGCGCCTGGTGAGCCAGGCCGAGGCGCTGCTGCTGACGGTGCCCGAGGTCGAGGGCGTGGGACGGCGCTCGGGCCGCGCCGAACTCGACGAGCATGCCGAGGGCGTGCACGTGAACGAGCTCGACGTCAAGCTCAGGACCTCCGAGCGCGGCGTCGCCGAGGTCTACGGCGACATGCGCCGGGTGCTGGCCGGGCTGCCGATGTCGATCAACATCGGGCAGCCGATCTCGCACCGGATCGACCATATTTTGTCGGGCGTGCGGGCGCAGATCGCGATCAAGATCTTCGGCGACGACCTCGACGTGCTGCGCGCCCAGGCCGCGCTGCTGCAGGCCGGGCTGGCCAGGGTGGGCGGCGTGGCCGACCTCGAGATCGAGAAGCAGGTGCTCACGCCGCAGGTAAAAATCGTGATCGACTACGACAGCGCGTCCCGGCTCGGGGTGGCGCCGTCGGAACTGCTCGACTACCTGCAAACGCTCAGCGACGGCGAGCGCATGACCCAGGTGGTCGAGGGCAGCCGCCGCTTCGACCTGGTGCTGCGCCTGCCCGAGGCCAGCCGCACCATCGCCGGCCTGCGCGCCGTCATGGTCGACACGCCGAGCGGGCCGGTGCCGCTGTCGGCGCTGGCGAGCGTGGCGGAGGCCGACGGCCCGAACCAGATCAGCCGCGACGACGGCAAGCGCCGCATCGTGCTCTCGGCCAACGCCGAGGGGCGCGCGCTGTCGGACGTGGTCGAGGACATGCGGCGCGTGGTGGCCGAGGCCAAGCTGCCGAACGGTTACTTCATCACCATGGGCGGCCAGTTCGAGGCGCAGGAGAAGGCCAGCCGGACGATCGGCCTGCTCTCGCTCGGCTCGCTCGTGCTGATCTATTTGATCCTATACAGCCGCTACCGCTCGTCGGCGCTGGCGCTGATGATCATGGCCAACATCCCGCTGGCGCTGGTGGGCAGCGTGATCGGCCTGTGGCTGTCGGGGCAGCCGCTGTCGGTGGCGGCGCTGGTGGGCTTCATCACGCTGGCCGGCATCAGCATCCGCAACGGCATTTTGAAGGTGAGCCATTACATCAACCTGTGCAAGGGCGAGGGCGAGCGATTCGGCAAGGCGATGATCGTGCGCGGCTCGCTCGAGCGGCTCACGCCGGTGCTGATGACGGCGCTGGTGGCCGCGTTCGCGCTGGCGCCGCTGCTGTTCGAGGCCGAGATGCCGGGCACCGAGATATTGCACCCGGTGGCCGTGGTCATTTTCGCCGGGCTGATCAGTTCGACGCTGCTCGACACCTACCTCACGCCGGCCATGTTCTGGCTGTGGGGCGCCAAACCGCTCGCGCGCCTGGTCGAGGCCGGCGAAGAGGAAGTTTTTTAAGCTCACATTGGAGGCAACATGTTCAAACCAAGCAATAGCATGAAATCGATCATCACCATCGTGTCGGCGGGCGCGGCCCTGGCCGCCTCCTGCGCGGCGCTGGCGCACGGCGTGCTGACGCCGCAGTACGGCGGCCAGGTCGCCAAGGTCAACGACGTCAGCTACGAGCTGGTGGCCACAAAGGGCAGCATCGCCGTGTACGTGGACGACCACGGCCAGAAGGTCGACGTCGCCGGCGGCAAGGGCAAACTGCTGCTGGTGGGGGGCGGCGCCAAGACCAGCGTGGCGCTGCTGCCGGCGGGCGGCAACAAGCTCGAAGCGAAGGGCAATTTCAAGTTGGCGGCGGGGACCAAGGTGGTGTCGGTGGTGACGCTGTCGGGCAAGGCGAGCGCGACCGCCCGCTACGAGCTCAAATAACAATCGGGTAACAATCGGGTAACAATCGGGGTCTGACCCGGGGTCTGACCCCGCTTAAGGAACTACTTGAAGAACGCCGCGTAAACGAACAAGGGGGCGGGCACCGCAACGGTGCCCGCCCCCTTTTTCTTGCGACTGATGCTTAAGCCAGTTCGAATTCGGCCGGGTTGACCCCAAGTTCCTTGGCGATCTTGACCGCAACGCGCTTCTCGTTGTCGTCGAACTTGCCGTCGGCCGAGGCGATCGCGATGATCATGCGCACCAGCAGGCGCGCCGCCTCGCCGTTCGATTTCATCTTGCCCAGCGCCTGGTAGGCCTTCGCCTCGCCGATGTCCTTGTCGAACTCGAGCTGGCTGACGAAATCGCCGAAGGCCTTGATCACGTCGCTGGTCGTGAAGATCGACAGCGCGTCGTGCGTTTCGATGAATTTGACCATCTTTTGCTTCTCGTCGGACGAGACGTTGCCGTCGGCCATGGCGATCAGCGCAGATCCGGCCATCGCGGCGTTCAGGAAATCCTTGTTCTTGAACTTCAATGCTTCCGTCTTCAACTCGCCGGCCTTGGTTTTCAAGCCGCTAAGAAAGTTTGCGAAACTCATTCATCATCTCCCGTTTGGTTAAATTGCAATGTTTGGTGGGCCGATCTTACCTTATTTGCGGATTTGCCCCAACCGCCACCAGGGCAATTGCATCAAAATTC
>NZ_PXWF02000122.1 GCF_003011895.2 Massilia glaciei | reverse complement strand
AGGGGTGGTCAGTCCGATCTTGATGGGCGTTCGATGGTGGCGATGAACTGGCCGGCCTCGAGCAAGCTGTCATGGGTGCCGGTGTCGAGCCAGGCCATGCCGCGGCCCAACAGTTCGACGCGCAGTTGTGAGCGGGCGAGATAGTGGCGGTGGATGTCGGTGATCTCAAACTCGCCGCGGGCCGAGGGCGCGACGGCCGCAGCGATGTCGCACACCTGGCTGTCGTAGAAATACAGGCCCGTCACCGCGTAGTTCGACTTCGGCCGCGGCGGTTTTTCTTCGATGCCGAGCGCGCGCCGGTCTTTGCCGAACTCGACGACGACGTAGCGTTCGGGATCGTTGACGTGGAAGGCGAAGACGGTCGCGCCATCGCGGCGCGCCGAGGCCGCGCGCAATTGCCGCTCCAATTCATGGCCGTGATAGATGTTGTCGCCCAAGAGCAGCGCGCTGTCGGCGCCGCCGATGAATCCACGTCCGATGAGCAATGCCTGCGCCAAGCCCTCGGGCGCCGCTTGCACCGCGTAGCGCAGGCCGATCCCCCCACTGGGCGCCGTGGCCGAGCGGCTCCTTGAAGCGCGGTGTGTCCTGTGGCGCTGAAATTATAAAAATATCACTAATTCCGGCAAGCATCAGGGTCGTGAGCGGATAGTAGATCCTCGGCTTGTCAAAGACGGGCAACAATTGTTTCGACACCACCGTCGTCACCGGATAGGGCCGGATGCCCGACCCGCCGGCCAGGATGATGCCCTTGCGCGCGCGGCGCGGCGATTCCGGCGGCGCGGGCATCATGCCGCCTCCCCGGCGCCGCCGCGCCGCGCGTAGTTTCTTCTCGATCCATTCCAGGTAGTGCCCGGACTGCGCCGCGCGCACCCATTGTTCGTGCTCGAGATACCAGCGCACGGTCTTCCTGATGCCGGCCTCGAACGTTTCAAGCGGTTTCCACCCCAATGCGCGCGCTATCTTGCCCGCGTCGCCCGCATAGCGGCGGTCGTGCCCGGGGTGCTCCCCGACCAGGGCGATCTGGTCGCGGGAGGGCCGCGCGCCGGCGCCGCGCGGGGCCAGTTCGTCGAGCATGTCGCACAGGGCGCGCACCACCGCGAGGTTGGTGAGCGCGCTGGCGCCGCTGACGTTGTAGACCTCGCCGGCGCGGCCCGCGGCCAGCACCCGCCGCAGCGCCGCGCAATGGTCGGCCACGTGCAGCCAGTCCCTGATCTGCTGGCCATCGCCGCAGACCGGCAACGGCTGGCCCGCGGGGGGCGCGCGTGATGATGAGCGGAACCAGTTTTTCGGCGAAGTGGAAGGGGCCGTAGTTGTTGGCGCTGTGCGTCGTCAGCACCGGCAGGCCGTACGTCTGGTGGTGGGCGCGCACCAGGTGGTCGGCGGCCGCCTTCGACGCGGCGTACGGGCTGTTCGGGGCGTAGCGCGAGGTTTCGGTGGACGCCGGCTGGTCGCTTCCGAGCGCCCCGTAGACCTCGTCGGTGGAGGCGTGCAAGAAGCGGAAGCCGGCGCGCGCCGGTCCGGCCAGCGCGCGCCAATGCCCGCGCGCCGCCTCGAGCAGGCCGAACGTCCCGTTGACATTGGTGGCGATGAACGCGGCCGGGGAGTCGACCGAGCGGTCGACGTGGCTTCCGGCGGCGAAGTGGACGATCGCGCGCGGCTGGAGGGTCGCCAGCAGGGCGGCGACCCGGGCGCTGTCGGCGATGTCGCGGGGGACGAGCAGATGGCGCCCGTCCCCGGCCAGGCTGGCGAGGTTGTGCAATTTGCCGGCGTAGGTCAAATTGTCATAGTTGAGCACCGGCTCGTCGCTGCGGGCGAGTCAGTCGAGCACGAAATTGGCGCCGGTGAAGCCGGCGCCGCCGGTTACGAAAATCATTCTTTCATTCCCCTGCGATCGCGAAAAAATTGCTGGACGAGCTAGGCGCGGGCGCCTGCCGCGGCTCATTTCTGCCATGCGATTCCAATTGGAATCAGCCGCCACAGCGGACGCGGTCCGCCAAATCCCAAGTTTGGGCTGCATCATTTCATGCGCGGACAGGAAGCGCTAGCACAAGCTCATGAATAAGTTGTGCGGCTGGTCAAGGCGAAGTGCTATACTCGGCGTCGTTTTGGGGGGCGGCCTTCGGGGCGCGGCGGGCGGGGCTTCGGCGGGAAATTTGGTCCCGGTCATGGTTTCCGGACAAGTATCCCTTAAGTAGTTCATTTTTGCCATATATCACTCTTAACTTAGCCCATGCGCCGATTTCTTCGTTGTTTTTTAGTACTTAACCTCGCGCTGCACGGCCTTGCCGCGTCCGCCCAGCAAACAAACGCGCAGGACGAGGCATTCGGGCAGGAGCCGGCGCCCGCCGAGAACGCGGCGCCTGCGCCGCCGCTGAGAACGCGCATCAGCAACGCGCCGCCCTCCCCCGCCGACATGGAGGAGCCGGCTGCGCGGCCGGACCCGGGGGAGCCGGCGCCGGCGGCCGCGGCGCGGAAGCCGGCCGGCGCCGCCGCCCGCCCCGCCGAGCGCAGCGAGTTCCAGAAATTCATCGCCGAGAATTCGGGGCAGGACCTGCCGAACTTCGGCGCCGATTTTTTTGCCAACGCGCCGTCGACCTTCGCGCCCATCGCCAATTCGCCGGTGCCGTCGGAATACCCGCTCGGTCCGGGCGACGAATTGTTGATCCGGGGCTGGGGCACGATCGACATCGACTACCGCGCGAAAATCGACCGCAACGGGCTCGTCAACATTCCCAGGATCGGCTCGATCGTGCTCGGCGGCGTGCGCGCCGGCCACGCCGAGCGGGTGATCCAGGGGGCGGTCGCGAAACTCTACAAAGGCGTCACCCTGAACGTCAATTTCGGGCAGCTGCGCGCCATCACCGTCTACGTCGTCGGCCAGGCCCGCCGTCCCGGCACCTACACGGTGTCGAGCATGTCCACGCTGGTCACGGCCCTGTTCGCCAGCGGCGGGCCGAACGCGGGCGGCAGCATGCGGCGCGTGCAGGTCAAGCGGGCGGGCGCGGTCGCCGCGGAACTCGACTTGTACAGCTTCATCGCCAAAGGGGATAAATCGGCCGACATCAAGCTGCACGATGGCGACGTGATCGTCATCCCCGCGGCGGCCGGCCATGTCGCGCTGGTCGGCAAGGTCAACCGTCCGGCGGTCTACGAGCTGCGCGGCGCTGCCGACACGGTCGGCGCGCTGCTCGACTTGGCCGGCGGGCTGCCGGTGGTCGCCGATCCGCGCCGCGCCTTCCTCGAGCGCATCGACGCGGGGAAGAGCCAGCCGCGCAGCGTCGAGCGGTTCGCCCTCAATGCCGAGGGCCTCGCGCGCGCGCTCAAGGACGGCGACGTCTTGAACATCACCTCGATCACGCCCGATTTCTCGAACGCGGTGGTGTTGCGCGGCAATGTCGACCAGGCGATCCGCACGCCGTTCCGCGCCGGCATGCGCGTCGGCGACCTGATCCCGAACCGTGAATACCTCATCACCCGCAGCTCCATCCTGCGCCAGAACAGCGCCGTCGGCGCCGGCGACGACGCCAAGCCGTCGCGCGAGGGCAGCGAGACGATCGCCGCGCGCATCGGCGGCCTGATCGATGAAATCAACTGGGACTACGCCGTCGTCGAGCGGATCAACCGCGCCGACCTGAGCGTCGAACTGATCCCGTTCAACCTCGGAAGCGTGTTCTCCGATCCGTCCGGCGCCGACAACGTGCGCCTGCAGGCGGGCGACACCGTCACCATCTTCTCGCAGCAGGACGTGCTCGTGCCGATGGCGAAACGGCGCGTCTTCGTGCGCGTCGAGGGCGAAGTGAACGTGCCGGGCGTCTATCAGATGACCTCGGGCGAAAACCTGCACGCGCTCATGGCCCGCGCCGGCGGCCCCACCGCCAGCGCCTATCTGTTGGGCACCGCGTTCTACCGCGACCAGGTGCGCAGGGAGCAGGAGGCCAATCTTGAGAAGGCCGCCGCGCGGCTCGAGTCGCGCATCATGTCCGAGCAGTCGTTCCAGATGGCCAACTTGGGCGACGCCCCGGACCAGTCCCGCCTGAAGGCCGAGTTGCAGGCGTCGAACGACGCGGTGGCGCGCCTGCGCCGGCTCAAGCCGACCGGACGCATCAACTTCGGCATGGATCCGGACGCGCGCTCGTTCGGCGCCCTGCCGCGGCTCAAGCTTGAGAATGGCGACCGGCTGGTGGTGCCGTCGCGGCCCGACTTCGTCCACGTGTTCGGCGCCGTCAGCGCGGAATCGTCGCCGCTGTGGCGCCCGAACACCCGGGTGGCCGACTACATCAAGGTGTCCGGCCTCGAGCCGGCCGCCGACGCCGAGAACATCTTCATCGTGCGCGTCGACGGCAGCGTCATCTCGCGCCCGGGCAGCTGGTTGTTCGACGGTATCAGCGCGGTCGAAGTCATGCCCGGCGACAGCATCGTGGTGCCCGAGCGCATGGACCGCCGCACCGGCTGGGTCAGGTTCATGCAGGGCACCCGCGAGTGGGCGCAGGTATTCGCCAACTTCGGCCTCGGCGCCGCCGCGCTCAAGGTCTTGAAATAGCATCCCACAACAGCGTGACCAACATTGGCGATTCCCGAGTATGAATGAAATGCAGACCACCGCCGCGGATGTGAAGCCGGCCGTCCCCGGAAGCGAGCTCGACTTCCTTGACTTGCTGATCGTGCTGGCCAAGCACAAGAAGCTGATCATCGGGCTGCCGCTGGCCGTCGGCGCCATCGTCGCCGCGATCAGCCTGCTGCTGCCGAACGTGTACAAGGCGACGACCAAGATCCTGCCGCCGCAGCAGGCGCAGTCGTCCGCCGCGGCGCTGATGGCACAACTCGGCGGAGTCGCCGCCGCCGTGGGCGGCTCGGCGATGAAAAACCCGAACGACCTGCACATCGGCATGTTGCGCAGCCGGGCCGTGGCCGACAAGCTGGTCCAGAAATTCGATCTGCGCAAGGCCTTCGACACCGAGTCGCTTGAGAAGGCGCGACGCCTGCTGGCGCAGAACACCATGGTTGCCGCGGGCAAGGACGGCATGATCGTGATCGACGTCGAGAGCGAGGACAGGAAGCTGGCGGTCGGCCTCGCCAACGGCTATGTCGAACAGCTGGTCCAGTTGAACAAGGTGCTGGCGGTGACCGAGGCGGCCAAGCGCAGGCTGTTCTTCGAGGGCCAGCTGGTCATCTCCAAGAACAACCTGGAGGCGGCCGAGAAGCAGCTCAAAGGCGGGCTCGACGCGCGTGGCGTGACCAGCGTCGACGCCAACAGCCGCGCGATCGTCGAGACCATCAGCGGCCTGCGGGCCAGGATCTCGGCCAAGGACATCGAGCTCAACGCGATGCAGGCCTTCGTGACGGCCAACAACCATGACCACAAGCAGGTCCGCGAAGAGCTCAGGAGCCTGCGTTCGGAATTGCACAAGCTCGAAAACGGGCGCGGCGCCGGCCCAGCGCCCGCCGCCGGTACGCGCGCTGGCCCGGACAACGTCAAGTTGCTGCGCGATCTGAGGTACCACCAAACGCTGTTCGAAATGCTGTCGAAGCAATACGAGCTGGCCAGGCTCGACGAGGCCAAGGATGCCTCGATCATCCAGGTGCTCGACGCCGCGGTCGAGCCCGAGCACAAGGTCAAGCCGCGCCGCGCGGCGCTGGTGCTGGTCGCGACCGTGCTCGCGTTCGCCGCCGCCGTGACATGGGCTTTTCTGGTAGAAATTTTAGCGAACGCACTGCGCCAGCCGCGCCGGGCCGCGAAGTGGGCGGCGCTGCGCGCCCTCCTGCGCCTCGGGTAGATCCGGCGCGACGGCCCGGCGCCGCCCAAATCCAACACCATCCTTAGCAACTGCACATGATGAACAAGAAAATATTGATTACCGGCGCCGACGGCTTCATCGGCTCGCACCTGACCGAGCTGCTGGTGCGCGAGGGCTACGCGGTCAAGGCGCTTTCGCAATACAATTCCTTCAACCACTGGGGCTGGCTCGAGGACGTCGACTGCCGCAACGAGATCGAAGTGCTCAGCGGCGACGTGCGCGATCCCCATTACTGCAAGCACATCACCAAAGACGTCGACATCGTGTTCCACCTCGCCGCCCTGATCGCCATCCCGTATTCCTACGTCGCGCCCGACAGCTACGTCGACACCAACGTCAAGGGCACGCTCAACATCTGCCAGGCCGCGCTCGAGAACGGCGTCGAGCGTGTGATCCACACCTCCACCAGCGAGGTCTACGGAACGGCCCAATACGTGCCGATCGACGAGCAGCACCCGCTGCAGGCGCAGTCGCCGTACAGCG
Source organism: Massilia glaciei (assembly GCF_003011895.2). GTDB lineage: Bacteria > Pseudomonadota > Gammaproteobacteria > Burkholderiales > Burkholderiaceae_D > Telluria_A > Telluria_A glaciei. The sequence continues at coordinate 63,081 of NZ_PXWF02000122.1, read as the reverse complement.
CCTCCAAGATCGGCGCCGACGCCATGGCGATGAGCTTCTACAACAGCTTCCAGCTGCCGCTCACGATCGCGCGCCCGTTCAACACCTACGGCCCGCGCCAGTCGGCGCGCGCGGTGATTCCGACCATCATCGGCCAGATCGCCAGCGGCAAGCGGCAGATCAAGCTCGGCGACGTCACCCCGACCCGCGACTTTAATTACGTGGCCGACACCTGCCGCGGCTTCCTGGCGCTGGCGCGCTGCGACAAGGCGGTCGGCGAGACGGTCAACATCGGCTCGAACTTCGAGATCTCGGTCGGCGACACGCTCGCGCTGATCCGCGAGCTGATGGGCAGCGATGTCGAATTCGTGACCGACGAGCAACGCATCCGCCCCGAAAAATCGGAGGTGTTCCGGCTCTGGTGCGACAACGCCAAGATCCGCGCCCTGACCGGCTTCGCCCCGGAATACGGGATCCGCGAGGGCCTGCAGGCGACCATCGACTGGTTCATGCGGCCCGAGAACCTGGCCAAGTACAAAACCGACCTCTACAACGTGTGAGCGCCATGTTCGACCGCCTAATTCAATTCGCCCGCGAACAATACCGGACCAAGGAATTCATCCCGCTGCACGCGCCCGTGTTCGGCGGGCGCGAGCGCGAGTACGTGCTCGAGACGGTCGATTCGACCTTCGTCTCGAGCGTGGGCGCCTTCGTCGACCGCTTCGAGAACGACATGGCCGCCTACACCGGCAGCCCGCGCGCGGTCGCCACTGTCAACGGCACCGCCGCGCTGCACGTGGCGCTGCGCCTGGCCGGGGTCGGGCCGGGCGAGCTGGTGCTCACCCAGGCGCTCACCTTCGTGGCCACCTGCAACGCGATCGCCTACTGCGGCGCCGAGCCGGTGTTCGTCGACGTCGACCGCCACACGCTGGGCCTGTCGCCCGGTGCGCTGCGCCGTTGGCTCGAGGAGAACGCGCTCATCGGCGATGACGGTCTGTGCCGCGCCAGCGCCGACGGCAAGATCGTGCGCGCCTGCGTGCCGATGCACACCTTCGGCCACCCGGCCGACCTCGACGCCCTGGTGGCGGTGTGCGCGCACTGGAATCTGGTGCTGGTCGAGGACGCGGCCGAATCGCTCGGCAGCCTCTACCACGGACACCACACCGGCACCTTCGGCGCCCTCGGCATGCTCAGCTTCAACGGCAACAAGATCATCACCACCGGCGGCGGCGGCATGATCCTGGCCGGCGAGGCGCTCGGCGCGCGCGCCAAGCACCTGACCACCACCGCCAAGAAGCCCCATCCGTACGAGTATGTCCACGACGAGGTCGGCTACAACTACCGCCTGCCGAACATCAACGCCGCGCTCGGGTGCGCCCAGCTCGAGCGCCTCGACGCCTTCGTCGAGGCCAAACGCGTGCTGGCCGGGCGCTACGCCAGCCTGTTCGAGGGCAGCGACCTGCGCTTCGTCACCGAGCCGGACGGGTGCCGCTCGAACTACTGGCTCAACGCCGTGGTCTGCGAAGACGGCGCCCAGCGCGACGCCCTGCTCGAGGCGACCAACCGCGCCGGCGTCATGACGCGCCCGATCTGGGCGCTGATGAACCGGCTGCCGGCCTACGCCCATTGCCGCAAGGGCGAGATGGCCAACGCCGAGTGGCTCGAGTCGGTCGTCGTCAACCTGCCGAGCAGCGTGCTGCCCGAGTTCCTGTGACGGGCCGCGAGGCGGCGGGCATCCCGGGCGCCGCGCCGCCGGGGTTTCATAAGCAATGTCACGGGATTCAACGATGAAGCGAACCGATCCGGATCACGTCTACATCATCGCCGAGGCCGGCGTCAACCACAACGGCCAGCGCGACCTCGCGTTCGCGCTGGTCGACGTGGCGGTGCGGGCCGGCGCCGACGCCGTCAAGTTCCAGACCTTCGACGCGGCCAAGCTGGCCTCGAAGAGCGTGTCCAAGGCCGCCTACCAGAAGGACACCACGGACGCGGCCGAAAGCCAGTACGAGATGCTGCGCAAGCTCGAGCTGCCGCTCGAGTGGCACCACGAGCTGCAAGCGTATGCGGGCGCGCGCGGCGTGAGTTTCCTGTCGACCGCCTTCGACGTCGACAGCCTGGCCTTCCTGCAAACGCTGGACCTGCCGTTCTACAAGATCCCCTCCGGCGAACTGGTCAACGGGCCGCTGCTGTGGCAGTTCGCGCGCACCCGCAAGCCGCTCGTGATCTCGACCGGAATGGCCACGCTGTCCGAGGTCGAGCAGGGCCTGGCGATCGTCGCCCACGCGCTCAATGCCGAGGCCGAACCGCGCGACATCGACGCGGTCTGGCGCGGCTGGAGCGACCCGGCCTGGCGCGCCAGCCTGCAGTGCCATGTCAGCTTGCTGCACTGCACCTCCCAGTACCCGACCCCGCTGGCCGAAGTGAACCTGCGCGCGATGGACACGCTGGCCGGCGCCTTCGGCCTGGACGTGGGCTACTCCGACCACACGGCCGGCATCCTGGTGCCGGTGGCGGCGGTCGCGCGCGGCGCCAAGATCATCGAGAAGCATTTCACGCTCGACCGCGCCATGGCGGGCCCGGACCATGCGGCCTCGCTCGAACCGGGCGAGCTGGTGCAGATGGTGGCAGACATCCGCGCCCTGCAAGGCGCATTGGGCGACGGCGCCAAGGCGCCCCACCCTAGCGAATGGGACAGCCGGCGCGCCGGCCGCCAGCAGGTGGTCGCGCTGCGCCCGATCGCGGCCGGCGCGCACTTCACGCGCGCCGACCTGGGCACGGCGCGCAACGGACGCGGCCTGGCCGCGACCGAGTTGTGGGCGCTGGTCGGCCAGTCGGCCCGGCGCGCCTTCGGCGCGGGCGAAGTCATCGACTGATGGCGCCCGTCCCGTCCCTTATTTTGCTCGGCGCCGGCGGCCACGCCAAGGTGCTGCTGGCCTTGGCCGCTGCGGCCGGCATGACGGTCGATGGCGTGTGCGACCCGGGCCTGGCCGATCGGGGCGAGGCCAGCTGGCACGGCATCGCCGTGCTCGGCGGCGACGCGGCGCTGGCGCGCTGCGACCCGGCCGAGGTCCGGCTCATCAACGGACTCGGCCAGGTCGCCGGCGGCACCCGCCGCGCCGCCCTGTTCGCCGAGTGCGTGGCGCGCGGCTTCCTTTTTCCGCCGCTGGTGCACCCGGCCGCCTGGGTCGCGCCGACGGCGCGGCTGGGGCAGGGCGTGCAGGTGATGGCCGGGGCGGTGGTGCAGCCCGATGTCGTCATCGGCGCCAACAGCATCGTCAATACCCGCGCCAGCATCGACCATGACTGCGCGCTCGGCCAGGACGTGCACATCGCGCCCGGCGCGGTGCTGTGCGGGAGCGTGCGGGTCGCCGACGGCGCTTTCGTCGGCAGCGGCGCCACCATCATCCAGGGCTTGTCGGTCGGCCGCGGCGCCATCGTCGGCGCCGGCGCCGTCATGGTGCGCGACCTGGCAGCCGGTAGCTTCCTGCTCGCGGCGCTGGGCCCGGTCCGGCCCGCATGAGGACCGCTCCCCCGATCGATAACATTGATGCCACTGATAAGAAAATGAACGCTAGACACCTGACCATCCCGACCGAGTCGCTGCCCGCGGGGGGGCGATGATGCGCGCCCTGGTGATCGGCCACGGCTCGATCGGGCGCCGCCATGTGGAGGTGCTGCAGCAGCTCGGCTGCGCGGTCGCCGTCGTCAGCAGGCGCGCCGTCGATTTTCCGCTCGTCTATGCCGACGCCGGCGAGGCGCTCGCCGCGCATGCGCCCGGTTACGTGGTTGTGGCCAACGAGACGGGCGCCCATGCGGGCGCCTTCGCCGCGCTGGCCGGGGCCCGCTTCGGCGGCACGGTGCTGATCGAAAAGCCGCTGTTCCACGCGCCGGCGGCGTTGCCGCGCCACGCCTTCGGCGCCGCCTACGTCGCCTACAACCTGCGCTTCCATCCGATGGTGCTGCGCATGCGCGAACTGCTGGCCGGAGAGACGCTCGTCTCGGCCACGGTCCATGTCGGCCAGTACCTGCCGGACTGGCGGCCCGGCAGCGACTACCGGCAGTCGTACTCGGCGAGCGCGGCCCAGGGCGGGGGCGTGCTGCGCGACCTGAGCCACGAACTGGACTATTTGTGCTGGCTGCTCGGCGGCTGGAACCGGGTCGCAGCCCTGGGCGGCCAATTCAGCGCGCTCGAGATCACCAGCGACGACGTGTTTTCGCTGTTGCTGACGACGCCGCGCTGCCCGGTGGTGTCGGTGCACATGAACTACCTCGACCGGCGCGTGCGGCGCGGCGTCACCATCAATACGCTGCGCGGAACGCTCGAGGCCGACCTGGCCACCGGCAGTTTGCACTATCTGGGTGTGCAGGAGCTGTTCGCCACCGAACGCAACAGCACCTACCTGGCCATGCACGCGGCCGTCCTGGCCGGGCGCACCGACGTCGCATGCACCCTGGCCGAAGGGCTGGCGACGGTCGAATTGATAGACGCCGCCGCGCGGGCGGCCGCCAACAAGGAATGGATACAACGATGAAACGAATCTGCACGATCTGCGCGCGCGGCGGCTCCAAGGGCGTGCCGGGCAAGAACATGCGCCTGCTGGCCGGCAAGCCCCTGCTGGCCCACAGCATCGAGCAGGCGCGCGCCTGCGGCCTGTTCGATGTGGTCGCCGTCAGCAGCGACGACGCCGCGATCCTGGCCGCGGCCACCGCCTACGGCGCCGACCTGGCCATCACCCGTCCGCACGAGCTGGCCACCGACACGGCGGCCAAGCTGCCCGTCATCCGGCACGCCGTGGAAACGGCCGAGGCGCGCTGCGGGCTGCGCTTCGACACCATGGTCGACCTCGACGCGACCTCGCCGCTGCGCTCGGTCGAGGACATCGTCAACGCGGTCCGCCTGCTCGAGGAGGAGGGCGCCGGCAACGTCATCACCGGCATGCCGGCGCGCCGCTCGCCCTATTTCAACCTGGTCGAACGGGACGCCGCCGGCCGCGTGGGCCTGGCCAAGACGCTCGCCACGCCGGTCTTCAGGCGCCAGGACGCGCCGGCCTGCTTCGACATGAACGCCTCGATCTACGCGTGGCGGCGCGCCGTGCTGTTCGAGGCGCCCGGCCTGTTCAACGCCGACACCCGGCTCTATGAAATGCCGGAGGAGCGCTCGATCGACATCGATTCCGAAGTCGACTTCCTGCTCGTCGAACTATTGATCAACCGCCGCCACGCGCAAGGACAAGCATGATGCAGCTCGAAGGTAAGATCGTCGTCGTCACCGGCGGCGCCGGCCTGCTGGGCCAGCAGTTTTGCGGGGCGATCGCCGCCGCCGGCGGGCTCGCCGTGGTCGCCGACCGCGACGCCGAAGCGGCCGCCGCGGTGGCGGCCGCGATCGGCGCGCGCCACCCCGGCCGCGCCGCCGCCTGCGCGCTCGACATCACGCGCAAGGACAGCATCGGCGCCGCCATCGCGGCGCTGCAACAGGCGCACGGGCGGATCGACGCCGTCGTCAACAACGCCTATCCGCGCAACGGGCGCTACGGACGCCTTTTCGAGGACGTCGAGTACGACGACTTCTGCGAGAACGTGAGCCTGCACGTGGGCGGCTATTTCCTCGTTTCCCAGCAGTTCGCCCGGTTTTTCCGCGCCCAGGGGCACGGCAACATCGTCAACATGTCGTCCGTCTACGGCGTCATCGCGCCCCGTTTTTCCGTCTATGACGGCACCACCATGACGATGCCGGTCGAATACGCGGTCATCAAGTCGGGCGTGCTGCACCTGACGCGCTACATGGCCAAATACCTCAAGGGGACGGGGATCCGGGTCAACGCGATCAGCCCGGGCGGGATCTTCGACGGGCAGCCGGAGAGCTTCTTGGAGAAATACAACGCGCTGTGCTCGGGCAAGGGCATGCTCGACAAGCAGGACGTGGCCGGCACGCTGCTGTTCCTGCTGTCGGACGCGTCGGCCTTCATCAACGGCCAGAACATCACCGTCGACGACGGTTTTTCGCTGTAGGGCGCGGCGCCGGTTGACGACACGACCAGGCGATGGCATGGCGCCGGCGCGACCGCAGGCGCACGACCGGCCCGATCGGGCGGATTGAAGGCCGCCGCGGGCGCGCGGCGCAAGCGACCCTTGGTTGTTGCAATTAGCATACAATATCGCGCTATCGCGCTATCGCGCCGGGGCGCGGATCGCGCGCGCGACGCGCCCGGCATCAGTCCCGCGCAAGCGGGGCGCCACCACAATGAGCAATGCACAAAGAATCCCATAAACGCCTCATCGGCACTGGCTTGCGGGCCCTCACGCTCGGCAGCAAGTTCCTGCTGGTGTTTTTTCTCGCCAAGTTCATTCCCGCCGACCAGCTCGGCAGCTACGGCCTGGTCGCGGCCACCGTCGGTTACGGCATCTACCTCGTCGGGCTGGAGTTCTACACCTTCGCCTCGCGCGAGCTGGTCGGCGCCGCGCCGGCGGCCCAGGCCACCATCGTCGCCAACCAGTGCTATCTTTACCTGCTGTGTTACGCGCTGGCGATCCCGGTCGTCCTGCTGCTCTCGTGGCGCGGCCTGCTGCCCGGCGCCCACGCCGCCTGGATCGTCGGCCTGCTCATCGCCGAGCATATCGCCCAGGAGGCGAACCGGGTCCTGATCGCGCTCTCGCAGCAGCTCTTCGCCGGCGTGGTGCTGTTTGTCCGGATGGGCGCGTGGGGGCTGATCGTTATCGGGGTCCAGGCGCTGGCGCCGCACACGCGCACCCTCGATTTCGTGCTCGGCGCCTGGCTGGCCGGGGTGGTTCTGGCGTGCGGGTTGTCGTTGTGGCGCATCGGCGCGCTGGTGCCGCTGGCGGCCGGCCCGGCGCCGGACCGGCGCTGGATCGGGCGCGGCCTGCGGGTGGCGTTTCCGCTGTTGCTGGCCTCGATCGCGCTGCGCGGCATCTCCACCTTCGACCGCTACTTCGTCGAGCACCTGGCCGGGCTTGAGGTGCTCGGCGCGTACGTGTTGTACGCCGGCATGGCCGCCGCCGTCATTTCCTTCCTTGACGCCGCCGTGGTCGACTTCGCCTACCCGAAACTGATCGCCGCCGGGCGCGCGCGCGACGCCGCGCTGCTGCGCGCCGAGCTGCTGCTGGTCGGGCGCAATGTCCTCGTGTTCGGCGCGCTGCTGTCGCTGGCCTGCGCGCTGACGGGGACCGTGTTTGTCGGCTATCTCGCCAATCCAGTCTACGCCGACAACATTTTCATTTTATACTGGTTGCTGCTGGCCACCGCGATCAGCGCCTGCGGCGCCGTGCCGCACCTGGGTCTGTATGCGCTCGGCGTGGACCGGCACATCCTGTACAGCCAGGGCTGCGGCTTCCTCGTGTTCCTGCTCGTCTATCTGGCCTGGCCGGCCGGCGGCGTGTTGCCGGTCGTGCTGGCCTTGTGCGCGGGGAATGCGGTGCTGCTGGGGTGGAAAACGCTGGTTTTCCGCTCCCGCTACCGCGCGCTGGCGGCCACCGCGTCGGTCTGACGCGCGGGCCGCCTTCGGTTAAGGTGTTGTTGAAGATAATTTTTTGTAAGTGGCCTGTGCTGGCGCGCGAATTTTGAAAGCGATGGATGAATAGTAAATGGAAATCGGTCCTGATCGGGCCGGAGCTCGCGCTCGAGGAGGCCATCGTGGTTCTCGACAAGGGGGGGCTGCGGATCGCCGTCGTGGTCGACGTGCATGGCGTCCTGCTTGGCACGCTGACCGACGGCGACGTGCGGCGCGCGCTGCTGCGCCACGTCCCCATGCAAGAGCCGGTGGCGGCGATCATGTGCGTCACGCCCCAGGTGGCCCAGGCCAACTGGAGCCGCGAACACAGTCTCGGCGTGATGGCGCGCTTCGGCGTGTTGCAACTGCCCATAGTCGACGCCGCGCGCAGGGTGATCGGCATTGAAACGCTCGAGGAGTTGGTCGAGAGCGCCCCGATGCATAATCCGGTGTTCCTGATGGCCGGCGGCTTCGGCACGCGCCTGCACCCGCTGACCCACGACTGCCCGAAGCCGCTGCTCAATGTCGGCGACAAACCGATTCTCGAGCTGATCTTGCAAGGCTTTATCGACGCCGGCTTCCACCGCTTCTTCATTTCGACCCACTTCCTGCCGGGCATGATCCGCGACCACTTCGGCGACGGCAGCCGCTGGGGCGTCACGATCCGCTATGTGCACGAGGAAACGCCGCTCGGAACCGGCGGCGCGCTTGGTCTGCTGCCGCGCGAGGAGATCGATCTGCCTTTGATCATGATGAACGGCGACCTGCTCACGCGCGTCAACTACCGCAGCCTGCTCGATTTCCACCGCCTGCAAGGCGGCGTGGCGACCATGTGCGGGCGCGAGTACGAGCACCAGGTGCCGTACGGCGTCGTCAAGCTCGACGGCCACCGGATCACCTCGATCGTCGAAAAGCCGGTCCATAACTTCTTCATCAATGCCGGCATCTACGTCCTTTCGCCCGAGTTCGTGCGCCGGGTCGCGCCGGGCAGCCGGATCGACATGCCCGCCCTGCTCGAACAGACCATGGCCGGCGGCGAGCCGGTGAGCATGTTCCCCCTGCACGAGTACTGGCTCGACATCGGGCGGCTCGAAGATTTCAAGCGCGCCCAGGTCGAGTTCGAGGACCTGCTCTGATGTGCCGCCGTTCATGAAACTCAGTAAGCACGGCACGCGCATGGCCGGTTTCCTCGCCGCGACGCGCAACGAAATCGCCACCGACGAGATGTTCCTGAAGCTGGTGTCCCTAAGTCCCGCGCGCGTCGGTTATCTGCCGCGGGTGCCGAAATGGATAACGCTCGGGAGGAAATCGCCGGGCTTGACCAAGCTGTGCTCGCTGGCGGGCGCGCTCTTGTGGATCGCCGGCGGCGCGCCGCTGCTGTTTCTCCGGCAGTACCTGCAATGCCGCGGGCGCACCCCCGCCGTGGCGGCGCCGGCGGCGCGCGGCGCCGGCGCCGTGCTGGCATTGTCGTCCCGGACCGGCGACATCCTGGCGGCGCCGCAGTTCGCGCACTTGCCTCGACTGTGGATCACGATGCCATGGGCGCCCCTGCGCGGCCTGCCCGCCGGCGCCTGCGCCATCGATGTCCACGCCCTGCTGTCGCGCGCCGAGCTGCGGGCCTGCTTCGTGGACGCCCTGCGGGCGACCGGGCTGATGCTGCGGCGTCCCTCGACCCGGCCGTGGGTGTTGCAGAGCTACACGGCGTTCCGCTGGTTTTGCGTGCGCCGCGCCGTCGACAAGCTGCTGCCGGGCCACCTCGTCATGACCGAACACTATGACCGCTGGGCCATCCTCGCCGACGACGCGGTCGGCGCGCGGCGGCGCGCCGACCGCGACGCCAGCGCGTTGACGCTGGTGCAGCACGGCTCGCTTGGCGGCCTCGGCGGCGATGGCGCGCAGGCCGCGCCCGCCCTCGGACTGCACCGCCGGTTGCGCAGCGTGACGTCGCTGTACGCCTACGGCGCCGCGGCCGAACGGGCCTTCCGCGCCGGCATTCTCGGCCCGCCCCACCGGCTGCCCGGCCTGCGCGTCACCTACTTCAAGCCCGCCATCAGGCTGGCCGCGCGCGACGCCGCGGCCGGCCTTGCCATCCTGTTCGTCGGCCACCCGCTTGCCGAGCCGTTGCATGTGGCGGTCTATGGCCTGCTGCGTCAAACGCGCCCGTTCACGGCCTACTACAAGCCCCACCCGATGGCGCCGATGTCGGACGCGATGCGCCACGTGGGCTGGACCATCGTCGACGATTCGGGCAGCTTTCCGGCGGTCGACCTGCTGGTGTCCTACGAGTCGACGCTCGTCGTTGAATATGCCGGGGAGGGCGTCCCGGCCGAGGTCCATCCCATTAACATGCCGCCCGAGCGGGCCGGCGATTACGTGGAGCGGGTCCGCCGGAGACTGCCGGGGCACGTTTGAGTGTCGTTGGCACCGGTTCGGCCGCGGAAAAAACCTGCAACCCCTTGCCGATTGCCGACCGCGGCCGCGCCGCCCGATACGGGCCGGTCCGGCCTGTATAATGAGCGGTCCCGTTCGCCCTGACACCCCCATTTTTAGAAACGCCAGATATGCAAACATTATCGATCGACGCGCCGGCGGCCGGGCAGGGGCATTGCGCAAGGCCGGGCGGCGACGTGATGCGCGCGTATTATTGGCTGCTGCTGCTGGTGTTGAATGTCCTGATGGCGACCATGCCGTGGGGCAGCATCTACCTCTCCCTGATCATCATCATCACCTATCTGACCTTCCGGCCGGCGCAGGTGCTGCATCCGAACAACATGATTTTCGCGTTCTACGGGATGTATGTGGTGTTGTCGAGCACCTTGAACTTCATCTTGCATATGATCGACTGGGAGTACGTGCTGCCATGGGGCCAGATGATCTACTGGGACCAACTGTCGAGGTACACGCTGTTCCAGGCCGAATCGACGTTCCTGGTGTTGTATTTTGCCTTCCACCGCTTCGCCCGGCCCACGGCGTCGATGGCGCGGGCGGCGCCACCGCCGGCGGTCGTGGTGCGCCCGGTCGTGCTCCAGGTGCTGTACCTGGCCTCGTGCGCGCTGACCTTCTGGTTCATCCAGGCCACGGCCGGATTGCAGGCCTGGCTGACCGATTACAGCGTCACCTACCTCTCGATGCGGGAGGGGCACGGCTTGTTGAACATCGTGGCCATTGCGTTCGGCAACATCACGGTGTTCCTGCTCGGGGTGCAGAGCTACCACTCCAGGAGCAAGACCTGGCCGGTGCTGGCCGCCCTGCTGATCATGATTCCGCTTTCGATGATAGGGGGCATCAAGGGCCGCGCGATCTTCCTGCTGATCCTGTTCTTTTCACCGTATTTGATGCAAATGGCGTTCAGCCTGAGGACGGTGGCGACATTCGCGGCGCTGTTCTTCGTCCTGCTGTATCTGGGCACGCTGCTGCGCACCGAGGGCTTCTACGCCTCGGCGCCGTTCTTCCTTGAAATGATGATCGGCTACTTCAATTCGTTCCAGTTGCACGACAGCGTGGTGGCGACGCGCGACCCGGCGGGGCTGCAAACCGTGTTCATGATTTTCATCAAGCCGCTGCAGACGCTCGGCTTCGTCACCGACATGGATGCGAACTTCGACATCAGCGTCATGCTGACCAAGGAGTTTTTTCCCGATCAGTGGTACCTCGAACACGCGACCCAGCAATGGCCGCTCGACACCGAACTCTATCTGAACTACTACGGGATGTGGCTCGGCTGGCTGCCGCTGGTGTGCTACGCCTACGCGATATCCATATTGTTCAGATACGCCGTTCTCAAGCGCAATTACCACCTGGTGCCGATATTCATGGTCGAATTCATCCGCATCTTCGCGACCATGCGCGGCACGATCGTGCCGTGGGAAGTTTTTTTCTTCGTCGGCCAGTACACGGCGTATTATCTATTTTGTCGTTTGGCAATCAAGGTGATCCCCGCAGGCGAACCGAAACAATATGCCGATCAACAAAGAGCGTGACGGGCTGGCCGGTTCCGGCCCGGCGCCGGCTCTGTACGCTCCGCACGCGCTATATAATGCCGGGGCCGGCCTCGCCCAATCCATTTTTAAGAAACTTGAGAAGCGCCAGATATGCAAAGATTGATGAATGACGCGCCTGGGTCCGCGCCGGCGCAGCGCCGCCCATGAGCGAACCGAGGAAAATATGCGTGGTCACCGGCACGCGCGCCGAGTACGGCCTGTTGCGCTGCGTGATGCAGGCGATCAGGGACGATCCGGACCTGCTGCTGCAGGTGGTCGCCACCGGGGCCCACCTGTCGCCCGAGTTCGGGCTGACCTACCGCGAGATAGTGGGTGACGGTTTCACGATCGACCACAAGGTCGAGATCCTCTCGCAGTCCGACACGCCGCTCGGCGTGGCCAGGGCGATCGGGCTGGGCGTGGCCGGGATCGCCGGCGCGCTGGACCAGTTGCGGCCGGACATGATCGTGGTGCTGGGCGACCGCTACGAGATCCTGGCCGCCGCGCAGGCGGCGATGGTGCTGCAGATCCCGCTGGCGCACCTGAGCGGGGGCGACAACGGCGGCGGCACCTACGACAACACGATCCGCCACTGCATCACCAAGATCGCGGCGCTCCATTTCGTGACCCACGAGGAGGCGCGGCGCCGGGTGCTCCAGCTCGGCGAGCGCGCCGACCGCGTGTTCTCGTACGGCTCGACCTGCGTCGAAAACATCGCGCGCACGCCGCTCTGGTCGCGCGGGGCGCTCGAGCAGGACCTCGGCATCGCGCTGGCGCCGACGATTTTCCTCGTCACGTTCCATCCGCTGACGATGGATGGCGCCTCGGCCGAGACGCAGTTGCGGACATTGTTGGACGTGCTCGAGCGCGAGCAGCGGGCGCGGCCTTTGTCGCTCATCTTCACCAAGGCCAACGCCGACAATGGCGGACGCGCGCTCAACGCGATGCTCGAGGCGTACGTGGCGCGGCACCCGCGCAGCCACCTGTTCGATTCCCTCGGCCTGGTGCGCTACCTGAGCATGATGAAGCACGCGGCGGCGGTGGTGGGCAATTCGTCGAGCGGCATCTACGAGGCGCCCTACCTGGACACGCCGACGGTCGACATCGGCAGCCGCCAGCGCGGGCGCGCCGCGCCCGCGTCGGTGCTGCGCTGCGAGGCCGAGGAGCGATCGATCGCCGCCGCGATCGGCGCCGCGCTCGCATTCAGCTTCGACGGGCTCGAGCTCATTTATGGCGGGGGCGAAACCTCCAAGCTGGTGCTGGCCAAGATCAAGGAATTGATCAACACGCCGGACTTGAACATCAAACAATTCATTGACATTGAAACAGGGGCGACGCGATGATACTTGACAGGGCGGGCTGGCCGGCCGCGCGTGAACAACTCGAGGCGCTGTTTCTGACCTCGTTCGGCAGGGCCATCGCGCCCGGCTATCTCGACTGGCGTTATTGCGACAACGACCAGGAGCGGCAGTTGTTCGCGCTCGAGCGGGGCGGCGCCGGACTGGCCGCCAGCTACTCGGCCTTCCCGGTCGAGCTCGAGTGGAACGGGAAGCGCTACAGCAGCGCGATGTCGATGACCACCATGACCCATCCGGCCTGGCGCGGCAAGGGCCTGTTCCCGAAACTGGCGGGCGAATTGTATGCGGAGGCGGCGCGCCAGGGCGTGGCCGCGATCTGGGGCTTTCCCAACAATAGCAGCCATCCCGCCTTCGTCGGCAAGCTCGGCTGGAGTGACATCTACGAGATCCCCACCATGGCGCTGGCGCTCGGCGCCATCGACGCGCAGCAATTCGCGCTCGACGGGGCCGTCGCCAGGGACGACCAGTTCAGCCTCGACTACACGGACCTGCCCAGCGATGGCCTGATCCGGGTGCGCCGCACGCCGGCCTACCTGCGCTGGCGCTACGCGCGAAATCCGGTCAACGACTACCAGACCTACGTGCTCGCGCCGAACGGCATCGTCAGTTCCTTCGTCGTGACCAAGAAATACGGCGACGGCGTCGACCTGGTCGACATCCAGGGGCGCGATCCGCGCGAAACCGCGCTGTTGTTGTCGCACATAGTCAAAAGCAGCCACGCGGCGGGGATGCGGCAATTGTCTTGCTGGGCGCCGGCGCACCACGCGGTGCACCTGTTGCTGGCGCGCCTCGGTTTCGAAAACACCGCGCCGGTCACCTACTTCGGGGCGCGCCGGCTGATCGCCGCGGCCCTGCCCGACGGCTGGTCCGATTACAAGAACTGGTATGTCCAGATGGGTGATTCGGATGTCTTCTAAATACGTTTTCTATGTGCAATTAACGCCCCGGGCTGCCCGATGAGGACGCTGGTGGTCGCTCCGCACCCTGATGACGAAGTGCTCGGGGTCGGCGGCACGCTGTTGCGGCGCAAGGCCGAAGGCGCCAAACTGGCCTGGCTCATCATGACCTCCATTTCCGTCAAGACGGGCTGGCCCGAGGAAACGGTCAGGCGGCGCGCCGATGAAATCGCGCGCGTCACCGAGCTGTTCGGTTTCGACGAGGTGTTCATGCTCGATTTCCCCACCACCGCGCTCGATCAACAGTCGGTCAGCGACCTGGTGGGCGGTGTGTCGGCGGCATTCAAGGCATTTGCGCCGGAAGAGGTGTTCCTTCCGCACCCGTCCGACATCCACACCGACCACCGCCTCAGCTTCGACGCCGCCGCCGGCTGCACCAAGTGGTTCCGCTATCCCTCGGTCAGGCGCGTGCTGGCCTATGAAACACTGTCGGAGACCGATTTCAGCATGGGGGTGACGCCGGCTTTCGCGCCGAACGTGTATGTCGATATCGCGCCCTACCTTGAAGGGAAGTTGCGCGCAATGTCCTTCTACGCGTCGGAGGTGGGCGAATTTCCCTTTCCGCGCAGCTATGAGGCGCTGCGGGCGCTGGCGACCCTGCGCGGCGCGGCGTCGGGCTTCCATGCGGCCGAGGCGTTTCAGCTGTTGCGCGAGCGCTCATAGACGGCGGGTGGGCCCGCGGCGGCCGCGCGGCGGGGGGGCGTAACCTGCCGGCGAAAATATTATTAAAATATTAATTATAGTTGCCCGGACGCCAAACCAGCCGGCCGTGCGGGGTTCACTGTGTTTGTCGCGACGTTGTAACCGCACGCCACATTTATGTCTCTTGCAAGTTTCCCATATATAATCCCCCCCTTTGCGCACAGCCGTGGCGCCGCTATGCAGGTATTAAAAATCTTATTGGACTGCTTTTAATGAATCAATCTATCCACTCACGGCGCGCATATGCCATCTGCAGCAATTGCATCATGGATACGTCGGACTCCAAAATCACGTTCGACGAAAAAGGGTGGTGTGATTACTGTAATAATTATCACGCCGAGATTCTGCCAAGCTGGCACCCCGACGAGCGCGGCCACAAGCAGTTGCTCGCCGACGTGGCGCGCATTAAGGCCGACGGCAAGGGCAAGGCGCACGACTGCCTGATCGGCCTGTCCGGCGGCGTGGACAGCTCCTACGTCGCCTACCTGGCCAAGGAGTATGGCTTGCGTCCGCTCCTGTTCCACGTCGACGCCGGCTGGAATTCCCAGCAGGCGGTCAACAACATCGAGAAGATGGTCGACGGCCTCGGCTTCGACCTGCACACGGAGGTGGTGAACTGGCGCGAAATGCAGGACTTGCAGCTGGCCTACTTCAAGGCCCAGGTGCCGCATATCGACACGCCGCAGGACCACGCCTTCTTCGCCTGCCTGTACAACTTCGCGGCCAGGTCGGGCCACAAGTACATCCTCACCGGCGCCAACTATTCGACCGAATGCGTGCGCGAGCCGCTCGAGTGGCATTACCACGCGTCCGACCTGGTCCAGCTCAAGGACATCCACCGCCGCTTCGGCACCCGTCCGCTCAAGACGTTCCCGATGTGCGACATCCTCACCTTCAAGCTGTACTACCGCTTCGTCAAGGGGATCAAGGTCGTCAAGCCGCTCAACTGCGTGCCCTTCATCAAGGAGGAGGCGATGCAGAAGCTGGTCGACACTTACGGCTGGCAACGATACAAGCACAAGCACTACGAATCGCGCTTCACGCGGTTTTACGAAGGCTACTGGCTGCCGACCAAATTCGGCTTCGACAAGCGGCGCGCGCATTTCTCGAGCCTGATCCTGACGGGCCAGCTCACGCGCGCCGAGGCGCTCGAAAAAATCGCCGTCAACGCCTATGACGACGCCACCATCGCCGAGGATTTCGAGTACATCGCGACCAAGCTGGGCATTGGCATCGACGAGCTCAAGGGCTACATGGGCGGCGAGGCGAAGAGTTATAAAGACTATAAATCGAACATGCCGATCATCGACCTGGGCACGCGCGTGCTGCGCGCGCTCGGCGTGCAGAAGGCGTTGAGCAGATGATCAAGATCGTCGACTACGGCCTGGGCAACATCAGCGCTTTTTCGAACATGTACAAGCGCATGAACATCCCGGCCATGGCGGTCAGAGATGCGGCCGGGCTCGAGGGCGCCACCAAGATCATCCTGCCCGGCGTGGGCGCGTTCGACCATGCGATGGAGCTGCTCGAGGCATCGGGCATGCGCCCCATGCTCGAGCAAATGGTGCGCCGGGACCGGGTGCCGGTGCTGGGCATCTGCGTGGGCATGCAGATCCTGGCCGGCGGCAGCGACGAGGGCAAGCTCCCCGGGCTGGGCTGGATTCCGGGGCGCGTGCGCCATTTCAAGGACGCGCCGCAGGCGGCCGGCCTGCCGACCCCGCACATGGGCTGGAACGACGTGGCCCCGGCCGCCGGTCTGGCCCTGTTCAAAGGGCTCGAGGAGGAGGCGCGCTTTTATTTCCTGCATTCGTATTTCTTCGAATGCCAGAACGACGCCGATGCCGTCGCGCGATCGACCTACGGGGTCGATTTCGCCTGCGCGGTGCGCTCGGGGAACGTGTACGGGGTCCAATTCCACCCGGAGAAGAGCCACCATTACGGTGCTTTGCTCCTGAAAAATTTTGCCGAATTGTAATATGCTCAGACCGAGAATCATCCCCTGTTTGCTGGTGCACGAGAAAGGCCTGGTCAAGACCGTTTCGTTCAAGAGCCCGAAATATGTCGGCGACCCGCTCAACGCGGTCAAGATCTTCAACGAGAAGGAGGCCGACGAGTTGATTGTGCTCGACATCGACGCCTCGGTCGACGGCGCCGAGCCCGATTACAAGCTCATCGCCGACCTGGCCTCCGAGTGCCGCATGCCGCTGTGCTACGGCGGCGGCATCCGCAGCGTCGAGCAGGCCAAGCGCATCATCAGCCTCGGGGTCGAGAAGGTCGCGCTCAGCTCGGCCGCGATGGCCGACCCGGGGCTGGTCACGCGCATCGCCGACGAGCTCGGCAGCCAGAGCGTGGTGGTGGTGCTCGACGTCAAAAAGCGCCTGCTGAGCAAGGAATACGACGTGTTCGTCCACAACGGGCGCAAGAACACCAAGCAGGGCGCGCTCGAGACGGCGGTCCGGATGGCCGCGCTCGGCGCGGGCGAAATCGTGATCAACTCCATCGACAACGACGGCCAGATGAAGGGCTTCGACCTCGCGCTGGCGCGCCGCATGCGCGCCGCGGTCAAGATCCCGATCACGATCCTCGGCGGCGCCGGCTCGCTGGGCGACATCGAGGCGCTGGTGGGCGCCTGCGGCGTCGTCGGCGCGGCCGCCGGCAGCCTGTTCGTGTTCAAGGGCGTGTACAAGGCGGTGCTGATCAATTATCCAAACGTGGCCGCGCGCGACGCGCTGGTCGGGCGCGCGCTGGGCTGGGGCCCCGAAGGCAACAAGCAATAACAAGCAATAACAAGGAATTTTCATGTTTGAAGGCAAAGTACTACTGATCACGGGCGGCACCGGATCGTTCGGCAACGCGGTGTTGAAGCGTTTCCTCGACTCGGGCATCGCGGAGATCCGCATTTTCAGCCGCGACGAGAAAAAGCAGGACGACATGCGCAAGAAGTACCTCAACCCCAAGTTGAAGTTCTACATCGGCGACGTGCGCGATTTCTCCAGCGTGCTCAACGCCACGCGCGGGGTCGACTATATTTTCCACGCGGCCGCCCTCAAGCAGGTGCCCTCGTGCGAGTTCCACCCGATGGAGGCGGTCAAGACCAACATCCTCGGCACCGACAACCTGCTCGAGGCGGCGATCCAGAACAGCGTGCGCCGCGTGGTGTGCCTGAGCACCGACAAGGCGGCCTATCCGATCAACGCCATGGGCATCTCCAAGGCGATGATGGAGAAGGTCATGGTCGCCAAGTCGCGCGGCCTCGACGACGCCAGGACCGTCATCTGCGGCACCCGCTACGGCAACGTGATGGCCTCGCGCGGCTCGGTCATCCCGCTGTTCGTCGAGCAGGTGCTGGCGGGCAAACCGATCACGATCACCGATCCGGCGATGACGCGCTTCATGATGACGCTCGAGGACGCGGTCGACCTGGTGCTGTACGCCTTCGAGCACGGCACCAACGGCGACATGTTCGTCCAGAAGGCGCCGGCCGCAACCGTCGAGACGCTGGTGGCGGCGCTGCTCGCGCTCATGGACCGGCCCGCGCACGCAGTCGAGGTGATCGGCACCCGGCACGGCGAAAAGTTGTACGAGACCTTGCTCAGCCGCGAGGAGATGGCGGCCGCGACCGACCTGGGCGGCTACTTCCGGATCCCGCCCGACCTGCGCGACCTCAACTACGGCAAGTTCGTCGAGCAGGGCGAGCAGAAGATCTCGTCCTACGACGACTACAACTCGCACAACACCGAACGGCTCGACCGCGCCGGGATGCAGGCGCTGCTCATGAAGCTCGATTTCATGAAGGCGGTCGCGCGCGGCGAGACCCCGGTCGGGGAGGGTTGAGCACATGAAAGTACTGGTCACCGGGGCCAACGGCTTCATCGGCAGGAACCTGCTGGTGCACCTGCGCGAACGCGCCGGCGTCGAGATCGCCACCTTCGTGCGCGGCGACGCGCCCGGGGCGCTGGACGCGAAGGTGGAACAGGCCGATGTCATTTTCCACCTGGCCGGCGTCAACCGTCCCCTGCACGAGGCCGAATTTGCGCAGGGCAACGCCGACCTGACGCGCAGCCTGTGCCAGGCCGTTCGGGCGAGCGGGCGCGCGATCCCGATCGTGTACGCCTCGTCGGTCCAGGCCGAGCTCGATAACGCCTACGGGGCGAGCAAGCGCGCGGCCGAGGACGCCCTGCGCGCGCTCGCCTTGGAACACGCCGTGCCGGTGCGGATCTACCGCCTGCCCAATGTGTTCGGCAAATGGTGCCGCCCCGGGTACAACTCGGCGGTGGCCACGTTCTGCCACAACATCGCCCACGACCTGCCGATCCAGATCAACAACCCCGACGCCGCACTGCGCCTGGTGTACATCGACGACGTCGTCAAGGCGTTCCTGGGCGTGCTAGGCGCCGAACCCGGCGGCGCGATCGAGCAGCAGGTCGCGCCGGTCTACCAGACCACCGTCGGCGCGCTCGCCGAGCAGCTCCACGCGTTCCGGCGCAGCCGCGCCTCGCTCGTGACCGAGGCCGTCGGCAGCGGCCTCACGCGCGCGCTGTATGCGACCTACATCTCGTATTTCACGCCCGAGCAGTTCGCCTACCCGCTGGTCAAGCACGAGGATCCGCGCGGCGTCTTCGTCGAAATGCTCAAGACGCCCGACGCCGGCCAGTTCTCGTTCTTCACGGCCCATCCGGGCGTCACCCGCGGCGGCCACTACCACCACACCAAGAACGAGAAATTTCTGGTCATCAAGGGCGAGGCGCGCTTCGGCTTCCGCCACGTGGACACCGGCCAGACCCACGTGCTGTGCACCAGCGCGGCCAGGCCCGAGGTGGTCGAGACCATCCCCGGCTGGTCGCACGACATCACCAACATCGGCGCCGACGAGATGATCGTCATGCTGTGGGCCAACGAGATCTTCGACCGCGAACATCCGGACACCATCACGCACAAGGTTTGACAATGAAAAAATTGAAGGTAATGACGGTGGTCGGCACGCGCCCGGAGATCATCCGCCTGTCGCGCGTAATGGCCAAGCTGGACGCCTACTGCGAGCATGTGATCGTGCACACCGGCCAGAACTACGACTACGAGCTCAACGAGATCTTCTTCCACGACCTCGCGCTGCGCAAGCCCGACCATTTCCTCAACGCGGCCGGCGGCAACGCCGCCGAGACGATCGGCCGGATCATCATCGCCGTCGACGCCGTGTTCGAATCGGTCCGGCCCGACGCCTTGCTGATCCTGGGCGACACCAACAGCTGCCTGGCCGCGATCCCGGCCAAGCGGCGCAAGATCCCGATTTTCCACATGGAGGCCGGCAACCGCTGTTTCGACCAGCGCGTGCCGGAGGAGACCAACCGCAAGATCGTCGATCACACCGCCGACATCAACCTGACCTACAGCGCCATCGCGCGCGAGTACCTGCTGCGCGAGGGGCTGCTGCCCGACCGCGTGATCAAGACCGGCAGCCCGATGTTCGAAGTGCTCAGCCACTACAAGGCCGGGATCGACGCCTCCGACGCCGTCGCGCGCCTGGGGCTGGCCGAGGGCGGTTATTTCGTGGTCAGCGCCCACCGCGAGGAGAACATCGACTCGCCCGTCAATTTCGGCAAGCTGGTCGCGGCCCTGAACGCGGTCGCCGAAACCCACCAGCTGCCGGTGATCGTGTCGACCCATCCGCGCACCCAGAAGAAGGTCGACGCCAATGCGGTGAGCTTCCACCCGCTGGTGCGCCTGCTCAAGCCGCTCGGATTCAAGGACTATGTGAGGCTGCAGATTGGGGCGCGCGCGGTGCTGTCCGACAGCGGCACGATCAACGAGGAGTCGTCGATCCTGAACTTCCCGGCGCTGAACCTGCGCGAGGCCCACGAGCGGCCCGAGGGGATGGAGGAGGCGGCCGTGATGATGACCGGCCTCGAGACCGGGCGCATCCTGCAGGGCCTGGCGATCCTGGCCGACCAGGGGCGCGGAGCGCTGCGCAGCATGCGCCTGGTCGACGACTACAGCGTGCCCAATGTGTCCGACAAGGTGGTGCGGATCATCCACAGCTACACCGATTACGTCAACCGCGTGGTCTGGAAGAAGGAATAGGGGACGCTGTGCGCCTGCTTGTAGTAACACAATATTTTTGGCCAGAAAACTTCCGCATCAACGACCTGGTCGCCGAGATGGTCGCGCGCGGCCACGAAGTGACGGTGCTGTGCGGTCAGCCTAATTATCCGGCCGGCGAGTTCTATCCGGAATTCGTGGCCGCGCCCGGAAAATTCACGCGCTACGCCGGCGCCGAGGTGGTGCGCGTGCCGCATCTGGCGCGCGGCAAGGGCGGGCTGCGCCTGATGCTCAATTACGCCAGTTTCGCCGTCAGCGCGACCGTCCTGGGCTTGTGGAAATTGCGCGGCAAACCGTTCGACGCGATCCTGTGCTACGAGCCTTCGCCCATCACCGTGGGCCTGCCGGCGGTGGCGTTGAGGGCGAGCAAGCGCGCGCCGCTGACATTCTGGGTGCTCGACCTGTGGCCCGAAACGCTGCACGCGGTCGGCGTGGTCAGGTCGCCGGCGCTGCTGGCGGCGGTCGGCAGGCTGGTCTCGTTCGTCTACCGGCGCTGCGACCTGATCCTGGCCCAGTCGCGCAGTTTCGTCCCGCAGATCGAAAAATACGCCGGCGCCGGCAGCCGGATCGCCTATTTTCCGAGCTGGGCCGAAGGGGTGTTCGACATGGCGCAGGCGGGCCCGGCGCCGGAGGTGCAGGCGCGGCCGGACCTGTTCACGGTCATGTTCGCCGGCAATGTCGGCGAGGCCCAGGATTTCCCCGCGATCCTCGCCGCCGCCGAGCTGCTCAAGGACCAGCCCCGCGTCCGCTGGCTCATCATCGGCGACGGCAGGTACAGCGCCTGGCTCGCCGCGCAGGTCGCCGCGCGCGGCCTGGGGCACTGCTTCTTCCTGCTGGGCCGGCATCCGGTCGAGCGCATGCCGTCCTTCTTCAAGCATGCCGACGCGCTGCTCGTCTCGCTCAAGGACGAAGCCATTTTTTCCATGACGATCCCGGGCAAGGTGCAGTCCTATCTGGCGGCCGGCATCCCGTTGCTGGCCATGCTCAACGGCGAAGGCGCGGCCCTGGTCAAGTCGGCGCGGGCCGGACTGACCTGTGATGCGGGCGACCATGAGGGCCTGGCGGCGGCGGTGCTCGCGCTGGCGGCGATGAGCCGCGAGCAGCGCGCCGAGATGGGCGGGAACGGCCTGGCCGTGAGCGCGGCCGAATTCTGCCGAGATAAACTGGTCAGCCAACTCGAGCAGTGGCTGGGCGACTTCGCGCGGGTGCCGACCCGGGCCATGAGCGGCAGCACGCAATAGTCTGGTCCGCGTAGTATGCGCGCGCCATGGGCGCCGGCCCCTCCAGGGTTCACCGGCAGGGCCGCGCGGCGCCACCAGCCAGGCCTGCTGGCGGGTCCGCGCCGCCATCGGTCACGGCGCAGTCCAGGCACAGCGCGAGCGCCTCATCCCAGCGCGGCAGCGGGCCGAAGCGCTCGATGAAGCGTTGCGACGACAGGCGCGAGTTCTGCGGCCGGCGCGCCGCGGTCGGATACCGGCTGGCCTCGATTGCGGCGAGCGCCGGCTTCTTCGGGCTCGACCGATGGGCCACGATCGCCGCGGCGAAGCCGTGCCACGAGGTCTCGCCCTGCGCCGTCAAATGGTAGAGTCCCGTTTGCGCCGGCCCGATGGCGCCGCCGTTGGCGGCCACGATGCGGGCGGTGGCCTCGGCGACGGTGCGGCTCCAGGTCGGCGCGCCGAACTGGTCGGCGACGATGCTTAAGCCGGCGCGCTCGCGCGCGAGGCGCTGCACGGTCAACAGGAAATTGTTGCCGCGCCTGCCGTAGACCCAGCTCGTGCGCAGGATCAGGTGCGGCAGGCCGACCGCCGCCACGGCGCGCTCGCCGGCCAGCTTGGAGCGGCCGTAGACGTTGATCGGCGCGCACGGGTCGTCCTCTGTGTACGGCGTGTCCTTGCTGCCGTCGAACACATAATCGGTGCTGAAGTGGATCATGCCCGCGCCGAGCCACGCGGCCTCCTCGGCCATCACGCGCGGCGCCTCGGCGTTGATGCGCATGGCCAGCGTCGCCTCGTTCTCGGCCTTGTCGACGGCGGTGTAGGCCGCGGGGTTGATGATCAGGTCCGGCCTGACGGCGCGGATGACTTGGCGCACCTGGTCCAGGTCGGACAGGTCCATCTGGCCGCGGCCGACGGCGACGATGTCGCCGAGGCCGCGCAGGCAGCGTTCGAGCTCGTAGCCAACCTGGCCGTGCTTGCCGGTCAATAGAATGCGTTTCATCGCGTGCGGTGGCGAAAGGCGGGCGGCTGCGCCGGCCTCAGGGGAATGTGTCGGCGTCGGCCAGCAGTTGCCCGAAGCTGTCCTTGGCCGACAGGATGGGCAGCAGGCCGGGCGGCCAGCCGATCGCTAGCGTCGGGTCGTCCCAGCGAATGATTCGCTCGTGCTGGGGAGCATAATAATCGGTCATTTTGTAGAGGAACTCGGCCGACTCGCTGGTGACGACGAAGCCGTGCGCGAATCCCGGCGGGATCCACAGCTGGCGCCGGTTCTCGGCCGACAGCGACACCCCCATCCATTTTCCGAAGGACGGCGAGCTGCGCCGCAGGTCGACCGAGACATCGAACACCTCGCCGGCCACCACCCGCACCAGTTTGCCTTGCGTCTGCTCGATCTGGTAATGCAATCCGCGCAGCGCGTTGCGCGCGTACTTCGAGTGGTTGTCCTGGACGAAGGTGGTCGGCGCGCCGACCGCCTGCTCGAACCGGCGCTGGTGGAAGCTTTCGTAAAAAAAATTGTGCTCGTCGCCAAACAGTTCCGGTTCGAAGATGAGGACGTCGGGGATGGCGGTGCCCATGGTTCGCATAGATTGCCCGCTGGCTATGGCCGGTCGGCCTTGAAAAATATCTGCTCATTCAGGAGGCGCAGCAGGTACTGTCCGTAGCCGGTCTTGCTGAGTGGCTGCGCCAGGCTCTCGAGCTTGGCGGCGTCAATGTAGCCCTTCCGGTAGGCGATCTCCTCGGGACAGGCGACCTTGAGCCCCTGCCGGTTCTCGATCGTGGCGATGAATTGCCCCGCCTGCAGCAGCGAATCGTGGGTGCCGGTGTCGAGCCAGGCCATGCCGCGCCCCATCAGTTGCACGTTCAGTTCGTCGCGTTCGAGGTAGACCCGGTTGACGTCGGTGATTTCGAGCTCGCCGCGCGCGGAGGGGCGCACCGCCCTGGCGATCTCGCACACCTGGTTGTCGTAGAAATACAGGCCCGTGACGGCGTAGTTGGACTTCGGTTGGAGCGGCTTCTCCTCGATGCTGACCGCGCGCCAGTCCTTGTCGAACTCGACCACGCCATAACGCTCGGGATCCGTCACATGGTAGCCGAAAACGGTCGCGCCGCGCTCGTGCGCCGAGGCCCTGCGCAGCTGCGCCTCGAACTCCGTGCCGTAATAGATGTTGTCTCCAAGGATGAGCGCGCTCGGGGAGTCGCCGATGAAGTCGCTCCCGATGATGAAGGCCTGGGCCAGCCCGTCCGGGCTGGGTTGGGCCGCGTAGCTTAGCGCGATCCCCCATTGGCTGCCGTCGCCGAGCAACTCCCGGAAGCGCGGCGTGTCCTGGGGCGTCGAGATGATCAGGATCTCGCGTATCCCCGCCAGCATCAGCGTGGTGAGCGGATAGTAGATCATCGGCTTGTCGTAGACCGGCAACAATTGCTTGGACACGGTCATGGTGACCGGATACAGGCGCGTGCCTGAGCCGCCGGCCAGGATGATGCCCTTGCGTTCGATGGCGGGCGCGCTCATGCCGCCTCCGCCGCCGGCTTGCGCCGTGCGTAGTTCTGCTCGACCCAGTTCTGGTAATTGCCCGATTGCACGTCGCTGACCCATGCTTCGTTGTCGAGGTACCATTGGACCGTCTTGCGGATGCCGGTCTCGAACGTCTCGGCCGGGCGCCAGCCGAGTTCGCGTTCGAGTTTGCGCGCGTCGACGGCGTAGCGCCGGTCGTGCCCGGGGCGGTCGTCGACATAGCTGATTTGCGCGCGGTAGGAGCCGGTTTGCTTCGGGTCGAGCTGGTCGAGGATGTCGCACAGGGCCAGCACGACGTCGAGGTTGGCTTTCTCGTTCCAGCCGCCGATGTTGTAGACTTGGCCGACGCGCCCGCCCGCCAGCACCGCGCGGATCGCGGCGCAGTGGTCGCTCACGTAGAGCCAGTCGCGCACCTGCTGGCCGTCGCCGTAGATCGGAAGCGCCTTGCCCGCGCGCGCGTTGGTGATGACCAGCGGGATGAGCTTTTCGGGGAAATGGTAGGGACCGTAATTGTTCGAGCAATTGGTGGTCAGGGTCGGCATGCCGTAGGTGTGGTGGTAGGAGCGCACCAGATGGTCCGAGGCCGCCTTCGAGGCTGAGTACGGGCTGTTGGGGGCGTAGGTGGTCGTTTCGGTGAACGGCGCGTCGTGCGGCCCGAGCGTGCCGTACACCTCGTCGGTTGACACGTGCAGGAAGCGGAACGCGCTTTTCTCGGCGCCGGGCAGGCCGGACCAATGGGCGCGGGCCGCCTCGAGCAGGCTGAAGGTGCCGTTGACGTTGGTCGTGATGAACGCGCCGGGGCTGTGGATCGAGCGGTCGACGTGGCTTTCGGCGGCGAAATGGACGATCGCGCGCGGCTTGTGCAGCGCCAGCAGTGACGCCACATGGGCGCCGTCGCAGATGTCGCCCAGCACGAACAGGTGGCGCGGATCCTCGCGCAAGGCCGCGAGGTTGTTCACATTGCCGGCGTAGGTGAGCTTGTCGAAATTGACGACGGGCTCGTCGCTTTGGGCCAGCCAGTCGAGCACGAAATTGGAGCCGATGAAGCCAGCACCCCCAGTTACAAAAATCATTATGAACTCCTTCGCTATTCTACAATTGTGGTTTGCTTCGCCAAATCCGAAGCGATGGCATTCACGATGCTGGGGATGAATGCGGCCCGGCCGCGATGCGGCCGCATGCGCGAGCGAAACGCGCGCTGAGCGCGTTTTTCCGCCGCGGGTCAAAAGCGATGCGTCCCGGAAATACGCAACCGATGGGAGAAATGCTCGACGCTCCGGCATCATACGTCAAAACGTTGACATGCGCCAATGAGGGGAGGGCGGCACAAGGCGGCGCCAGGGCGATCGCATGAAGGATCAGATTGCTAGCCCAGCACCTTGCTCAGGTAGTCGCAGTTCCAGCCCGCCTTCAGTCGTTTGGAGCCGACACCTAGCTCGGTGGTCTTCTCCTTTTTTGAAAGGTTGAGTGCGATTCGGCGCAGGATGGCGAAATTCTGCGCCGCCTCCCCAACCCGGATGCGGCAGTCATCCTCGCGAAATGCAACGTCCAAGACCCAATGCATGCCGTTCCCGATGCCCCAGTGCGCACGCACAGGCTGAGCCAGTCGCGCCGCCCTGGCCGGCAGGCTGCTGATGTAAAACCTGCGTTCGACACTGGCAGTGCCCCGCCGCCATTCCCGCCGATGATTTCCCTCGTCGAACCGATCATTATCAGGCTCTGTAGCGCGGCCTAATTCTGATCGTGTTGACCGAGCCAAGCGACGTCGTTCGTCACCAGGCAGCGCCGGGTTTCCATCCGTCCGTGATCCTTTTCGGTCTGGATGTCGTCCCAGAACGGACGATCCATCTTGCCGCCATCGGCGGCATCGAACCACAGCTTGACGGCCTCGGCCGGCCCGGGCTGATTGTCCTTCACGGCCAGCACATAGTCGGCGCCGCCTGCCACGATCTCGGCCGCGATGCCGCGTTGGCAGTCCATCGCGTCAATCGTGATGATGGCGCCTTTGACATCGAGCGTGGCCAATAATTCCGGTATCGCGGTGATTTCGTTACCCTTGTCCGCAGTCTGGACTTGTCCAAGCGTCAAACCACTGGCGCTACTCCATTCCGACACAAGATGAATCGCGCTCTGCTTGCCGTCGTGCGAGCCACGCACCGATTTGCAATCAATGGCAATGTGCTGGCCAACTAGCGAAGGGCACATGAGCTCGTCCACCGAACGAAGCACGACTCGAATTGCCTCGCGTCGGGCGTGCCGTTCGCGTAGGGCAGGTGCCGGCGCCCAATTCACCACCTACCGGCTTGAAGGTTTCGTCGATGCGCGGCGAGCGGCGTTGCTGGTGATAATGTCATCTATTTTGCCGTGTTGGCTAGCTTAATTCGAATGCATTTCCATTGACTCAAATCAAACGGCAATGGATCGAGGTGGAAAATTGTTGTATACTGCGCCGGATCGTGCATGTAAATTGCAAACATTCCGCAGTCAACCACTGCCAGATTTTGAATCCCGATAAGCGATAATTATGCCTTTTTCCTTTTCTGTGGCTGTCAAGCGCTGCCGTTTGCTGGCGCTTGTGCCCGTTGTTGTGGCCTGTTCCAACATGGAGCCGGGAATGCGGATCGACGTGCGTGATGTTCCGAGCACGGATACGCGGGTCCAGCAGGCGCCTGCGATCAGGCTCATCACGCCGGCGTTGCTGCAGGCCGAAAAGGCGGCGCGCGCCGAGGCTGCGGGCGAGGCAACCCACGCCCTGATCGGTGCGCCGCGCTCGTACCTGATCGGCAAGGGGGATATGCTGTCGATCCTGGTGTGGGACCATCCCGAGCTCAATATCGCATCTTCCGGCGCCCAGGCGTTGACGAACACCGGCGCCCAGACGCCGGCCGTGTTCGTCGTTGACCAGGACGGCATCGTCCAGTTTCCGTACGTCGGGCCGATCAAGTTGTCCGGCCTGACTGAATTGCAGGCGCGTAATCTTCTGGCTGAAAAGCTAGTCAAGTCGATCAAGCGCCCCGACATCACGCTCAGGGTGCTGTCCTACCGCAGCAAGCGGATCTACATCGACGGCGAAGTCAAGTCGCCGGGCAACCAGGCGATCGACGACGTTCCGATGACGCTGCTGGAGGCGGTGAGCCGGGCCGGCGGATTCCTGCCCAGTTCGGACCAGAGCCGCATCATCGTGTCGCGCGCCGGTATTTCCCATCCAGTCAATCTGCCCGCGCTGCTTCAGCGCGGGGTCGACACTTCTCGGCTGATGCTCGCCCCCGGTGACGCGGTGCGGGTGCCGAGCCGCGAGGAGAGCAAGGTGTATGTGCTGGGTGAGGTGAACACGCCCAAGGCCTTGGCCATGCACCACGGAAGGTTGACGCTGGCCGACGCCCTAGGAGAAGCCGGCGGCTTGAGCCAGTTGAGCAGTTCCGCGCGCCAAGTGTACGTGGTGCGCAATGCCGGCGACGCCGAGCCGGTGGTCTACAACCTCGACGCCGCCTCGCCGGTCGCGCTCGCGCTCGCCGGAGGGTTCGAGCTTAGCGCGCGCGATGTCGTGTTCGTCGACGCATCCGGCCTTGCCCGCTACAACCGCATCATCAACCTGATCCTGCCGACCGCAGCGACCGCCGCAACCTCGATCGGCCAAATCAAGTGATCCAGCGGATTCTGGTGCTTTGTATCGGCAACATTTGCCGCAGTCCGATGGCGGAGGGGATGCTCAGGCAGGCCCTGCCGGGCAGGGCCGTCGTGTCGGCCGGACTGGGCGCCATGATCGGCAAACCGGCCGATCCACACGCGCTGCAGTTGATGGCCGAGCACGGCATCGATATCGACACGCACCGCGCGCAACAAATATCGTCCGCGCTGGTCTCCCAGGCCGAGGTGATCCTGGTGATGGACCTCGACCAGAAAAGGCACGTCGAAACGCAGTACATGGGTGCCCGCGGAAAAGTGTTCCGATTGGGCGAGGCGGCAAAGGTGGATATTCCCGATCCTTATCGGGAGGGTATCGACAGTTTCAGGTTGGCGCACAAGCTCATCGAGGCGGGTGTTAAGGTGTGGTCCGAGCAGATCGTAAAAATGGGTTAGCGGCGAGGGCGCCTTGGCGCTTTCGATCTTAATCGGTTGCTCGATCTGTATCATACAAATTTTTTTTGGTTTTATAATGAACGAATCCGCTTCACAAAACGCCCTCATCGCCGGGAAAGCTTTCGACCAAGACGACGATGCCATCAATCTCGCCTCGTATCTCGATCTGTTATTCGACAACCGGTGGTTGATCGCCGTGATCGCATTTGTGGTCACCGTGCTGGGCACGGCGTATGCATACATGAGCACGCCAGTGTACCAAGCCAACATCTTGGTGCAGGTTGAGGACAGTGCGTCGTCGTCCAAGAATATCCTGGGGGACCTCTCCAGTGTTTTCGATCTGAAAACCGCCGCCACTGCGGAAATGGAAATCCTGCGCTCACGCTTCGTTGTGACACGCGCAGTTAACAACGCGTTGCTCTACATTCGCGCCGAGCCAAAATATTTCCCGGTGGTGGGGCGCTGGATTGCGCGCTCGAACAAGGAGTTGACCGAGCCCGGCCTGTTCGGAATTGGCGGATACGTGTGGGGCCCCGAGCGCATCGAAGTAACACTGTTCAATGTGCCGGTCAAACTCGAAGGGTTGACCTTTGTGCTGACCGCGATGGGAAACGATTCGTATCGCGTGACCCTGCCAGGCGGCGCCGGCGAATTTAGCGGCAAACTGGGGCAAATCGCCTCGAGCAAGGTGGGCAATGGTACGGTCGAGTTGCGTGTCGATGCGCTGAGCGGGTTGCCCGGCGCGCGGTTCAAGCTGCTCCGCTCGCCGATTCTTGGCACCGTCGAAAAACTGCAAGGCTCCTTGAACATCGCCGAAAAGGGCAAGCAGTCAGGCATCATCGGCGTTTCCATGCAGGGGCCAGATCCCAGGAAAACGGCGGGCATCCTCAACCACATCGGGCTTGAATATATCCGCCAGAACGTGGACCGCAAGTCCGAGGAGGCCGAAAAATCGCTCGCCTTCCTCGATAAGCAACTGCCGGAAATGAAAGCCAATCTGGAGGAGGCCGAGGTCAAATACAACACGCTGCGCAACAGTCGCGGCACAATCGATTTGAGCGAAGAGGCCAAGACCGTCCTGCAGCAGTCGGTGATGTCACAAACGAGGATGGTCGAGCTCAAGCAAAAGCGTGATGAATTGCTCACGCGGTTTCAAAGCTCCAATCCCCTGGTGGAGGCGGTCACCCAGCAAATGCGCACGCTGAGCGCCGAACTCGATTCGGTCAACAGCAAGATCAAGCGCTTGCCGTCGGTCGAACAGGATGTGTTCAGGTTGACCCGAGACGTCAAGGTGAACACGGACCTGTACACGGCTCTGCTCAACAGTGCCCAGCAATTAAGGCTGGTCAAGGCGAGTAAAGTCGGCAATGCCCGTCTGCTCGATGTTGCTGAGATCCCGTTAAATCCGGTGCGCCCGAAGCGTGCTATTGTGATCGCACTGGCGGCCCTGGTTGGACTGTTTCTTGGTGTAGTGGGCGCGTTTATCCGCAAGAATCTGTTCGGAGGGATCGACGATCCCCACGAAATCGAACATCGACTCGGCTTGCCAGTCAGCGCCGCCGTGGCACACAGCGAAAAACAGGAATTGCTGTACGAGCTGATGCAGAGCGACCCGAAGAAGGTTTCTGTGCTGGCCCACGACGATCCGTCTGACCCGGCGATTGAAAGCCTGCGCAGCTTCCGCACTTCGCTGCAATTCTCAATGTTGAGCGCAAAGAATAATATCGTCATGATCAGCGGTCCGACGCCGACGGTCGGTAAGTCGTTCGTCTCAGTCAATTTTGCCGCCGTTCTGGCATCGACCGGCAAGAAGGTCTTGCTTATTGATGCCGACTTGCGCAAAGGATATTTGCAGCGTTATTTTGGACTCAAGCGCAAGGACGGCCTGTCCGAGCTCATCGCCGGTCAGCATACGCTCGAGCAAGCGATTCATAGAAACGTGGTCGAGAATCTGGACTTTATTTCGACCGGCGTGCTGCCGCCGCGGCCGGCCGAGCTGTTGGCCCATGAGCACTTCGCCGAATGCCTTCGCAGGGTGTCCGCTCTTTACGATATCGTCATCATCGACAGCGCGCCGGTCCTGGCTGTGGCGGACGCGCTGGTCATCGGCACGCACTCGGGCACAATCTTCAACATCGTCCGCGGCGGCGTGACCACCATGGGCGAGATCGAGGAATCGGTTAAGCGGTTTAGGCAGGCCGGCACCTCAATCACCGGGATTGTGTTCAATGATCTCAAGCCACGCATGGGACGTTATGGCTACGGGTCCAAATACGGAAAATACCGCTACGCCCAGTATAAATATTGACAACAACATGATTAGGGGAATTGAACAATGAGAAGCAAAAAGATGAGCTTGCGGCGGGCGACTCGCTGGACTCATAGAGCCAAACGTGGCATGTTCATTCTCGGCCTGCTATTGGCATTCGGAATCGCTGGCATCGTCGTGTTATCGGACTAGCTGGCCGCCTTCTGCACATCGCGGCACCACCTGTTTGTCAAATAAACCGCCTGGCAGCATGAGTGCTTTCCGCGCGGTGCGGCGCAGGTCGTTCGTTGGGGCAACCCTCTAAAAATGGAAAACCTGGGCGCGCTCGCATTGTGAGAGTCGCAACCAGTACAAACTGATCACAATACTCACGGACACGTCATGAATTTAACATCTAAAACACAAATCGCAATCATCGGCCTAGGGTATGTAGGTCTGCCATTGGCTGTCGAGTTCGGGAAAAAATACCCGACCATTGGTTTTGATATCAACCAGGGGCGTGTTCAAGAATTGCGCAGCGGAGTTGATCATACATTGGAAGTCGATACCCATGAATTAGTCGAGGCGAAGCACCTGGCCTATACGACAGATATCGAGGACCTGCGCCAGGCGAATGTCTATATCGTTACCGTGCCCACCCCAATCGACGAGCATAAGCAGCCGGATTTGACGCCGTTGCTGAAGGCCTCGGAGACTCTCGGAAAGGTGGTCAGAAAAGGCGACGTGGTCGTTTATGAGTCCACCGTATACCCTGGTGCGACCGAGGATTATTGCGTACC
Organism: Massilia glaciei; assembly: GCF_003011895.2. Classification (GTDB taxonomy): domain Bacteria; phylum Pseudomonadota; class Gammaproteobacteria; order Burkholderiales; family Burkholderiaceae_D; genus Telluria_A; species Telluria_A glaciei. The sequence goes on along the minus strand of NZ_PXWF02000122.1, from coordinate 31,645 downwards.
CGTCATCGAGCGGGTCTCGGGACTCAAATTCAATGAGGATTTTTTTGTCGGATACAGCCCGGAACGAATCAATCCCGGCGACAAGGAGCACCGTCTCACAACTATCACTAAGGTGACCTCCGGCTCCACCCCGCAGGCGGCAGATTTTGTCGACGCGCTTTATCGCAGCATCATCGTGGCCGGCACCCATAAGGCGTCGTCGATCCGCGTCGCAGAGGCGGCTAAGGTGATCGAGAACACACAGCGCGACCTGAACATCGCCCTTATGAACGAACTCGCGATCATTTTCAATAAAATGGGCATCGATACGGAGGACGTTCTCACGGCGGCTGGTACCAAATGGAACTTCCTTCCGTTCCGCCCGGGTCTGGTCGGCGGTCATTGCATCGGTGTCGATCCATACTATCTTACCCACAAGGCCGAGTCGATTGGGTACCACCCGCAGGTGATACTTGCAGGCCGGCGTATCAATGACAGCATGGGCGCGTATGTTGTTGGCGAGCTCGTCAAAAAAATGCTGAAACGCCGCATCCATGTTGACGGCGCCAATGTGCTGGTGATGGGCCTGTCATTCAAGGAAAATTGCCCCGACCTGCGTAACACCAAGGTCATTGACATCATTAACGAACTGGTTGATTACAACGTCAACGTCGATGTCTACGACCCATGGGTCAGCAAGGAGGGCGCGGAGCATGAATACGGCATTACGCCGATAGCCGCGCCAGAAGTTGGCAAATACGATGCGGTGATCTTGGCCGTGGCCCACCGCGAATTCAAGGAGTTCGGTGCCGCCGCCCTGCGCAGCTTCGGGAAGGAAACTCACGTCCTGTTCGACTTGAAATGTATGCTGCCGAAGGGTGAGGCGGACATACGCTTGTAACACGGACAGTTGACCAAGGACCACAACATGACCCAATTTGAAAATATTCAACAACAATTGCGCGCACAGCCGAAAAAATGGCTGATCACGGGGTGTGCCGGTTTCATCGGCTCAAATCTTCTCGAAACCCTGCTCCAACTGGAGCAAACCGTTGTCGGACTCGATAATTTCGCGACCGGCCACCAGCGCAATCTGGATGAGGTCAGGGAATTGGTCGGGCCGGAGCGGTGGGCGCGCTTTACCCTGGTGACAGGGGACATCCGCGATCTGGCCGCTTGCCAGCGAGCGGTCGAAGGTGTCGATTATGTGCTGCACCAGGCCGCCCTGGGGTCGGTCCCCCGTTCACTCAAAGATCCGCTGACCAGCAACGATGTCAATGTAAGCGGTTTTCTCAATATGCTGACGGCGGCCAGGGATGCTGCGGTCACCTCATTCGTCTACGCGGCCTCGAGCTCGACCTATGGCGATCATCCCGGCTTGCCAAAGGTCGAGGACCGCATCGGAAAGCCGTTGTCCCCTTACGCCGTCACGAAATACGTCAACGAATTGTATGCTGAGGTTTTCGCGCGCAGCTACGGATTCAAAACGATCGGGTTGCGCTATTTCAATGTATTCGGGAAGCGCCAGGATCCGAATGGCGCGTACGCTGCCGTCATCCCCAAATGGATCGCAGCTATGATCGCTGGCGACGACGTGTTCATCAATGGCGACGGCGAGACCAGCCGCGACTTCTGTTATGTCGAGAACGCGGTGCAGGCCAACTTGCTCGCGGCCACGACCGGGGACGAGAACAAGAACGAAGTCTACAACGTGGCCGTGAGCGACGCGACGAGTCTCAACGTTCTCGCGGCGAACCTGAAGCGGATCCTGGGAACGCACGGCGTAGAGTATGGCAAGGAACTCGTCTATCGAGGTTTCCGCGACGGCGACGTGCGTCATTCGCAGGCCGACATCGGAAAGTCTTCCAAGCGGCTCGGCTATGCGCCGGCCTATCGCATTGGCCAAGGCCTCGAAGCGGCAATGCCGTGGTATCTGGCAAACCACTAGGACTTGCGAGTTCCTCCGAGAATTTTCGTACACCAAGGCCGCACCCAGGCGGAGAATCGGTGCAACTAGGCAAATATGAGCAATAACAATCCCATTTATGTTACCCAACCCCACCTTCCTCCCCTTGAGGAGTTCATTCCGTATTTGAAGAAGATTTGGGACAATAAGATACTGACCAATGGCGGGCCCTTCCACCGGCAGTTGGAAAGTGCCTTGTGCGAGTATTTGGGGGTTGAGCATCTAGCCTTGTTCACCAACGGGACGATCGCGCTTGTCACCGCCTTGCAGGCGCTCAGGATTACTGGCGAGGTCATCACGACGCCCTACTCGTTTGTCGCAACGGCGCATTCATTGTTATGGAACGGGATCAAGCCAGTCTTTGTGGACATCGACCCGGACACGCTCAATCTGGATCCGGCGAAAATCGAGGCCGCCATCACCCCGCAAACGACCGCCATCATGCCGGTACATTGCTATGGACATCCTTGCGATGTCGAGGCCATTCAGAAAATCGCTGACAACTACAATCTCAAAGTGATCTACGACGCCGCCCACGCTTTTGGGGTGCAGAACGACTCGGGCAGCGTGCTTCGGCATGGCGACCTGTCGGTGCTCAGTTTCCACGCCACCAAGGTGTTCAACACCTTTGAAGGCGGGGCTATTATCTGTCCCGATGCGAAGACCAAGCTGCGCATCGACCAACTTAAGAATTTCGGTTTCGTCGACGAGGTGACGGTAGTGGCGCCGGGCATCAATGGCAAAATGAGCGAGATCAATGCCGCTTTCGGCATGCTGCAGCTCGAGGGGGTGGCCGACGTGATTGCGGCGCGCAAGGAGATCGATCATCGTTACCGGAAGCTGCTAAGCGGCGTTAAGGGAATCCGCTGTCTTGGCGACGCAGGCGAGAAGGTGGCCAATTATTCGTACTTCCCAATCTTGGTCGAGAACGACTACCCGGTGACGCGCGATGCGCTGTATCAGGCGTTAAAGGATCAAAACATCTTTGCGCGACGCTACTTCTATCCGCTGATCACCGATTTCCCGATGTACCGCGGTTTGCCATCGGCGCACGCGGGCAATCTGCCAGTGGCGAGCGAGGCGGCCCGCAAAGTCATGTGCCTACCGATCTATCCGAGTCTGACGGGCGAGCAAGTCGATACGATTGCCGGTGTCATCGCAGGATTTTCAAAATGAGGCTTGCGATTATGCAGCCCTATTTTTTTCCATATTTAGGGTACTTCCAGCTGATTGCCAGTGTCAATAAGTTCGTGTTTTATGATGATGTCAATTTTATTAAAAACGGCTGGATCAACCGGAATCGGGTTTGCGCCGCTGGTGCGCCCCGCTACATCACAGTCCCTTTGTCGGCAGCGAGTCCTTTTCAGAAAATCAACCAGATCATGGTACAGCCGGGCGAGTTGTGGCGCAAGAAAATGCTCGAGGGCATGCGCCACACCTATTCGAAGGCGCCCAATTTTCGCGGAGTGTTTGAGCTCTTTTCCGAGGTGCTGACCGCCGACGAGCCGAGCATGGCCTGCCTCGCAAAAAACAGTGTGCGCGCCGTCTCCGACTATCTCGGCCTTCAAACGGAATTCGTGATGACGTCTGCGGCCTATGGGAATACGGGCCTCAGCGGCGCGGCCAGGGTAATTGATATTTGCATCAAGGAAAATGCTACCGATTATTACAATCCCCCGGGCGGTAAGGAACTTTACGATGCGGACGAATTCACATCGGCCGGGCTCGGACTGCATTTTGTCACGCCGCAGCTTCCGCAATACCGGCAGTTTTCAAAGGAATTCATCCCTGGCCTTTCGATAATCGACGTGCTGATGTTTGCTGATACGCAAGAAGCAAAAGAGATGGTGGCCGGGAGCGTTTGCGGTGGTTGAGCGTGCGATCGGCGGGTATTTCGAACTGGAGTTGCCACCAGGGCATGCGCTTCCGTATCCGCAGGCTATTCGGCTTCAATCGGGCCGCGCTGCGTTCGCGGCTTTGCTGGGGGCAGGTAAGCCGCGGCAGGTTTGGATGCCAAGGTTTCTGTGCGACTCTATGCGCGCGCCGCTGGAACTGGCGGGAATCGGCGTTAAGCATTACTCGCTCAACGCGCGGTTCGAGATCGCTGATGAGGTGGCGCTCGGGCCCGATGATTGGCTGTTTTATGTGGACTATTTCGGCGTCTGTTCGACCAATGTAGATCAGATTCTCCGAACCTTTAATCCCGATCAGGTCGTCCTCGACCACTCGCAGGCATTTTTCTCCCCGCCGCGCGATTGTCTCGCCACCATTTTCTCTGCGCGGAAATTTTTCGGCGTTGCCGATGGCGGCTTGCTGGTCACAAAGCTGCCGGTGAGTGTGCCTGCCGAGATTGACGAGACCACCCTAGAGCGCGCCACGCATTTGTTGAAGCGTCTGATCGGTCCGGCAGAGCTCGGGTATGCGGATTACCAGCGGGCAGAGTACGCGCTGACAGATTGTAAGCCGCGCAGGATGTCTGCTCTGACTGAGCGTCTGTTGAGCTCGGTTGCCTTTGAAGACGTGCGAGAAGCCCGTGTACGCAATTTCCGGCTACTTCACGCCCGGCTCGGTTGCTTGAACCGCTTGCCGCTCGAGCTCGACGCGGTCGAAGGACCCTTGTGTTATCCGTTTCTGGCCGAGGGGAATGCGATCCGTGAAATCCTGATTCGCAACAGAGTCTTCGTGCCAACCTATTGGCCCGACGTTTTGAACACGTCCGCGCCTTCTAGTTGCGAATACGAGCTGGTGAATAACCTGATTCCGCTGCCCTGCGACCAGCGGTATGGCGTCGCGGAGATGGAGAAAATCGGCGATATAGTCTCCGGTTTTTTTAGAAAATAGGAAAGCAAGAAGATGTCATATTTTTTGAGAGAGATCAGCAGGAGCGACTTGCCACAGATATCGAGCTGGCGCAATGATCCGGGCCTGATCGAAAACCTCGCCTCGCCCTTCCGCTTCATCGATCTCGAAGTCGATACCAAGTGGTTCGAAAGTTATATGGCGAGCCGTGCGAACAATGTGCGCTTGGCGATTTGTCAGCGCGACTCCGGCAGCATTATTGGCGCGGCCTACCTGCTCAGCATCGACTGGGTCAGTAGAAGCTGTGAATTTTCAATATTCATAGGTGACGTTCACTCACGCGGAAAGGGCGTGGGTGAATTCGCGATACAACATGTTCTGCGACATGCCTTTGAGGACCTTAATCTGCGCCGGGTCGCTCTGAACGTGCTGGAGAATAATGCGCGGGCTTTGCACCTCTATCGAAAAAACGGCTTTGTCGATGAGGGGCGCTTGCGGCAGGCGGTTGCCAAGCGGGGTGCGTACTTTGATCTGATCCAGATGGCGATCCTTTCCGATGAATTCTACAGTTCCGGCACGATTGATCGGAGCTAGTCTTGTCCCTTAAACGCAATGTCGTTGCCAACTACGTCGGGCAAATATACGTTACCTTGATCAGCATCGTGATGGTGCCGTTGTACGTGCGCTACATGGGCGCCGAGGCATATGGCTTGGTTGGATTTTTCGCCATGCTCCAAGCATGGTTCATGCTGCTGGACATGGGATTGACCCCGACCATGGCGCGTGAGACTGCGCGGTTCAATGGTGGGGCGATCGATGCGCGCGCCTTGCGCAGTCTATTGCGCGCGCTTGAAGTCATATTTGTCGCTGTCGCGGTGGTCAGCGCCGCGGTCATTTTGGCCGGGGCAGGGGCGATCGCGCGTAGCTGGCTCAAGGTGGAGCAACTGCCACTGGAAACGGTAACCGAAGCAATCATGCTGATGGGGGGGATTATTGCTCTACGTTGGGTCTGTGGACTTTACCGCGGCGTGATCAACGGATTCGAGCGTCTAGTTTGGCTCAACACGTTCAACGTTGCGATTGCTACTGCACGCTTTGTGCTTGTGATTCCACTCTTCAAATACGTTGACACCAGCATTTCCGTTTTCTTCGCATACCAGCTGTTGTTGGCGTTCGTTGAGGTTCTCGTGCTCGTGTGCAAAACCTACGTTCTTCTGCCGAAGACCGAAGCGCGCGCCGGTTCGCCATTTCAGTTTGCGCAGCTTCGCGGCGTGCTCAAATTCTCGCTGACCATAGCTTTCACCGGTTCGGTATGGGTGCTGGTGACGCAGACGGACAAGCTGGTACTGTCCAAATTGCTGCCGTTGGCGGAATACGCTTATTTCACTCTGGCGGTGCTGGTCGCGGGCGGTGTAATGGTGATCAGCGGACCGATCAGCCTGGCATTGCTACCCCGATTGACCCGCCTGTCGGCAGCGGGCAATGACACGGGCATGGTCAGACTATATCGCGCCGCCACGCAGTTGGTCGCAGTCATCGCCACTCCGGCCGCATTGGTGTTGGCCTTTTTTTCCGAATCGGTGCTGTGGGCTTGGACCGGCAATGCCGTCATCGCACGCGAAGCGGCCCCGATTTTGGCGCTGTACGCGCTCGGCAATGGGATTCTTGTGCTGGGCGCTTTTCCGTATTACCTTCAGTTCGCGAAAGGCGATCTGAAACTGCATTTGATCGGCAATATCTTGTTCGTGGTCTTGTTGATCCCCGTTTTGATACTAGCGACGATCCAATATGGCGTCAGAGGCGCTGGATACGCCTGGCTGGGCGCAAATACGGTCTATTTCATTTGCTGGGTCCCGCGGGTACATTCCCGTTTTGTAAAAGGATTGCACGCCAAATGGTTGTTGCAGGATTTGCTTCCGACCGTGGGATTGCCGCTCGCTGGCGCAATGCTTTTGCACCGCTTCGTCCACTGGCCAGAGCAACGCCTGTCGGCAGCCGTCGTATTGGTCATCGCGGGGCTGACGCTGCTTGGGCTCTCCGCTGCGGGCTCTTCGTGGGTGCGTGATTCGATAACTGCGCGCTGGAACGTGCGCTCGTTGAAGAGGACCAGATAATGGAATTGCCTTCGTCAAAGCCAAAGGTGTCGGTCTGCGTGGTCACCTACAACCAGGCGGGATTCATCCGGGAGTGTCTCCAGAGCCTGGTCGATCAAAAAACCAATTTCTTCTTCGAAGTCATCGTTGGCGATGACGCCTCGACCGACAACACGGGAGACATCGCGCAGGAGTTCGCGGACGCTTATCCTGGACTGGTCAAACTGATCCGGCACAAAACCAATGTTGGCCCCACCAGAAATTACCTAGCGGTCCACCAGATGGCCATGGGTGATTATGTTTCGCATATCGATGGTGATGATTGCGCGATGCCGGGGAAATTGCAGGCGCAGGCGGATCTGCTGGATCAACGCATGGATATATCGTTCACAGTGCACGCTGTAAAGGTCATCGACACTGATAAAAAAATCGAGCGAAGCAAGAATTTTCCGATTCAAGGTTCTTTGCATGACCTTTTGAATCTCGGGACCTATTTCGTGCACAGCAGCGTGATGTACAGGAAGTGCAACGAGTTTGTGCATGACCCGGCTGCCGGTGAGATAGTGGACTATTTTTTTCACATTGAACGCGCCAGTTGGGGCGACATCTATTTTGATGATCGGATTTTGGGCGGTTACCGGATTCACGAAGGCGGAATATCGAAGAGTTTGAAGGATCGCGAAATGCTTGAGGTATGCTACGAGAACGCTTTTGATAGAGCATTGTCTTTCGGGATCGATTTCGCGGTGGTCCAGTCAGCGCGCCTCAAGCGGCGCATGGCATTTGCGATATCGGCTTTTATGATGGGTGAGAAAGGCGCATACAAGCGAAAAGTTTTTCTTTCTGATAACGACTATCCTTACGCAACTGGCAAGCACCGCGCGCTTCATTGGTCGCGTTCGGTTCCGGTCCTTATGCAAATTTACATGCGTGTGAGGAATGCCCAAAGTAATCGAGGTTGAATTGTTTTAGGGATTACTTTATTGAATCATTGGCCTGGCGTGATGTCCAGATCCATTAGATGCGGGTAAAGGCGGGTTTATGAGGAAAAAATATATTGAGTTGGAATTGTGGTTTCCTGCGTTAGCGGGTTACTGCATTCCGATTACTTTGCTGTTCTGGTACATTCTTGGCGGCCTGAAATCCGTTCGATTGGATGTCGGTTTCAAGACCCTGCTCGCTTGCATCTCGATGGTGCGGGCCAGCTTTTTCCTGATGATTTACACCTTACTGTGCGTTAAGAAATTCTTCACCGAGGAGCGCGTCCGGCTGTGTGCCCCGCTTTTCAACAAGCAAGCGCTTGTCTTACTGTAGATAGAAACAATTTATGATCGGCCAATCACCCAAGACATCGACAGCGCGGCTCCTGCTGTTGTCCGCTGCAATATTTTTCATTTTGTACAATATCTCATTCATTGGAATGGTGTCGCTGACGACCGGTCGCGTAGCCGTCGTGCTGCTGCTGGTTTGGGCACTGTGGGAAGGGCGCGATTACATGAGCGTGTTCAGAACCAAGGCGTGGATAATATTTTTGCCTTTGCCGGCCGTGATCCTGCAGTACATTTTTGTTCCAGATTTTGGTCAGTTAAGCCGTTTCCTGCATCTCGCCATTTATTCATTTCTTGGAGGCGCACTTGTCGCCACGCTCGCACGGGATATCGGGATTGTATTGCGGGCGACCCTGCTAGCGGTATCGGTTCAATCACTGCTATTGTTCTTCTCGTTTTTCAGTACAGAATACAGGTTTTGGTTCGATTCGATTGTGTTTTCTGGATCAAATTTCGACGCGTCCTATGTCTATCGCGCCCCGGGATTTTCCAGCGCTGGTGGTGCCAGTTTGTCTGTGATTCAGTCGTTTGGCATGCTTGTAGGCTGGCTGCTGCTCAGGAAGAACCTGTTTTATGAGCGCGTAATTGGCAATTCCCGCTATTTAATATTCCTGGCGATGATAATGGCGACCGCATCCTGCATCGTAGTGGGGCGGACGGGCCTGTTGATGTGCTGCGCGTTCCTGATCATTTTTATATTCTCAGTCGAATCTCGAATGCATTTCGGCATATTCGCGTCGCTGTTCCTTGTCAGCGGCTTCGCGTTCTTCGGCGATTCCGTATCCGGGCTGCTGGCCAACGATTTTTCGTCGGACTATTTCACCACATGGGCGTTCGGCATGTTTTCCGGCGAAGACGACACCCTTACCACGCTGTCGGGCCAGGCCATTCCAAGTTTGACCAGTGAGACGTTTTTCGGGACCGGTTTGTCCAATATCGTCGACGGCGTGAACCCTAGCGGAAACGATTCCGGCTTTGTCCAGGGCTATTATTCAATGGGGCTGCCGTTTGCCGTGCTACATTATGTCGCCTACCTTGCCGCGCTGTATCATGTTTTGAAATGGCTTCCATTCAAACCGCGCGTCGCGGTATGCATTATCCTGTTTGCGATCGAGTTAAAAGAGCCGTTTTTGTTCAAGTATTCGACGATGATGGTCATCATGGCGCTTCATTTCGCGCATCGGCGGGAGTATCTCCGGCAATACAGAAGTGTCCGGAGATTATGAGATGAAAATAGTCATGATCACCAGTTCGCTCGGCGCCGGCGGGGCCGAACGGGTCGCCACCACCCTGTGCAATTCCTGGATCGCGCGCGGCGACGAGGTGATGTTGATTCCGACGTTCTCGGGCGGCGGCAAGCCGTTCTACGCGATCGGAGAGGGCTTGCGCGTGGTCTATCTGGCCGACGCTGTCGGCTCGCGCAGCAAGGGCCCGTTAGCGTATGCGCGCCGGCTGCTGGCCTTGCGCGGTCTGATCGTCGGCCATGCGCCGGACGTGATCGTTTCGTTCCTGCCCAATGTGAATGTCGCGACCATCCTCTCGACCGCGTTTTTGCCGCAGCCGTTGATCATCTGCGAGCGCTCCGATCCGGCCGCGCAGCCGCTGTCGTCGTTCTGGAAAACCGCATGCCGGCTGACCTACCGCCTGGCCGACATGCTCGCGGTCCAGACCGAGGGCGTCGCAGCCAAGGTGCCGGCGCTCTTTCCCGGCTTGAAGAGGGTCGGTGTGGTCGCCAATCCGGTTCCCGCCGCAGTCGGACTTAACCACAAGAGGCACGGCGCGGGCCGCAAGGTCCTGCTTTCGCTTGGCCGGCTGTCGTCGGAGAAGCAGGTGGACCGGATCGTCGATGCATTCGCCGCCGCCGCTGGCCAGTTCGATCAATGGGAACTGCACCTGTATGGCGAAGGGCCGCAGGAGCCGGCCTTGCGCGCGCAAATCGACGCGCTCCAATTGCAGGAGCGCGTTTTCATCAAGGGGCGCACCAGCGAACCGTGGCAGGTCATGGCCGGCGCCGACGCTTTCGTGATGGCCTCCGAATACGAGGGGTTTCCCAACGCGTTGCTCGAGGCGATGGGCGTCGGCCTGCCGTGCGTGGCCTTCGATTGCCCGAGTGGGCCGCGCGAGATTTCGGGCGATGGCGAGCATGCGATCCTGGTCCCCCTGAACGACCAGCCCGCCCTGGCGGCGGCGCTGGCGCGTCTGATGGGCGACGAACAATTGCGGCATACGCTGGGGCAGGGGGCGCGCAAATCGGTGTTGGACAAGTTCAGCCTGGCGGCGGTGCTCGCGCGCTGGGACCAGCTGTTCAAAGAGGTGGGCGCCGCAACGTGAAAATCCAACACATCATCATCGCGCTCCACACGGGCGGCGCCGAGCTCATGCTCAAACGCCTGATCGAATCGCACCGCGGCTCGGGCTATGAGCATTCGGTCATTTCGATCACCGGCATCGGCACCATCGGGCACCAGTTGCGCGAGTGCGGCATCGACGTGCACGCGGTCGGGATGAGCGGCACGCGCGGCATTCCGCGCGCGCTGTTGCACCTGGTGCGCCTGCTGCGCGAGCGCAAGCCAGACGTTGTGCAGACCTGGATGTACCACGCCGACCTGATCGGCGGCCTGGCCGCGCGCATCGCCGGCAACCGCAACATCATATGGGGCATCCGCACCACCGATGTCCACGCCGGCGGCAAACGGACCACCACGCTGGTGCGCCAGATGTGCGCGCGCCTGTCGCGCTGGGTGCCGCACATGATCGTGTGCGCGGCGCAGGCGTCGCGGCGCTCGCACGCGGCGATCGGCTACGACGACGCGCGCATGGTCGTCATCCCGAACGGGTTCGACTTCACCCGCATGGCCGCGTCCGCCGAGCAGCGAGCCGGACTGCGCCAGGCCTGCGGTTTCGGCGCGCAGCACGTGGTGGTGGGCACCCTGGGGCGGTTCAACCTGGCCAAGGACCAGCAGAATTTCGTGCGCGCCGCCGGCCTGCTGGCCTCCTCCCACCCGCAGTTGCGCTTTCTAATGGTCGGGCGCGATGTCGACGCGGCCAACGCGGAGCTGGCGAACTGGATAGCGCGCACCGGCCACGGCGAACGCTTCGTGTTGCTCGGCGAGCGCACCGACGTGCCGGTCTGCCTTTCCGCGATGGACATCTTCTGCCTGTCCTCGCGCACCGAGGGCTTCCCCAACGTCGTCGGCGAGGCGATGTCGATGTGCCTGCCGTGCGTGGTGACCGACGTCGGCGACGCCCGCATGCTGGTCGCCGACACCGGCGTCGTGGTGCCAAAGGAGGATTCGGAGGCGCTCGCCGGCGGTGTCGGGCAAATGCTCGCGATGGCGCCCGAAGCGCGCGCGCAACTGGGGCGCCTGGGGCGGATGCGGGTCAATGAAGAGTTCAGTATCGAGCGGGCGCGCGAGCGCTTCGAAGCGTTGTATCAGCGAACAATAATCGAGAATAAAGGTAGTCTCTAATGTGTGGATTTGTCGGTTTTTTTGGTGGCGGCGCGACCCTCGGTGACGCCGATGGCCACGCTTTGCTGGTGCGTATGTCCGATACCATCGTCGCGCGCGGGCCCGACGATGCAGGCCACTGGTTCGACGGCGCGCGGCGGATCGGGCTGGGACACCGGCGCCTGTCGATCGTCGACCTGTCGGCCGCCGGCCACCAGCCCATGGAGTCGGCCAGCAGTCGGTTCATGTTCGCCTTCAACGGCGAGGTCTACAACCATTTGCTGCTGCGCGAGGAGCTAGGGGCGGCCGGACTGGCGCCGCGCTGGCGCGGCCATTCCGACACCGAGACGCTGCTCGCCGGTTTCGACGCCTGGGGCATCGAGGAGACGGTCCGGCGCGCCATCGGCATGTTCGCCTTCGCGGTCTGGGACCGTGAAACCGGGCTGCTCACCCTTGGCCGCGACCGGCTCGGCGAGAAGCCCCTGTATTACGGCTGGCAGGGCAGCGGCAGTTCGGCGGTGTTCCTGTTCGGCTCCGAGCTCAAGGCGCTGCGCGCCCACCCCGCCTTCGAAAACAAGATTGACCGCGGGGCGTTGAGCCTGCAGTTGCGCAACAACTATATTCCGGCGCCGTATTCGATCTACGAGGGAATCGCCAAGCTTACGCCCGGCTGCCTGCTCAGCGTTTCGCTTGCCGCGCCGCAGGCGCGGGTCTGGCCGTACTGGTCGGCCGCGCAGGTGGCCGAATCCGGGGTCGCCAATCCGTTCACCGGAACCGCCGAGCAGGCCGTCGACGAGCTCGAGATCCTGCTCAAGGACGCGGTGCGCCAGCAAATGATGGCCGACGTGCCGCTCGGGGCGTTCCTGTCGGGCGGCGTCGATTCGTCGGCGGTGGTGGCGCTGATGCAGACCCAATCGTCGCGCCCGGTCAAGACGTTCACGATCGGCTTCCACGAGGACGGTTACAACGAGGCAGAGCACGCCAAGGCGGTGGCCGAGCACCTCGGCACCGACCACACCGAACTCTATGTCACGGCGCAACAGGCGATGGACGTGATCCCGCGCCTGCCGACGCTGTACGACGAGCCGTTCTCGGACTCGTCCCAGATCCCCACCTTCCTGGTGTCGCAACTGGCCCGCCAGCATGTGACGGTCTCGCTGTCCGGTGACGCCGGCGACGAATTGTTTTGCGGTTACAACCGGTACCAGATGACGGCGAACATGTGGCGCAACATCACCCGGGCGCCAATGGTGGTGCGCAAGCTGGCCGGCAAAGGTTTGCGCGCCGTTTCGCCGCAGGCCTGGAATGCCGCCGCCGGCGCCATCCGCGGCATTCTTCCAAACTCGCTGCGGCACGTTAACGTCGGCGACAAGCTGCACAAGGGTGCGGCTGTGCTCGAGAGCAATTCGCTCGATGCCCTGTACCTGAACCTTGTGTCGCACTGGCACGACCCGGCGTCGGTGGTCATCGGCGGACACCAGCCTCCGACCGTGCTGGTCGGCGACACCCCGGCCCTGGCCGGCCTCGACAAGATCGAGCGCATGATGGCGCTCGACATGCTCACCTATCTGCCGGACGACATCCTGACCAAGGTTGACCGTGCCGCGATGGGGGTCTCGCTCGAAACGCGCGTGCCCTTCCTCGACCACCGGGTCGCCGAGTTCGCCTGGCGCCTGCCGCAATCGATGAAGCTGCGCGACGGCCAGACCAAATGGGCCCTGCGCCAGGTGTTGTACCGGCATGTGCCCAAGGCGATGATCGAACGCCCGAAGATGGGCTTCGGGGTGCCGATCGGCGACTGGCTGCGCGGTCCGCTGCGCGACTGGGCCGAAGCCCTGCTCGACGAATCGCGCCTGCGCAGCGAGGGCTTTTTCCATCCGGAGCCGGTGCGCAGGAAATGGGAAGAGCATCTCTCAGGCCAACGCAATTGGCACTACCACCTGTGGGACATTCTGATGTTTCAGGCGTGGTACGAGGAGCACCATCTCAAGGTGGCCGCCTAGCGCCGCCGCTTGGGCCGGGCTGCCGGTGGTGGCGGTGGTCGCAGTACAGTCTGTTTAAGTGGCGGAAGAATCGAAAACATGGAAGATATTATGGCAAACCCGGGTTGCGGGAAGCATGCGGAGTCGGGCAGCGCGGTGCGCGCCGGCGCAATCGCCCTCGCTGGGGGGAGCTAAATGAAAAGATCGCCCCCCCTCGCGCGTCCCAAGCTCCTGCTCGTCGTGACGGAGGACTGGTATTTCGTCTCGCACCGGCTCCCGCTCGCGCTGGGGGCGATCGCGGCCGGCATGGATGTGGCGATCGCGACCAACGTCTCCAGCCACGGCGATCTGATCTCGCGGGCGGGGATCGAGGTGCACCCGTGGAACCTGCGGCGCGGCTCCACCGGCCTGTGGGCCGAATTCAAGTCGCTCCTCGGCCTGTGGCGCATCTATCGGCGCGTGCGCCCCGACATCGTGCACCAGGTCGCGATCAAGCCGGTCCTGTACGGCGGCCTGGCCGCGAAGCTGACCGGGACCACCAGGGTCGTCAACGCGCTCGGCGGCATGGGCTCGCTGTTCAGCACGGAGTCCGGCCGCAAACGCGCGTTGCGCGCGCTGGTGAGCATGGGCTTCCGGTGGCTGATCAACGGACGCTCCAACGTGCTGATCCTGCAAAACCCGGACGACGCCGCGCTGCTCGTCGAAGGCGCGCGTATCGACCCGGCGAACATCCGGCTGATCCGGGGGGCCGGCGTGAACGTGCGCCAGTTCGACGTCAGCGCGGAGCCGGACGGCGTGCCGCTGGTCGTGCTGCCGGCGCGCATGCTGGCCGACAAGGGGGTCAGGGAGTTTGTCGAGGCGGCCAGGATATTGAAGTCGGCGGGCCTAGCGGTGCGCATGGCCCTGGTTGGCGAGCCCGACGCGTGCAACCCGGACTCGATCGCCGCGGACAGCCTGCGGGCATGGGCCGACAGCGGCGATGTCGAGTGGTGGGGGCGGCGCGAGGACATGCCGGCCGTCTACGCCGCGGCGTCGCTCGTGTGTTTGCCATCTTATCGCGAAGGCTTGCCCAAGTCCCTGCTCGAAGCGGCCGCGTGCGGGCGCGCGATCGTCGCCACCGACGTCCCCGGCTGCCGCGAAATCGTGCGCCACGGCGAGAACGGCATGCTGGTCCCGGCGCGCGACGCCAAGGCGCTCGCGGCTGCCATCGCCATTCTGGTCAACGATCCCCAGTTGCGGCGCAGCATGGGAAGCAAAGGGCGCGAAATGGTCTTGCAGGAATTCTCGGAAGAGAGCGTCGTCAGGGAGACGCTCGACATCTACCGCGCGCTCCTGCCCGGATCCACGCTCGCGCTCGGCGCGCGGTCCACAGCGGCGATCTGAAAAGGTCGCTCCGTATCTTGTTTTTTTGGGAATGATCGAATGGTATTGGTTACAGGCGCTTCCGGTTTTGTGGGCACGGCCCTTTGCCGGGCTTTAAGCGAGAAAGGCCGCGCCCACACGGCGGCGGTCAGGACCGGCGCCGTCGGCGCGCAGGTCAGCGTCGGCGACATCGGCCCGGCCACCGACTGGCGGGCGGCGCTGGCCGGCTGCTCGGTCGTGGTCCACCTCGCCGCGCGCGTGCACGTCATGTCGGACCGGGACGCCGATCCCCTGCGCGCCTACCGCGAGGTCAATCTCGAGGGGACCATGAACCTGGCGCGGCAGGCCGTGCGGGCCGGCGTCAAGCGCTTCGTGTTCGTCAGCAGCGTCAAGGTCAACGGCGAGGCGACGGCCGCGGCCCCGTTCAGCGCGCTCGACGAGCCCGGCCCCTGCGACCCCTACGGCCAGTCGAAGATGGAGGCCGAGCGCGCACTGCTGGCGCTGGCGCGCGAAACCGGGCTCGAGGTGGTGATCGTGCGCCCGCCGCTGGTCTACGGCCCCGGGGTGAAGGCCAACTTCCTGAGCCTGATGCGGCTGGTGCGGCGCGGCCTGCCGCTGCCGCTGGGCAGCGTGCGCAACCGGCGCAGCATGGTCGCGCTCGACAATCTGGTCGACCTGCTCATCGTCTGCTGCACCCACCCCAGGGCCGCCGGCGGCATATTCATGGTGTCAGATGGCAATGATGTGAGCGTCGCGGAGCTGGTCGGGATGATCGCGAAGGCGATGGGGCGGCGCCCGCGCCTGATCCCGTTGCCGGTTGCGCTGCTCGACGCCGGCGCGCGCATGCTTGGCAAGGGCGCGGTGGCGGAGCGGGTGCTGGGATCGCTGCAAGTCGATATTGCCAGCACTCAAGTTACGTTAGAATGGACGCCGGTGATCGGCACGCAAGCGGCGATCGATCAAACGGTTTCCAATTTTTTGATGGCGGACGCACAAAACAAATGATTAAACGTATTTTAGACTTCTGCATGGCGCTGCTGGCGGCGATGTTGTTCCTGCTGCCGCTGCTCGTGGTATCCCTGCTCGTCAAACTGACCTCCAAAGGGCCGGTGTTGTACTGGTCGAACCGGGTCGGACGCGACAATGCGCTGTTTTCGATGCCGAAGCTACGCACCATGCAGGTCGAGACGCCGGTGGTCGCCACCCACCTGCTGCAAGACCCCGACCAGTTCCTGACGCCGATCGGCGGCTTCCTGCGCAAATCCAGCCTAGATGAATTGCCGCAGCTTTGGTGCATCCTGCGCGGTGACATGAGCGTCGTCGGTCCCCGACCCGCCTTGTTCAACCAGCACAATCTCATTTCCATGCGGACGGAGCAGGGCGTGCACAAGATCCGCCCTGGCCTCACCGGTTGGGCCCAGGTCAATGGCCGCGACGAGCTGCCGATACCCGAGAAGGTCAAGCTCGACGTGGACTACGTCAAGCGGCAGTCCCTCGTGTTCGACATGAAAGTGATCCTGCTGACCATCCTCAAGGTGGTGCGGCGCGACGGCGTGACGCACTAGGGAACGGCGCGGGCAGCCGTCCCCGAGTAGTGCAGAGCAACGGCGAACCAGCCCCCGCGGACGATTCGCTGCAATTAACCGCGGCGATGCGCTCGCCACAATAAGGATTGTATATGTCACTCAAGCATGGCGTTTTCACCGTGTCCCTCGACTTCGAGATGTATTGGGGCGTGCGTGACAAGCGCAGCATCGCACAGTACCGGGACAACCTGTTGGGCGTTTCGCGCGCGATTCCCGCGATGTTGCGCCTGTTCGGCGCCAACGGCATCCACGCCACCTGGGCCACGGTGGGATTCATCTTTTTCAAGGATGCCGACGAGTTGCGCCAGCACCTGCCCGCGTCGCTGCCCACCTACGGCAGCGCGAATCTTTCGCCGTACGACTACATGGCGGACGCGCCCGGGCTCGAGGCCGACTACCACTTTGCGCCGGCGCTGATCGAGCAGATCGCCGCGACCGAAGGACAGGAGATAGCGACCCACACGTTCTCCCATTATTATTGCCTCGAAGACGGGCAGACGCTTGCCCAGTTCAAAGACGACATCGGCGCGGCCATCGGCGTCGCCGCCCGAAAAGGGTTTTCGGTCAAGAGCCTCGTGTTCCCAAGAAACCAGTGGAATGGGCAATATCTTTCGGCGCTCGCGGAACTGGGGGTGCGATGCTACAGGGGCAACGAGAGCAATTGGATGTACAAGGCATCCAACGGCGACGGCCAAAGCCGGCTGCAAAGGGCGGCGCGCCTGGTCGACACCTATTTCAACCTGTCGGGCCACAACACGCACGCGCTCGCCGACTGCACCAGGGAGGCGCCGTACAATTTCGCCGCGAGCCGCTTCCTGCGGCCCTATTCGGAAAAACTCGGCGTCCTCGAAGGGCTGCGTTTGAGACGGATCAAGAACGCCATGCGCGACGCGGCCGTGAACAAGCGCATCTTCCATCTCTGGTGGCATCCGCACAATTTCGGCGTCAATTTGCAAAGCAATATGGCGTTCCTCGAGCGCGTCATCGCGTACCAGGCGGTGCTAAGGCGGGAACACGGCATGCTGTCGCTGAATATGGGCGAGCTGTGCCAGCTTGCCGGGGGCGCCGATGGACAATAGAAAGATACGCGTCGTCATGCTTTGCGGGAACGGACAATCGGCGCGCTTCATGTACCACGGCATCGCCGCGGAGGTCGAGGTGGCATGCGTCGTGCTGGAAAACAAACCGTCGGGCAGGACATTGATCGAGCGGCGCATCAAGCGCCTCGGACTGGCCAAGGTGGCCGGGCAATTGCTGTTCCAGGTCGCCAACCGGCTGCTCAAACCGGCGTTCCAGCCGCGCGTCCGACAGCTCATCGCCGACTACCAGCTGGTCGACCGCGAAGCGCCGCACGCGATCACCAGAAAGGTCGAGACCGTCAATAGCCCGGAGGTGATCGCGCTGCTGCGCCAGATCGGTCCCGACGCGATCGTGGTCAACGGCACCCGTATCATTTCGAAGGATGTGCTGGCGGCCGTCGATGCGCCGTTCATCAATACGCATATGGGGATTACGCCGAAATACAGGGGCGTCCACGGTGCCTACTGGGCGCTGGCCAACGGCGATCCGGAAAACTGCGGGGTCACGGTCCATCTGGTCGATCAGGGCATCGACACGGGCGGGGTCCTGTACCAGGACATCATCCGGCCGCAGGACAACGACAATTTCAATACCTACCCGCTGCATCAGATGGCCAAGGCCATCCCGCTCATGCGCGCCGCCCTCGAGGATGTGAGGCAGCGCCGGATCAGTGTCAAAAACGGCGTTGCGCCCTCGGTCCTGTGGCACCACCCGACATTGATTGGCTATCTGGGCAAGTGGCTGCGGAAGGGCGTCAAATAACGGCAGATAGGGGGGCAGGGCGCCCCCCGGGCCAGGAGCCTGTCGGACTTAGGGAGTCGAAGCGAAAAAAGTGCTGGGCGAGGACAGATTTTGACGATTTCGCAGTGCCAATAGCGAGCTATTGGCCGGGAAAGCGGCGAAATATGGACCGTCCAGCACTTTTTGCAGCCGACGATCCTAAGTCCGACAGGCTCCTAGACCGAGGTCTCGGTCAGCGCCTGTTCGTCGACGACCATCTCGGACGATTTCTTGCGCCCCTCGAGCCAGATGAAATCGACGATCTCCGATGATGGCTGGTACTCGCTCACGATCTTGAGCAGATGGGTGCGGATCGCCCCGTGGTCCTTGCGGACGCAGGCCTCGTCCAGGTGCTTGAGCATGATTTCCAGAAACGGCCAATTGATCTCGCTTTCCTCGGCGCGCATGATCAGGGGGTGGTCGGTGCCTGTCACGTTGGTGCCTATGAGCAGCTCCTCGTAGAGCTTCTCGCCCGGCCGCAAGCCCACGTACTTGATTTCGATGGTCCCTTTCGGGGTCGCAGCGGTCTTCACCTCCTGTCCGCTCAGATGCACCATCCGCACCGCCAGGTCGGCGATGCGCACGGGCTGGCCCATGTCAAGCACGAACACGTCGCCGCCTTGCCCCATCGCGCCGGCCTGTATCACCAGTTGGGCCGCTTCCGGGATGGTCATGAAGTAGCGTGTGATGTCGGGGTGGGTCAGGGTGATCGGGCCGCCGGACGAGATCTGGCGCCGGAACAGCGGCACCACCGAGCCGGACGAGCCGAGCACGTTGCCGAACCGGACCATGCAGAACTTGGTGTTGGAACCCTGCCGCGCGAACGCCTGCAAGATCAGCTCGGCCAGGCGCTTGGTCGATCCCATCACGTTGGTGGGCCGCACCGCCTTGTCGGTCGAGATCAGGACGAAGAACTTGACCTTGGCGGCACTGGCCGCGCGCGCGAAGCTGAGCGTGCCGAAGGCGTTGTTGCGGATCCCCTCGATCGGGTTGTGCTCGACCAAGGGGACGTGTTTGTAGGCCGCCGCGTGGTAGACGGTATCGACCTTGAACGCGACGAAAATGTCCTTGCACTTCTCGTAGTCGAGCACCGAGCCCAGGAAGGGCACCAATTCGATGTCGAGGCCGTGGCTGTTGATGTGGGAGCGCAACTCCTGCTCGATCGCGTACAGCGAATACTCTGAAATGTCGAGCAGCACGAGGGTGCGCGGCGACAGGTTCAGGATCTGGCGGCACAACTCCGAGCCGATCGAGCCGCCCGCGCCGCTGACGCAGACCGATTTGTTGCGGATGCAGACCGACAGCAGGGCGTTGTTCGGCGCCACCTGTTCGCGGCTGAGCAAGTCCTCGATCTCGATCTGGCGCACATCCTCGACCCGGACGATGCCGTTGACGAGGTTCTTGATCTGGGGGGTGATCTTGATGACCAGTTTGAGCGGCTCGAGCTTGTCGATGATCAATTTCTGCTGTTGCGGGCTGATGAGCGGCATCGCCAGCAGCACGGTGTTGATGCCGAGTTCGCCCACCAGGCGCGGCAGCGCCGACGACGGGTGGACCGCGATGCCGGCGATGGTCGCTTTCTGCAGCTGCTTGTTGTCGTCGATAAAGATGACCGGCAGATATTCGGAGCCCGGCCGCAAGGCGTTGGCCAGTTGCATGCCGGCATCGCCGGCGCCATAGATGGCGACCCGGATCCTGCTGCTCCGTTCGCGCGGTCCCTGCAGCAGGCCGCGCGCGAGGAAGCGGCTGGTCAGCACGTACAAAATTGTGTTGAGCCACAAGATGGTGAAGAAGGTTGGCGTCAATTCGCTGCCCAGCAGGAGCACGGCCGTCAGCGCTAGCATTAGGATCGACACCGAGGCGCCGACGAGAACGGTGGTGACGATTTTTTGGTCGATGTAGCGGATCACGGCGCGGTACAAGCCCGCCTTGATAAACACGGGAATGCAAAACAGCGGCGCCAGCACCGCCATCCACAGCGATGGATGCAGCAGTGTCGCCGTGCTGCTGTCGAGGTGCAACACCATCGCGACACAAAATACCAGCGGAAGGAAGACGCCGTCGGCGACCGTGGCGATGAGTTGTTTGGATTGGCGTGGCAGATTGAGGAAGATGTTCTTCATTGTTATCGCAGTCGGAATCGTTTTTTTTGCTTGCGTTGACGCAAATTAGAGCGGCCGTTCGTTGCCGCCCGCTTTCTTGCGGGCCGGCCCCCGCCGCCCCTTGGGGTGACAGGGGGCAAGGTGGTGTGAATCTAACGAAACATCACAATGCGTTGAGCGGGCGGACGCAAACAGGCGGTGTGAATCTAACGAAATATCACAATGCGTTGAGCGAGCGGACGCAAACAACATGGTTATCAGCTAAGCGTGTTTGGGAAGTGCGTTGAAGGACCTGAGCCTGATGGTAACTTATCAGTGGCCAAATTGCACGTATGATTCGATAGGAAACCTTTTTCTCAGGCGATTCGAGCGGGGGGATGCGCCGATGCCGGCGGTGGGTCGGCGGCAATGTTGTTGTATGGCCGCAACGGTCGGGCGCTTGGCCAGCGCGCGCCGATGGACGCTGCCGGAACTGCGACCGGTTTGCCGCCTAGCTTGTGCGATCGCAAAAGCGCGGACCGGGCGATAATGGGCGCATCGGGCCTGCGCGAGGGCGCTCGGCAACAAGGGGGCGGGCATGGCCAATGACAGCGACGCGGAAAAAACGGAACCGGCCTCACCCAAGCGGATCGAGCAGGCGCGCGAGGACGGCGACGTGGCGCGCTCGCGCGAGCTGGCCACCTTCACCGTGCTCATGGCCGCCGGCGCCGGCCTGTGGCTCACGGGCGGCTCGATCGTGCGCCAGCTCGACGCGGCCATGGTGTCGGGCCTGTCGCTCACGCGCGAGCAGGCGTTCAACGCCGACGTGCTGATCCTGCGCATCGCCCACGACATCGGCATGGTCATGCTGGCCTGCCTGCCGCTCGCGCTGGCGGTCATGCTCGTGGCGCTGGCATCGCCGCTGCTGATCGGCGGCTGGCTGTTCAGCGCCAAGGCGTTCGCGCCCAAATTCTCCAAGCTCGACCCGGTCGCCGGCATCGGCCGCATGTTCTCGACCAACGCGCTGGTCGAGCTGCTCAAGGCGGTCGGCAAGACGGTCGTGGTCGGCGCCGTGGCCTGGCAGGTCGTGCAGTACCAGAAGGAGGCCGTGTTCGGCCTCGCGCTCGAGCCGCTGCGCGCCGGCAGCGCGCACATGCTCGACCTGGTCGGCGCCGCCTTCCTGTTCATCGTCGGCGGTCTCGGCCTGATCGCCGCGATCGACGGCCCGTACCAGATGTGGCATTACGCCCACAAGCTCAAGATGACGCGCCAGGAGGTCAGGCAGGAGGCCAAGGAGTCCGACGGCAACCCCGAGATCAAGGCCAAGGTGCGCCAGATGCAGCGCGAGATGTCGCGCCGGCGCATGATGTCGGCGGTGCCCACGGCCGACGTTGTCATCACCAACCCGACCCACTACGCGGTCGCGCTTAAATACGCCGACGGCGGGGGCGGCGCGCCCCAGGTCGTGGCCAAGGGCAGCGACGCGGTCGCCGCCAAGATCCGCGCGCTGGCCGCCGAGCACAAGGTGCCGCTGCTCGAGGCGCCGGCGCTGGCGCGCGCGCTGCACCAGCACACCGAGATCGGCGACGAGATCCCCGAGGCCTTGTACGCGGCGGTGGCCGAGGTGCTCGCCTATGTGTTCCAGCTGCGTGCGTACGGCAAGGGCGGGGCGGCATATCCCGAGCGCCCGGGCCGGCTGCCGGTGCCGCCAGAGCTCGATCCGCTTGAACCGGCCTCGCAGAAAAAGCCCGACCCGCCTACGCCACACTAAAGCCGACGCGATATCGCCGGCGTGCGGCGGGCGGATTCCAATGCTGAACTTGCCTGTACGTCCGGCGCGAGCGTTTAGAGCCGTCAACAACGCGGTCGAATATTCTTACTTCGCATAGCGGCGTGCTCAGCATGGGTCCCCGCTTTCGCGGGGATGACGGGTTGGTGGAGGCGGGGATGACGGGTTGGGGGCTGCTCCGAACAGCGCCCCCTTTCGCCGGCTGTTCGACCGATCGCGCGCCGCCCCCGGGCCCGATAATGGTGGTGCCATGGGCCGCGACACGCGCGCCGGGCCGCCAGAATAATAAGGGAAGCACCATATGGACAACCTGCGCCTGCCTGCATGGCTGAGCAACCTCGGGGGCAAGGGCGGCCAGGTGGCCGCGCCGGTCATCATCGTGCTGCTGCTGGCGATGATGGTGCTGCCGCTGCCGGCCTTCGCGCTCGACGTGTTCTTCAGCTTTAACATCGCGCTGTCGATCATCGTGCTGCTCACGGCCCTGTACACGGTCAAGCCGCTCGACTTCCTGGCCTTCCCGACCATCCTGCTGGTGTCGACCATGCTGCGCCTGTCGCTCAACGTGGCCTCGACGCGCGTGGTGCTGACCGAGGGACACAACGGCGGCGCCGCCGCCGGCAAGGTGATCGAGGCCTTCGGCCACTTCCTCATCGGCGGCAACTACGCGGTCGGCATCGTCGTCTTCGTGATCCTCACCATCATCAACTTCACCGTCGTGACCAAGGGGGCCGGGCGCATCGCCGAGGTCGGCGCGCGCTTCGCGCTCGACGCCATGCCGGGCAAGCAAATGGCGATCGACGCCGACCTCAACGCCGGCTTGATCGGCGAGGACGAGGCGCGCCGGCGGCGCGCCGAGGTCGGCCAGGAGGCCGAGTTCTACGGCGCCATGGACGGCGCCTCCAAATACGTGCGCGGCGACGCCGTGGCCGGCATCATCATCACCGTCATCAACATCGTCGGCGGCCTGCTGGTGGGCATGCTCCAGCACGAGCTCGGCTTTGCCGCCGCGCTCGAGACCTACACCCTGCTGGCCATCGGCGACGGCCTGGTGGCCCAGATCCCGTCGCTGATCATCTCGACGGCGGCCGGCATCGTGGTCTCGCGCGTCTCGAGCGACCAGGACATCGGCGGCCAGCTGGTGCACCAGTTGTTCGCCAAGCCGCAGGTGCTCTACATCACTGCCGCCATCATCGGCGCCATGGGCGTGATCCCCGGCATGCCGAACCTGGTGTTCCTGCTGCTGGCCGCCTGCCTGGCCGGGATCGCCTACGCGGTCGACCGGCGCCGCGCCGCCGCCCCCGAGAAGGACGCGCCGCCGGCGCCGCCCGCCGCGCCCGAGCAGGAGGAGGCCAGCTGGCAGGACGTGCTGCCGGTCGACACGCTCGGGCTCGAGGTCGGCTACCGCCTGATCCCGCTGGTCGACAAGACCCAGGGCGGCGAGCTGCTCAAGCGCATCAAGGGCATCCGCAAGAAGTTCGCCCAGGAGGTCGGCTTTTTGGCGCCGCCGGTGCACATCCGCGACAACCTCGAGCTCAAGCCCTCGTCCTACCGCATCACGCTCAAGGGCGTCGAGGTGGGCGCGGGCGAGGCCTTCAACGGCCAGTTCCTGGCGATCAACCCGGGCATGGCGAGCGGCACGCTGCCGGGCGCGCCCACCACCGACCCCGCGTTCGGGCTGCCGGCCACGTGGATCGACGCCAACCTGCGCGAGGAGGCCCAGAACATGGGTTTCACCGTGGTCGACGCCGGCACCGTGGTGGCGACCCACCTGAACCACCTGATCACGAGCCACGCCTCGGAGCTGCTCGGGCGCGCCGAGGTGCAGGCGCTGCTCGACCACCTGGTCAAGGACAGCCCCAAGCTGGTCGAGGACCTGGTGCCCAAGCTGGTGTCGCTGTCGACCCTGCAGAAGGTGCTGCAGAACCTGCTCGTCGAGGGCGTCCACATCCGCGACATGCGCTCGGTGGTCGAGACCTTGTCCGAGCACGCGGTGCATGGCCAGGACCCGAACGAGCTCACGGCGCAGGTGCGCATCGCGCTCGGGCGGGCCATCGTGCAGCAGTTGTTCCCGGGCGCGAACGAGTTGTCGGTGATGACGCTCGACAACCGCCTCGAGCGGCTGCTGATGCAGGCGCTCGGCGCCGGCGGCGACGGCGCCGGCATCGAGCCGGGCCTGGCCGACACCATCGCCAGCCAAGCCGGCGCCGCCGCCGCCTTGCAGGAGCAGATGGGACTGACCCCGGTGCTGCTGGTGCCGGGGCCGTTGCGCCCGCTGCTGTCGCGCTTCTTGCGGCGCGCGTTGCCGCAGCTAAAGGTGCTGTCGCACGCGGAGATTCCGGAAACTAAGACGATCAGGGTCACCAGCCTGGTTGGTGCAGGATGAGTCCCGCGGCTGCGTGGGGGCAAAAGGAGGGGCTGGGGAAAAGATGCCGGCGTGGGTGGGGGCGGCAGGGTGGGGAAGGCAAGGGAGCGGGCGGTTGTGCGGCCACGCGGGCGTTCTGGGCGCTTGCCTGCGCCGGCTGGACTGTTAGTCCTGCCACCATCGCGCGAACGCATTCGCGAAGTGCAGCAGCAGCCCGGCGGGGATTGCGTAGGTGGCTGCCTGGCTTGAACCTGCAAGCGCGGCGCCGGCGCCGAGCACGAGGCAGATGCTGCCGATCGGGGCGATCAACCGGTCGAAGCGCTGGAAATGCTTGCTGCTTGCGAGTAAGTTATGCTTATTGTGTTGAAAGTATTGCAGGTTTGTGGTCATTTTCATTTTATTTTCCTCCAATCTATTGATACAGGCTTGTGCTTGTGTTTCTGTATCATGTACCATTTTTTTGATGTTGCAAGGCAATAAATATCATGTTTTTTGGTGGTCCGGCGCGGCATCCAAACGGTTTCTTGCACTTAGGAAAAGGGGGTAAACGCCCGCCTTCTCCCTTGATGGCCGCGCCCGGCCGTCGTCAATAATGACACTGTGATCAATGCCGCCGCCCCGCGCGCGGCACGCCGAACCCAGGAGTCGACGATGAATGTCCAAAAATTTACCGCCCGCACCGCCCGCGAGGCCCTGCGCAAGGTGCGCGACGCGCTCGGCGCCGACGCCGTGATCCTGTCGAACCGGGTGGTCGACGGCGCCGTCGAGGTGCTCGCGCTCGGTGGCGACGACGTCGCCTCGATCGCCGCGCCGGCGGCCGGCACCGAGATGGCGCAGCCGCGCCTGGACCTCGCGCACCTTGATTATCCGCTCGAATCCTACGCCAACCTGGGCGCGCAGCAGCAGCCCGCCCCGCAGACGCCCCCGCTCGAGGCGCTGATGGCCGCGCGGCTCGACGCGGACATGGACGCGCGCCAGAACGCTCTCCAGAACGCGCGCCTTGATGCCCCCCTCGACCGGCGCCCGGAGCCTGTCGCCGCCGCCGCAGCCCCGGTCGGAGGGCAGGGCGCGTCCGCGCCCCAGCCGGCGCTGGCCGCCTCGTTCCCGATCTCCGAGATGAGCGCCCTGATGGCGGTCGCGATCGCCCAGGCGCGCGACAGCGCCGCGGCCGAGATGTCGGGCATGCGCGACGAGATGCGCGCCATGCGCGGCCTGATGGAGGACCGCCTCTCAAGCGCGTCGGCGGGCGCCGCCCCAGGGCGCGACGCGCCACGCACGGCGGTGCTGCGCGAACTGCTCGCGGCCGGCTTCAGCGCCAGCCTGGCGCGCTTTTTGAGCGACAAGCTGCCCGAGGGCAAAACCGGCGAGGCCGGCTGGCAATGGATCAAGACCGTGATGGCGCGCAACCTCGCCTGCATGCCCGACGAGGACGCGCTGCTCGGCGGCGGCGGCGTGTTCGCGCTGGTCGGCCCGACCGGGGTCGGCAAGACCACCACCACCGCCAAGCTGGCCGCGCGCTGCGTCATGCGCCACGGCGCCGACAAGGTCGCCCTGATCACCACCGACGCCTATCGTATCGGCGGCCACGAGCAACTGCGCATCTACGGCAAGATCCTCGGCGTGATGGTCCATTCGGTCAAGGACGAGGCCGACCTGCGCATCGCGCTGCGCGAGATGCGCAACAAGCACATCGTGCTCATCGACACGGTCGGCGTGTCCCAGCGCGACCAGATGGTCGGCGAGCAGGTGGCGATGCTGTCGCAGTCGGGCGCCGACGTGCGCCGCCTGCTGTGCCTGAACGCGACCTCGACCAACGAGACGCTGGCCGAGGTGGTGCGGGCCTACCAGGG
The DNA here is from genome assembly GCF_003011895.2 of Massilia glaciei. GTDB lineage: Bacteria > Pseudomonadota > Gammaproteobacteria > Burkholderiales > Burkholderiaceae_D > Telluria_A > Telluria_A glaciei. The sequence continues at coordinate 5,159 of NZ_PXWF02000122.1, read as the reverse complement.
CAGCGGCCTGGCCGGCGCCATCATGACCAAGCTCGACGAGGCGGCCTCGGTCGGCAACGTGCTCGACGTCGTGATCCGCCACAAGCTCATGCTGTACTACATCTCGAACGGCCAGCGCGTGCCCGAGGACCTGCAGTTGCCCGACCCGGCGGCGCTGATCGAGCACGCCTTCAGCCTCGAGCGCGACGACGCCAACGAGTACGCGGACGCCGAGCTGTCGCTGCTGATGGCGCGCGGCGCCGGGCGCGTGGCACGCGCCGCCGAGGTGTCCCTTGGCTAGTTTCGATTTCGACCAGGCGGAGGGCCTGCGCCGCATGCTGGCCGGGCCGCGCCCGCGCGTGGTCAGCTTCCTGTCGGCCCTCGAGCGCGACGACAAGGGCGCCATGCTGGTCAACCTGGGCGCCTCGCTCGCGCGCGCCGGCAACGAGGTGCTGGTGCTCGACGCCTGCGAACGCGGCTACGGGGTGGCGCGCCGGCTCGGCCTCGACCAGGAGCGCTCGCTGCTGGCGGTGGCGCGCCAGCAGTGCGCGCTCGACCAGGTGGTGCGCCAGGTGCCGCAGGGCTTCGGGGTGGCCAGCCTGGCGCCGGCCGGCGCGGCGCAGCGCCCGGGCGCCGACGACGCGCGCCGCCTGGCCAAGGCGTTCGACGTGCTGGCGCGCCAGAGCGGCATCGTACTCGTCGACGGCGAGTTCGGCGCCGACGACCGGTTCCCGCTGGCGGTCATGGGCAGCGCCGAGATCGTGGTCCAGGTTTCGACCGGCGCCGAATCGATCACGGCCGCCTACACCCTCGTCAAGCGGCTCTCGCAGCAACTGGGGCGGCGCCCGTTCGGCATTCTCGTGACCGGGGCTTCCGAAACCGAGGCAAAGATGGTATACGATAATATGTGCTCGGCGGCAAGCCGCTACCTGGCCGTCCAGTTGACGTCGATGGGCTCGGTGCCGGCCGACGAATACCTGCACCGCGCCGCGCGCCTGGGGCGCGCCGTGGTCGACGCGTTCCCGCTGGCCGGGGCCTCGGTGGCGTTCCGGCGCTTGGCCGGGCGCCTCTCGGACGGACAGGTGGCGCTCGGCCCGCGCTGAAGGGGGGCTGGGGAAAAACCGCCATTTTGGCCCAACAACGACAAGAATAACCATGTACACGGTCAAAGGCAAAACGGACAAGGACCACCTGCTGACGGAGCACATGCCGTTGGTCAAGCGCCTGGCCCACCACATGAAGGCCAAGCTGCCCGCCAGCGTCGAGGTCGACGACCTGGTGCAGGCCGGCATGATGGGCCTGCTCGACGCGATCAGCCGCTACGAGGAGACCCACGGCGCCCAGTTCGAGACCTACGCGGTGCTGCGCATCCGCGGCGCCATGCTCGACGAGCTGCGCAGCAGCGACTGGCTGCCGCGCTCGATGCGCCAGAACATGCGCAAGATCGAGACCGCGATGAGCACCCTGCAGCAGCGCCTGGGCCACCCGCCGAGCGAGTCCGAGGTCGCCAAACAGCTCAAGCTGTCGCTGGCTGACTACCAGGACATGCTGGGCGACGGCGGCGGCCACCAGTTGCTCTACTACGAGGATTTCCACGACACCGAGGGCAACGACAGCTTCCTTGACCGCTACGCGGTCGACGACGCCGACCCGCTGCGCACGCTCATGGACGGCGACTTCCGCCAAGCAGTGGTCGACGCCATCGAGGCGCTGCCGCCGCGTGAGAAACTGCTCATGGGCCTGTACTACGAGGAGGAGCTCAACCTCAAGGAGATCGGGGCCGTCATGGGCGTGTCCGAATCGCGCGTGTCGCAGCTGCACACGCAGGCCGTGGTGCGCCTGCGCGCCACACTCAAGGAGCAGGCATGGACTGGTCCAGCGTAGCGGGCGTCGCGCTGGCGCTGGCCGGCCTGTTCATCGGCCACAGCCTCGAGGGCGGCAAGGTCGATTCGCTGCTGCAGCCGGCCGCGTTCCTGATCGTCGTCGTCGGCACCGCCGGCGCGGTGCTGCTGCAGACCGAGCGCCCGACCTTCGTGCGCGGCCTGCGCATGCTGGCCTGGGTGTTCCGGCCGCCGCCGAGCCAGCGCGCCAAGCTGGCGCGCGAGATCGGCCTGTGGAGCCAGCAGGCGCGCCGCGACGGCCTGCTCTCGCTCGAGCGCCAGATGGCCGGCGCCACCGACCCGTTCATCAAGAAGGGGCTGCGCCTGATCGTCGACGGCATCGAGCCGGCCAAGCTGCGCGGCCTGCTCGAGGCCGAGGTGAGCGCCTACGAATTCGGCCAGCGCCAGGCGATCAAGGTGTGGGAGGCGGCGGCCGGCTACTCGCCCACGATCGGGATCCTGGGCGCTGTTCTGGGCCTGATCCACGTGATGGAGAACCTGAGCGAGCCGGCCAAGCTGGGCGGCGGCATCGCCGTCGCGTTCGTCTCGACCGTGTACGGGGTGGGGCTGGCCAACATGTTCTTCTACCCGGTCGCCAACAAGCTCAAGACCATCGTCGCCGAGACCGTGGCCCAGTACGACATCCTGGTCGAGGTGTTCTACGACATCGCCAGCGGCGACCATTCGCGCGTGATCGACGAGCGCGTGGCCGGCATGCTGGCGCGCCCCTAGGCGCCTGCCGGATGGCCCGCAAACGCTACGCCGAGGACGCCGAGAACGCCGAGAACCACGAGCGCTGGCTGATCTCGTACGCCGACTTCATCACCCTGTTGTTCGCCTTTTTCGTCGTCATGTACGCGATCTCCTCGGTCAACGAGGGCAAGGTCAAGGTGCTGTCGGCGTCGCTCGGCGACGCCTTCGGCAAGCACGGCGCCGAGGCCGGCGCGGGCGGCGCGGCCAACGCGCCGCCCGCGTTCTCGCTGCCGGACCTGGTGCGCAAGCGCCGCCAGGAGGCGCTGCGGCGCGAACGGGAGGCGCTCACCAGGCTGGCCCAGGGGCTCAAGGCGACGCTCGGCCCGCTCGTGCGCGAGGGTAAGGTCAGGGTCACCCAGAGCGGCATCGGGGTCAGCATCGAGATCAACGCCAGCGTCCTGTTCGAGCCGGGCCAGGCGGCGCTGACGGCGCGGTCGCGCCAGGCGCTGGGCGCGGTGGCGCTGCTGCTGCGCGACGACCCCCACCTGCTGCAGGTCGAGGGCCACACCGACCCGACCCCGATCAGCAACGCCCAGTTCGCCTCGAACTGGGAATTGTCGGCCGTGCGCGCGGCCAGCGTTGTGCGCCTGTTCATCGACAGCGGCGTCGACGAACGGCGCCTGACCGTGCTCGGGCACGGCGCCAACATGCCGGTGGCCCCGAACGGGGCGCCCGAGGGGCGCGCGCGCAACCGCCGGGTGGCCGTCACGATCGTCTCGAAGCTGCCCGGGACGGCCGAGGAAATCGCGATCCCGTGACCGCCAAAACAACAGCGCCCACGCGCCGAAAAAATATTGCTCTAGGCAAATTGGCAAAAAAGTAGCAAAATCGGCCCACAGACCAGATGGAGACCGACCATGTTCAAACCGCTTCCCGGCGCGCTCGCCGGCGCCGCCCTGCTGCTCGCCTTCTCCCACAACGCCTGGGCCCAGGGCAAACCGATGAAACTGGTGAGCCAGTCGGTCAGCGTCGACACGCGCGCCGGCCGAGTGGTGGTGCAGTTCACCGTCAACAACCGCACCGAGGCCAATGTGTTCGTGCCCAAAGCGGTCGCCAGCGACAAGGAGCTGTCTGCGCAGGTGTTCGAGATCCGCAGCGGCGGCGGCGACCCGGTCGCCTACACCGGCCCCGTCGTCAAGCGCAAGGCCCTGGGCGCCGACGATTTCACCGAGATCAGGGCGCGCATGCGCCACCGCAACAAGATCGACATCACCGACAGCTACGACTTCAAGAAGGGCACCCACCATTACGAGCTCACCTACGTGGGCAGTTATCTGAGCGACCCGCACCAGCTCGGCAAGCTAAGCACGCTCGCGCTCGCGCCGGTGCAGTTCACCTACACGGGCAGGTGAGGCGCGGCGCCGGCGCATGAAAAAAGCGGGCCGCGGCCCGCTTTTTCACCTCCCCGGCTATCACTGCAGCGATGGGGTGTTCTCGGCAAAGTACTCGTGCGAGTCGGCGTTGGTGATTGCCTTCGATGGATTGCTGATCGCCAGGCTGGCCGCGCCGCTCTGGCCATAGACCACGTCGTCGGTGCCGGCGACGGCGTTGAAGTGGCTCATCTCGTGGATCATGGTGCCGCCTTTCGAGTCCGTGCCCGTCAGCGGGGCCGACCAGAATGCCTTGCAGACGTAGATTTTGTATGGCTGGGTTGGATACACATAGGCGTAGTACGACTGGTTGCAGCTGCAGTCGACGACCACCGGCTTGGTCGCGAACGCGTCCCCGATGGCGGCGAAGTTGCTGCGCACGGTGGCGTAGCGCGACGCGTCATAGGTGCCGAACCATTTGGTGTAGCGCGCGCCCGCGTTGCCGGTGCCGAGGTAGCTGCTCGAACCCGAGGCCATGTTCTTGGCCGCGTTCACGGCCGAGGTGATCGTGCTTGCCTGGCTCGAGGTGCAGCCGGTGAAGCTGAGCCCGGCCGTGCCGCCGCCACCGCCGCCGGGGCGCTTGGCCGCGGACAGGTCGGGCGCGGAACCGCGCGGCAAGCGTCCGTCGATCCACAGCGACACCGGCGCCGAGCTGATTTCCGTCGCCGCGCGGGTGCTGGCGGCGCTGTGCGCACGCGGGTTCGGGGTGAACATGCTGAACGAACTGGTCCGATAGCGCACCGCGTAATCACCCGTCACGCTCATATCGTACAGGCCAGATAGTTCTACCTTGGTCGAATGGGACGCGCCCGGCTTGAGCAGGAAATAGTCGCCCGCCTTCGGGGCCGGCCGCTTGTAGTGGGCGCCCAGGTAAGGCACGGCGGTGCCGTCGCGGGTCACGTCGAACAGGGATTCTTCGACGCCCGCGAATGGCGTGTGCCATTTGAGCACCAGTTGGGGGGTTGCGGAAGTATTGGTAAAGGTAACCTTCAGGACGACATCGTCGTTTTTGTTGAGCTTGATCTTTTCCGCCGCGATGCTCACGCTCACGCCGTTCGCCTCCGCCTGGGCGCCGAAACAAACCGTTGCCGCAACCGCTGTGACACCCGCTTTTACCAAGTGATTCCAATTCATTGTTTTCTCCGTTTTTTTACAGCAATTCTCAATTCAGATTTTG
>NZ_PXWF02000121.1 GCF_003011895.2 Massilia glaciei | reverse complement strand
TACCGCTTAGAACAAATTAACCGTGATCGTCACCCTGAATTGCTTGACGAGATAGCAACACTCTAGTCCGCTGCCGCGCCAATTCCCAGCCACGATTGTCGGTTGGCCTTGATCACCAGTTGCGATTTTTTCGTCCCTCAGCACTGACCTTCCCGTTACAAAGAACGGCGACACCGCATGGGGGATGATGCCGGCCGCTGTACGCGTCCACAGACCAGCCACCGCGCCGGCGCCGGCAGCGCGGCGCCCGCCCCGAGGAAATCCCGTCGTTTCAGTTGCATCGGAGTTGGTTTTCATGGTGTCTCGGTCTTTGCTGCCCATATGTTCGCTGACAAAGGTGCGGCTGGCAATCGCGGCATTTTCTATCGGGATTGCGCCGCGCCCGGCACCAGGCCGGCGCCGGCGGCGTCGAAGCACTCGGCGCCGATCCGGGTCAGCAGCAGTCCCTGCAGCCAGCGGTCCGAATCGTCGTCGACCACGCCGTCCGTGCCCGCCGTTTGACGCGCATAGGCGGAATACACCGTGGCGCCGTCGACGTCGAAGTGGTTGGGCAGCAGCTCCGGTGCGAAGTAGAGCCGGTCGCCGGCGTCCGAGTTCGACAGGAATCCGGCCATGGCGCAGGTCCAGAGCCGTCGGAAGTCGTGCACGTTTTGCGCGTCCAGGTCCGTCACCGGCACCTGCATGGCGCCCGCGTCGGCGATCCGGCCGTGCACGTAGCGCACGCGGTCGAACACCGGCTGCAGCAGCGCCAGCTTGCGCTCCCAGTCCCCATAGCGCATCTCGCAGCCGCATTACCAGTGAGAGAAGTCGGCGTTCAGCCGCAACGCGGGATAGCGCTCGATGAGGTCGAGCGTGCGGCGCGGATCCTGGGTGATGGTGGCGCGGTGGGTCTCCACGTAAAGCGGGTAGCGCAAGGCCGCGCTGGCCTCGAGCACCGCCTCGGCCAGCGCATAGCCCTCGGCCTGCGACTCGAAGCCGGTGCCGAGGTGGATCGTGCCCAGGCCAAAGCCGTGCTCCTTGTGCTCGGCCACCAGGTCGCGCACGCGCGCCGGGTCGACCACCCGTCCGCTCGCGTGCATCAGCGCTCCAGCCCGGAAACCGGCGTCCGTCAAAGGATCGCCCGGCTCCACCTGCAGGCCCGCATAGCCGGCCCGCAGGATCGCCGCGACGGCGGAGTGGGGGTCCGCGCGCGGCGGCGCGGCCGACCCGGCCGGCAACTCTCGCAGGGTCCAGGTGTTGAGGATGTGGATCAGGCGGGGGCGCGGGTCGTGTTCCATGTCAGCGCTCCATGGTGCTGGCGGCGGAATGGTCTTGCTCGGCCGCCATCATGGCGCCGGTGTCGCCCTCGCCAAAGCGTTTCGCGCCCATCGCCAGGATTTCTTCGTCGTCGAGCTTGTGCAGCTTGGTGTAGTTCGGATGGTGCGAGGGTTTGTATGGATCGTTGTCGGCGGCGTTGTAGCAGCAGATCATCGACCAGCGCGGATGGTCCGAGTGGTTCTGGTCGGAGCGGTGCAGGGTGTTCGGATGGAACAGCAGCAGGTCGCCCGGCGCCATGAGCACGTGCACCGTCTCCAGGCGCGCGGTGATGGCCGCGATGCGCTCCGGGTCGATGCCGGCCTGGTCGCCGGTCAGCCGGTGGTCGAGGCGGCCCAGCAGGTGCGATTGCCGGATGACCTGCAGGCAGCCGTTGTCGCGGGTGCACGGATCGATCGCGATGAAGGCGCTGCACAGGCGCGGGAACAGCACCCCGTTCTGGTACCAGTAGTCGTAGTCCTGGTGCCAGGCCCAGGCGCCGCCGACGCGGGCGTCCTTCATGATCATCTTCGAGTGGTAGTGGTAGACCTCGCCGCCCAGCAGGGCCTCGATCGAGTCCACCAGCGAGCGCGAACGGGCGATGGCGCCGTAGATGGTGTCGGTCGGGTGGTTCCACAGCGACAGGCGCACCACGCCGCCTTCGCCGTCGGCGCGACCGAACGAGGATTGGTCGAGGACCCGGTCGTGCTGGGCGGTCTCGCGCAGCAGGCCGATTTCTTCGGGTTTGAAAAACTCGCGCAGCAGGACATAGCCATCGCGCTCGTAGGCGGATTTTTGTTCCTCGTCGAGGATGTAGTTGGGCATGCGGGGACTCCGGATGAGAGAAGAATTAATCAGCGAGTGGTGGCGATCACGCCTGGTGCCAGTGGAGAGCATAGCGGAGCGCCGCCCGCCGTCTTTATGCTAATGAAGCCGCTTCGTTATGAAATCTGTTCGTGCGCCGGCGCGGCGGTTTTTCCGTCGACGGGTCGGATATGATGCTTTTCAAGGAGGCACCATGGGTAGCCGCAAGCGCATCGCACTGCTGTTCACAACCGCCAATTTCTACTACCGCGACGTCGCCGCCGGCGTGGCCGCGTATGTCGCGCGCCATGGTCTGGACTGGGAACTGATCGCGGCCGACCTGTCGGCCTGCAGCATCGAGCAGGTCGCGCAGTGGCGCATCGAGGGCATCATCGCCGAGATGGACCAGCCGCAGGCGGTCGAGAAGCTGGCGCGCGCCCGCGCCTGTTTGGTGGGCGTCGGCAGCGCCAGCGATGACACCCCGCCCGGCTCCTTCTCGCTGGCCGGCTCCGACAATTTCGCGCTGGTGCGCAGCGCCTACCATTATCTGGTGGGCCAGGGCGCGCGCCATATGGCCATGTACAGCCTGCCCGCGGCGTACAACCGCCATTGGGTGGGGGAGCGCGATAGCGCCTTCGCGCGCCTGTGCCGCGCCGACGGCGCCTCCGCGCCGCTGTACCGCGGGCACGAGCCGAGCGTGTTCGCGTGGGAGTCCCAGTTGGACGAGCTGACCGCCTGGCTCGACGGCCTGCCCAAGCCGGTGGCGATCCTGGCGGTCAACGACACCCGGGCGCGCCATCTGATCCAGGCCTGCGCGATGGCGCCGCCGGCGCTCGCCGCGCAGATCAGCATCGTCGGCATCGACAACGACCCGCTGGTGCAGACCCTGGCACGGGTGCCGATCAGCTCGGTGATGCACGCCACCGACGCCATCGGCAGCGCCGCCGCCGCGCTGATGCACGAGGACATGCTCGGCTTGGGGCTGGGCGTGCGCCGGGTCCTGTTGCCGCCGTCGGGCATGAACGGGCCGGCCCTGCGCGGGGTATCCCACGGCGCGGCGGTGGCGCGCGCGCTGCACTTCATCGGCCTCAACGCGACCGCCCGGATCAAGGCCGAGCAGGTGGCCCGCCACGTCGGCCTGTCGCGCTCGTGGCTCGAGCGCCAGTTCCAGCGCGAGCTTGGGCACAGCGTGCACGACGCGATTTTCAGGCGCCGGCTCGAGGCGGCCGAGCGCATGCTGGCCGAAGGCGGGGTCACTATGGCCGAGGTGGCCGCGCGTTGCGGTTTCAGCTCGGTGCAATATCTGTACAGCGTGTTCGCGCGCGAACGCGGCTGCACGCCGCGCCTGTACCGCGATCAACGCGGGCCCGGCGCGGCGCCCGCGGCGGGGTAGATTCCGAGCACGACATGGAAGGGAATGGAGAAAATTTATTATTTTCAAGTAGCGCGTCAGCGCCTGGTATAGAATTTCGCGGTCCACGAAGGGCTGGCGGCTTCCCACCTTTCGTCCTCTCCGATGCCACGACCAGGTCCGCCCCAAACATGAAACCAGCCACGCTCCTCCTTTCGTCCTTGATTCTGAGTGCAAATGTCCACGCCAGCGATGCCGTCGTCACGCCTAAAGAGGGGGAGAACGTGGCCGAAGTCGTGGTCTCGGGAACCAGGGACCCCGCACTCAAACCCTACCGCGTGATGGCGGCGGGCCTGGACGCGTTCGATGAACACCGCAAGCTTGCGCCGGAGGCTACGTTGCGGTTCCGGCTGGGCAAACGCGACGCCATCCGGACCCGGAAAACCAACTGGGACGGCGTGAAACTGCGCCTTGCCGGCAGCGAAACCTCGACCCCGATTCCAATCGCGGCTGACGGCACCTTCGTTTTGCTGCGCAGCCAGGAGGCCTATGACGACGAGGCCGATTTTCTACTGAACCAGAAAAAATCGTCGATCCGTTTCTCCCCCGAAGTGCGCACACCGGGCCTGCCGGACAACGTCAGGCGGCTGGGCGACTACCGGCTCGAGTGCCAGGTGCTGATCGCGATCGGCAAGAAGGAGTTGAATTTTGCGATGCGCGCCGCCTTCAACGCCTATGCCCTCGGTGGCGATTGGTGTTCGACCGTTCGGAAAAATTTCGGCATCAGCTTCATGTTGCCGGACTGGTCGATCAACACGACGCTCACGGTCGACGGAAAACAAAAGAACCTGCGAACGAACGGCGTCAACTTCGCCGCGCCGATACAGGACAAGTCGCTTCCCGACAACGCGCTCATCACGTTCGAATACTGGTCCGGCGCGAGCCTCGAGCGCAAACAGCGCTTCCTCGCCCAGTTCCCGATCCACCTGAAAAGCTCGGCCGATAAATGGGGCGCGGGCCAGCAAATGCAATCGAAGGGTAATACGGCATACAGCACCGTCATCGCGCTCAAACCGGGCAAGTGGCGTTTTTGCCTGAAGTCGCCCGACGGCGAGCTTTATCTGGGGGCGGAGCGCGGCAAGACGGTCGTCACGCCGGGGAGCGAGCACGCCGCGCTGTGGCACGAGTACCACAACTTTATCGTCGATGTCGAACAAGCCGGCAATTACGAGGTCAGCCTGGACCTGCAAAATCCGGACCTTCCCGTCGTCGGCGTCAAGCGACGCGATTAGCCGGGCCACGCGGGGCGGGCGCAGCACCCCGCAGGGTGCCGGTCGCCATTCAGAACGCCGTTGCATTGCAGGAATCAGCTGTCTGTTTTGACCAATGTCGGCAACGCCGTCCGCATCTGAGAGGCTGAGAGTCTTTCGATCATGCCCGCTCAGCACGCCAGAAAGCGCCAGTTCGTCGTTGTAAATGCTCGCCATAGCCCGCTATGGCTGTGCTTTGCGCCTCGATCTGCCGCTTTCTGGCGGGCTGCTCGGGCACGCCCGAAAAACTCTCAGCGTCTGAGCGGCGTCTTTGATACAGTGCAATTTTGTGCTAAATCAGGTAAGCTTCGGAATGATCCCTGCGCCCATACCCGAAAACGATCAGCAGCGGGTTGCCGCATTACATGCATTACTCATACTGGACACGCCACCCGAGGAACGGTTCGACCGGATCGTGGCCTTCGCCGCCACCGAGCTCGAGATGCCGACGGTGCTGGTCTCCCTGGTCGACGCGGATCGCCAGTGGTTCAAGTCCTCCATCGGGATGGACGTGTGCGAAACGCCGCGCAGTATTTCGTTTTGCGGGCATGCGATAGCCGGCCGCGACATTTTCATCGTTCCCGACACTCGCGCCGATGCGCGTTTTGCCGATAACCCGTTGGTGGCGGGCGCCCCGTTCATCCGTTTTTATGCCGGTGCGCCGCTCATCCTTTCGTCAGGCCACGCCGTCGGCACCTTTTGTGTCCTCGATACCAAGACGCGCGTGCTCGATCCCATCGAACTTTTCATCATGTCTGATCTGCGCAATCTGATCGTCAACGAACTAGAGGCGTCCAAAACCAACACTGCTTGATACCGCTTCCGAATGCCGCGGCGAGCAATCCAGGCAGGCGCTGGTTAATTCCTTGGCGCGGCCCAATACGGTGTGGATCGATTGGCGGGTACGTCAACTTACTCTTTACAAATCGGATAATGCAATTCATAGAAAAGATCAAAGCGTCGGTTGTCAACCTGGCCATGCGCACGCACGGCTTCTGGCAAAGCTTGATCATCGTTTTGCTGCTCGCGCTGGCGTCGATGGACGGCGTGTTCACGCCGCTCGATGGCAGCGTTTACGATTTCTACGTCCGCAATTCGCCCGATGTCGGTTCGGCAAAAAGGCAGGTCGCACTGATTGAAACACCCGTCACGACACTGTCCGATCCGGCGATGGCATGGGACAAGCTGGCCGACGACCTGCTCGACGCCGGCGCGAGGCAGCTCGTGTTCACGGTGGCGCCCGCGGGGGACGCCGCCGCCATCGAACGTCTGCTGAAGAACCCGCGGGTCGTTGTCGGTTCCAATCTTGCGCCCGATCCCGAGCGGGCCGGCGCCCACCGGTTCCATTTGACGGGCGACTTCGGCCATGCCTTGCCCAACGCGGTCGCGGACGTGCCCGAACCGCTGCTTGGCGTGCACCGCTACCAGCGCTATTCGTATGCGGTCGGCGACACCACGCTGCCAAGCGTGGAGGCGTTGGCGGCACGCCGGCTTGGCGTCGAGGTGCCGGCATCGGGCCGCTATCTGATCGACTTCGGCAAGAAAAATGCCGGCTTTCCACGGATGAAGCATCGTCAAATGCAAGAGGGCGGTCTGATCGCCGACGTGTTTCGCGGCCGTGTTGTTCTGATCGGCATCGGCAGCGAGCGCTTCCACCGCACCGTGGTCACCCCGATCACCGACGGCGCCCGCGAGGTCACCATGCTCGACTACCATGGCTACGCCCTCGACTCCCTGTTGCGTGGCACGCAGTACAGGTCGCTCGACCCGCTGGCGAAAGGCGCGGTGCTGATTGTTGTGTGGTTCGCCTGCTTCCTGCTGCTGCAACCGCTGCAGTTCCGCAAGGCGATCGCGGTCGCGACGGCAATCGGGCTCGGCCTGGTCTTCTTCACCTGGCTGATGTTCTACTTGTTGCACATCCATTTTCCGGTCATCGGATCGATCCTTGTGATCGGCACCTCGGTGGTCACTGTTTTCCAGAGCAAGACCGACCGCCAGAACCTGGCGCTGTCGCGCCTGGCGACGGAGGCCAATCTGGCCGCGACGGGCGGCGTGGGCGTGGGCGAATTGGCCTCCGACACGGTGTTTTGGTCCTCCCTGCTGGCAATGGTCGACCAGATTCTGCCGTTGACGCGGGTGATACTGCTCGAACGCCCCGACGGCGAGACCCGGCTGCGCGAAACACACTCCCTTCGGTGCTCAATCGACTCGATCGGGGAGCGGCGGCGCGATTTCGGCCGCACGCCTTACTCCACCGCGATCGATGCGAACGCGCCGATCGAGGTGCGCAATTATCTGAAGGAGTCGCAGCCCGAGGAGCATCAGTTTGTCGCGCCCATCGTCTGGGGTGGCCAAGTGCTCGGCTTTTGGGCGTTCGGCATCGACGCGAAGCAGATGGCAAACCGCGCATCTCTGATGCGCGCCGCCGCGGCGATCGGCGAGAGGTTGGCCGAGGTGATGGCCGAGCGCCACCGCAATCTCACGCGTGGCTCGATCGGATCGGATTGGCGCGACATCCTGGCCGATCCGCGCGACAGCGCGATCCTGAAACTGTCCGAACATCTTCGTCTGATCGCCCGCCACACCACGATTTTGGACGATGTGTTCAACGGCCTGGCCGGTCCCACCATCGTCTACGACCTGTTCGGGCGGCCTTTGATCTCGAACGCGCGCATGAAGGCGTCGCTGCAGGCGGCCGATCTGGACGGCGACACCCAGTCGGCGGCCGACCTGCTCCAACTTTTATGCGCGCTGTCCCCCGACCAGGCGCGCACTACGCTGCTGGGCATCGTGTTCGACGGTCTCAATTTCGAACGGGTGGCGCGGATCGGGGCCGAGCACTATCTGCTGCACGTGTCGGCATTGCGTGACAGCGCCAAAAGTTCCCAGCGCTGGGAGGACGTGCTGCTGCACATTCATGGCTTGATGATCCAGCTGTTTCCATTGTCCAACCTTGAAAAGCGGCGCTTGCAGCGGCTCGACGACCTGTTGCACTCCAGGGACGCCGGTCGGAAAACCCCGTCCCCGAAGCCGCCCGAGGCGGCAAAGCACGAGGCGGGGAAGACGGCCGGGGATGATGGCGGGGAGCAGGTTGATGCGTGGCGCGCGCTTGAATTCGCCACCGCGTCGATCGCCGCGCTGCCCCGGCACGAGATGGTGCGCTTCGAGGTCAAGGGGAGCGGCAAGGGCGCGGCCGTGTTCGACACGGCCAATAATTTGAGGGAACTGTTGCTCGCGTTGCTGGAGCTGCTCGCCGCCGATTCGCAGCAACCCGGCGAGGTGTCGATCGGGGTCGACACCGCGGGCGGTTCGCTGCGGCTCGAGTTGCGCAACCAGGGGTTCGGCATGCCCGATGACAAGCTGCAGGCGATGCTTGAGGGGCCGGTCTGGCCGCAATCGGACACCCTGCGCCGCATACGCCAGTTGCGCGACCGCGCGTTCGGGGAGCATGGCGTGTTGACGCTCAACAGTATCGTCGGAAGCGGTTACACGGCGAAACTCGTCATGCCGCTGGCCGAGTAGCGGGGCGCCCTTGGACTGGTTCCCGTTGCCGATCTTCCCCGAAGGCGCGCTCTCCGCGTCCGTGATCGTCACCATTTGGGTGGGCATCACGATCGTGTCGCTGTCGAACCTGCGGCTGGGCTGGGTACTGTCGGGACTGGTGATACCGGGATATGTGGTGCCCTTGTTGATGGTCAAGCCGGTCGCCGCGGCGGTCGTGCTCGCCGAGGGCGTCCTCACGTATTCCATCGTGTGGTTCTATTCGGAGTACCTGAGCCGCTTCACCGGGCTCTCGGGGTTCTTCGGGCGCGACCGGTTTTTCGCGCTGGTGCTCGTCAGTGTCGCGGTGCGGATCGTCGCCGATGGCTGGCTGCTGCCCGAAGCGGGCGATTGGCTGCTGCACAACTACGATTACCCGTTCGACTACCGCAGCAACCTGCACAGCTTCGGCCTGATCATCGTCGCGCTGATCGCCAACAATTTTTGGAAGACGGGCTTGGTGCGCGGCGCCTGGCCGATGGCGGTGCAGATCGGGCTGACCTGGCTCATCGTCCGCTATGTCCTGATCGAGTTCACCAACTTCAACATGGCCTCGCTCGCCTTCATGTACGAGGAAAGCGCCTCGTCGTTCGCGGCGACGCCCAAGGCCTACATCATCCTGCTGGTGACGGCCTTCATCGCCTCGCGCCTGAGCCTGTTCTACGGCTGGGACTTCAACGGCATCCTGATCCCGTCGCTGCTGGCGCTTGAATGGTTCGAACCGTACAAGATCGTGACCACCTTCGTCGAGGCGATCGTCATACTGTGCATCGCCGAACTGGTGTTGCGCACGCCGATCTTCCGCAACATCACGATGGAGGGCGCGCGCAAGCTGCTGCTGTTCTTCAATATCAGCTTCGCCTACAAATATATGCTGTCGTGGGCGCTCATCGTGTTGATGCCGGATACAAAAATCACCGATTGGTTTGGCTTCGGGTACCTGCTGGCGACACTGATCGCGCTCAAAATCCACGACAAGGGCATCTTCGCGCGCATGACGCGCGCCACGCTGCAGACCTCCCTGACCGGCGTGGCGGTGGCGACCGTCATCGGTTTCGTGCTGGTGCTCGTGCCGGACCCCGCATGGCATGTTCCGCAGGCGGGCCGTTCGAGCGCGTTGGCGCCGATCCCGCGTGAACCGCGCGACATCGGGGTCGTGCTGCGCGATCAGAAGACCGGATTCTATGCCGCCAGTGTCGGACAGCCGATGACGGTGCCGCTGCAATCGGAACTCGAGGCCTTCGCCGCCGGCGTGCGCCACCTGGCCAGCTACCGCCGCTCGCGCGACGCGGCGGCGCTCGAGCTGGCGCGGCGCGCCCTGGCGGTCGCCAATTACGACGTCGTGCGGCTCGCGCAGGGCCACTTGATGTTGCGCGAGCGTCAGCCGGCGCACCATTGGGGCAGCTACGTGTTGCGGCTCGACGGCGACTCGTCGCTGTTGGTCGAGGTGCCGGCCCCGGTCGACGAGGCCGGCGCGTTCGAGGCCGGCGCGGCGCTGTTCGAGCAGTTCGGCGCGCGCGCGTTCGCCTCGGCCGGCGCCGCGCGCCGCGCCAACCGGGACGGCTCATCGGATGTCCTGCTGCGCGCGCAGACCGTCTTCCAGACATTTCACCGTGAAATGGCGCTGCGGGATGTATTGCAGGTAAGAAGCGGGCCGGCGCCCGGATCGATTCTGCACGTGTCGGCCGATGTGCCCGAAGGCATCAGGGTGGGCACCCTGGAGCGCTCGATCGGGGCGCTCAAGGTCGAGTTTTCACCCTCGCCGGGAAGCAATATGCAGCGTCAGACCATGGCGGGAAATTTCACCGAGCTGTGGCTCAGCCGCGCCGACAGCGAGCGCATCCAGCTGGCCGGCAGGGCGCCGGCGGCCTCGCCGCGCGAGGGCTTGCGCGAAAGCGTGGGCGCGCTGCTCAGGCGGACCGTCACGCCCGAAACCGTCGCCGCCACCGCGAGCAACGCCTACCGGGCGCCGACCCCGCAGGCGCTGCTGCGCATGGAGCGCGAGGTGCTCGCGCCGCTGTTCGGCCTGGCGCTCGCCACCCGGGACGGGAGCCATGCGAGTGGCGCGGACGCGGCCTTCGCCGCCGCCGCGGCGAGCGGCGCCAGCCTGGGTCTGTCGCTGCGCTGGCTCGAGGGCCCCGACGGTGGCTATTTTCTGATCGGCGACAAGGCGGCCGGCCGCGGCTGGATCGTGATCCGGATGGGCGCGGCGCAAGATCTGCTGTTCGAGGTGCCGCGCCCGATCGCTGAATCGGGCACGCTCGAGACCGCGATAGCGGCATTCGACGACTTGCGCGCGCGCGCGTTGATCATCGCCGGCGCGGCGGCCGACGCCAACCGCGATGGCAGCGCGGACGTGCTGGCGAACAACACGAAAACCCTCTTCTCGCTGGCGCACCAGGCCGCGCTGCGCGCGCTCGGCGAGCGGCCGGCGGCGGCCGTGCTGGTGCGCGCCTTTGGCATCGGCCCCGGCCAGCCGGCGCCGCGCGAGGACGCGGTGTTGTCGTTCGACACGACCGTTAGCGACCGTTCGCAACTGTCGGGCGCCGCCTTGCAGCTGCTGGGCGGCCTGGAACGGTCCGGCCTGCGGATCCGGCTCGGCGGCGGCGGCGCCGACACCGCCGGCTACGACGCGGGCGGCGGCCCGCAGGCTTGGTACATGAGTCAGACGCGCGACAAGCGTTTCGCGGTGCTGTGGGTGTCGCCGCTGGCGCGCCGGCGCCTGGGCGAGACCATGGCGGGCACATGGCAAGACCAGTTTTCGGCGCTCGGGCTGGCGTGGGCGCAAGGCGACGCGGTGGCCGAACTGGCCAGGCGCCGCATGGGCGAGGGCGCCCTGCCGGACGCGTTGCGCGCCAGCGCCGAGCGCTACGGCGCGAGCAACGACATCGTGCTGCTGTCGGCGATGCGGCGCCAGTATCCGCGTTTGCGCTTCGAGTTGCTCGAAGATAAGGGCGGACGCGGCGCCTTCATGCTCATCGGCGAGCCCGGCGGGGGCCTGCTGGCGGTGATGTCGCTCGCGTCGCGCCGGGGCGGGCAGGGCGCCGTGCACGCGGTGCCGGCGGGGCCGCTCGCGGCCGCCGAGGCGGCCCGCTTCGTGGGCACCCGGGCCCGCTGGATGGTGCGCAAATGAGCCTGCGCCTGCTCTACCGTCTGGCCGTGTCGTTGCTGATCCTCGGCGCGGCGGCTTTGCTCGCGGGCCGGTTCTGGAGCCAGCAGCCATCGCGATCGAAGCTCGGCACCGACTTCCGCGCCCTGGCCGAACTGGCCGAGCCCTCGCGCGGCAGCGTGTTGCGCGTGGCCGGCCCGGGCGTCGAATACACACTGCCGGCGGCGACGCGGACCGTGCGCATCCTCACCAACGCCTCCCTTGGCTCGCTCGAGGCGGCGCGCGCGCAGCGCCGCGCCGAACCGGACAAGCGCTGGCGCTACGCGATCGGGATCGAAGAACTCGACGGCGCCGGAAAAACGCTGCGGCGCCGCGTCCACCACTTGCGCCGGGAGTTGGTCGAGGTCGAGCTTCCGGGCGGCCTGCGCGGCACGGGGTCGTTCTACCTGGAGAACGGCGCGGCCACGCCATTGCCCGTCGCGATGCTGCGGCTGGACCTGTCCGGCCTGGACCAACTGGCGCGCCTGCGTGTGCGCCTGGTGGGCGCCGACGCCGGCATCGCCGACGTCCTCGTCCGGGTCGCGCTCCCGGCGCCGGCGACCCGGCGCGGGGTCGAGGCCACCTGGAACAGGATGAGCGACGGACAGCGTCAAAAACTCGCCCGGAGCAACGTGTTTCCTCCGGGGCTGCTGAGCGAGGACGAACGCAGGAACCTGATCGAATCACGCTGGCGCCCGCTCGGGCCGTCAAGCGAAGCGCCCGCGCGCGACATCTATGTGCTGTCCGGGGACGAGGTCGGCGCGCCGGTCGATCCGGAGGTGCCGGCAACGCTGGCGACCGGCCCCTCCCGGGTCGTCAGCGTGCAACTGCCCGAGCGGGGCGGCGAGGTCCGCATCGTCCTGGAGGCGTTGGACGCCAGGCAGCGCTTTCCGGCCCGGGTCGCGCTGCGCTGGATCGGCCACAGCGCTTTCGAGCGGCGCGCCGCGACCCATCAATGGCAGGGCGGACGCTTTGAGACGACCGGAAAATTCGGCGGCGGCTGGCTCGAACTGCATGCCGACCGCGAGGCCTCGGTGCGGATCTGGCTGGTCGGGCGGGACGCGCAAACGGAGATAACCCCGCCGCTGGAATACCTGCGCGCCTGGTCGGCGCACAACGATTCGCCGCTCGAGTTCGCGCTCAGCCACGCCGGCGGCATGCCCACCCCGTTGCGTCTGACGCTGCGCCGGCTTGCCGCCGCGCAAACGCGCTTGTCGGACGCGCCCGTGCAGGTGTCGTTCCTGGGCGGGGGCGGTGAGCTGCGCCATGTCGCGTCGGTCAAGCTGCGGCCGGTGGCGTCGCGCCACGACGCGCCCTCGCCCGATGGGACCGGCATGCGCGTCTCCGATCCGGTCGAGGCGTTCTTCAACGTGCCGCCGGGCGTGCGCCGGATCCGGATCGCCGCGGCCGATCCGGTGCTGGCCAACGCGTTCGTGCGCCCGGCCGACCTGGCGCGCGCGGTGCGCACGCCGGAGGACGCAACCGCGCCCGAGGCGGCGCAAACGGCGGTGCCGGCCTGGTTCGCGTTGCAGCCGCTCGACCATGATGCGCGCATCCTAAACGGCGCCAGCGACGTGCTGACGGTGCAGGGGCGCCCGCCGGAGGACCGGCCCGAGCTCGCCGCCGGGCGCTATCGGTGGGAGGACTTCGATCCCGTCGACGACGGCGCCGCGCGCGTGTTCCTGGCGCCGCGCGAGGCCGGTGTGCCCGAGCGCGCCGACGCGGTCGGCACCACCTTCAGGCCGATCTCGCGGGACGCGCGCGTGACGATTGTCGCCGAGCCCGGCCATGCGTCGGCGCGGCCGCGCATCGCGTGGGCCGCCGAAAATCCGGGAGCGCTGCGCTACACGGTGCTGGTCGACGGACGGGAATGGGCGCGTGGCGCGGCATCGGGCATCGCCGGCGAATTCACGCTGCCGGCGCTCGCACCCGGCGCGCACCGGATCGAGATCGCCGCCAGCCGCCAGGTGCGCTGGTACGCAAGCCACCTGGCGCGGGGCGCGCCATGGATCAGGCGCTCGGCATACCGGTTCGACCAGCCGCTCGCGTTCGATATCGAGCGCACCTCGGGCGCCGCGGAATTCGTGGCGGTGCGGCTGTTCCGGCCGGCCGGCGCGCGCACCCGCATGACGGTGCGCGCCTCGATCGCCGCGCCGGGGCCGGCGGGCGGCATCGGCCCCCATCCTGGCTGGCTGTTCGCCGAGCGCGTGCACGATGTGCGCCCGAGCGGCGAACTGGCGCTGCCGGTGGCCGAAACCGCCGGCGCCAAGACCGACGCCGGGATGCCGTTTTTCATTCCGATCCCGGACGGGGCGCCGCGCGGGCGCTACCGCGTCACGCTCACGCCCGAAGGCGGCACGGCATGGGTCGCGCTCTCACGGGTGAATCTGGGCGCCGGCGCCAAACCGAAACTCATTCTCGAGAGCGCCAGCGATGCCGACTGATCCGAGGCGAACTGCCATAATGATCGCCGCCGCGTTCGCATTGTGGACGCATATGCCGGCGATGGCGGGAGAAACAACGATGCTCGAAGACAGTCTTGCAAGCGCATGGAAAGGGGAAGGGACGGTCGGGTATGGCGCGCCATCGCGCGCCGACCTCGATGCCATGGAGGGCGTTTTCGTGCGACTGCTGCGCGGCGTGCGCGGCGCGGCGCTGGCGCGCGAGGCGCTCGCGCTCGGCTGGTCGGTGCGCACCGAGCGGCGCGGCGCGGTGGCCTGGACCGTGGTGGCCGAATTGCGCGACCGGCGCGGCGGGCGCGGCCTGTACGCGTTCGCCGACCGGGGGCGCCATGCGCTGCAGGCGCCGCACGTGCCCTCCGACAAGCTGACCGGGCAGATCTTGCTGGAATACGCCAGCGATGGTCTGCCGCGCGCGCTGGCGTGGAACACCGTCACGCGCGGGCGCGCCGACCTCGCCCATCTCGACGGCACGTATCTGATCGCGTTCTCGCGCGCGTTCGCGCGGGTTTTTCCAGCCGAGAAAATCGTGCAGCTCCATGGCTTCGACGCCGGCAGGCGGCGCACCACGGAGGCGGCGGACAGCGCCGCGATCGTCAGCGCGGCGCGCCGCGATCCCCCGGCCGAGCTGAAGTCTGCCACGCGGTGCATGCGGTGCAAGGTGCATCCACAGACCCGCCTGTACGGGGTCGATGTTCTCGAGCTCGGCGGAACCACCAACAGCGTCGCCGCGGCGCTGCGCGCCGCCGGCTATGGCGGCTTCGTCCACCTCGAGATGGATCTGCCGCTGCGCCAGGCGCTGGCCGGCGACGCGGGCAAACGGCGCGCGCTGCTGGCGTGCGTGGGAGGATCGAAGTAATGCCGGGCCTGGCCAAAACGCTGCTGCTCGCGGGCGCGATTATCGGCGTGCCGCTGCAGGCGGCCGTCGACGGCGCGGCGGCGGCGCGCGGCCACGCCGGCGGCGCGCTGCTGTGGGAGAACGTCAGCGCGCGTTCGTACCTGGCCGCCGGAGCGCATGCCTGGCGCGGCGCCAACGGTATACAGACGGTCGAACTGCCGGCCCGGTCCGACGGGCGGCACCTTGCCATCCACGTCCCGGCGCACGCGATGCTGCGGGTGGTGGCTGTGGGCGACGGGCCCGGGGGGCCGCTCGAGGCGCCCGTGTTCGCGGTTTCGGATGGCACCGGCCTTGCGGTCGAGCGCACGCCGCTGCGCGGCGGCGACGGTCGTTCGTGGCTGCTCAAGACCGGCCTTGCGCGGCCCGCCGTCATCCATCTATGGCGCCAGCCGGCGGTGGCCGCGGCGCGGCATGCCACGCGGCATGTGGCGCAACATGTCGCGCAGCATGTCGAGCTGTACCTCGCGCGCGCCGGCCAGCCGCCCGAGCCCATCGCCTACCGCCACCAGCTACATCTGCCCGGAGAAAAGGTGCAGGTGCGGCGCGCCGACCGGAGCACGCCGCAGGCGTTCGTCCGCGTGCCGGCGGGCGGCGAAATCGTGGTACCGGTGGCCGGACTCGATCGGCTGCAGCTGGCGTACCGCATCGACACGAGCCGGACGCCGGCGACGGCGGTGATCGCGATCGACACCAGGCTCGACGGCCGGCCGGCGCGCCTGCTGCGCCAGCCGACCGGCCCCGAAACCGTGGCGCCGGTCAGTGTCGACGGCGCATGGCGGGCGGTGAGCCGGCAGGAGCTGGTCGCGCTCGACATTCCCGCTGGCGCGGCGCAGTTGCGGCTGCGCCCGAGCCACGACCTGTTGCTGCGCGCGGCCGCGGCGCGCCAGCCCGATTTCCTGCTGCCGGGCTTGAACATCCCGCACGCCTGGCGGCAAGCCGGCGGCGGCGCGGCGCTGGAGGCCGCCGAGCAGGGCGCGATCGCCGCCGCGATGTCGAATGGCGCGCGCGACATCGGCCTGCTGGCGGGCGAGAAGCTGCGCCGCGAGGCGGCGGCCAGCCCGGGCCTGGGCGGCATCGGCGGCGCCGCCGATGAGCTGGCGGGGCAGTTCACGGAATACCGCAACCTGGCCGCGGCGGACGCCTCGGACATCGACCGCCGCAATGTCGTGTTGCGATCGCCGCAGGTGCCGCTCGAGGAGCCGCGCAGCAGCATCGGTGACGGGGACGTCCTGTTCGCGGCGCCGCCGGCGGCGCTGTTCCAGCCGATCGGCGCCAAGGCGCTGCGCTTCGCGCTGCCCGATGTGCCGTATCCCGTGCGGATTCGCGCGCTCGTGCCCGCCGGCGCGGGCGCGATGCGCATCGAAGTGCTGCATGCCGACGGCAGCGGCACGACACTGATCTCCGGCGTGCCGATGCTCGGCAATCAAGACCTGCGGCCGGCCGCGGCCGGTCTGGCGCTGGTGCCGGGGGACGCCTGGCCGCCGACCATGGGCGGGCATGCCGACCGCAACGGCGGCACCGCGCCGCTGATCGACGTCGCGAGCACCGAATGGGAGGTCCCGCGCAACGTGCGCAGCCTGACGCTGCGCGCGTCCGGCGGCGTCGTCCCGGTGGCGCTGCAGTGGGCGGGCGGCACCGAGTATTTCCTCGACGACGAGGTGCTGGCGCGCCTGGCGCAAGGTGCCGTGGCCGACCCCGCCGGACTGGCGTTGCAGCAGGCGGCGCTGCGCCCGCTGCAACGCATGCTCGCCGCCGCGCGCGCGCAGTTTGTCGCCAACGCCGAGCCGCCGGCGGCCGTGCGGGCGCACAATCGTTCGCCCCGCGAGGGGGCGGGGACGTCGGCGCGGGAGGCGGAGCGGGAGGCGGAGCGGGAGGCCGATCCGGTACGCGCGGTGGCGCTGTGGCAAAGCGCGCTGCAAACGGGCGACGCGGCGCGGCGCGCGCGCGCGCTGCGCGGTCTGGTGCGGGCGTTGCTGGCCGCCGGCGAGCGCTTCACCGCCGAGCGGCTGCTGCGTTCGCACTGGATCGGCGCCGATCCGGCGCTGGCCGGCGCCGCCCAAACCGGGCTCGAAGCGCTCTATGCGCGCGAGGGAGACGCCGACATGCAGCGACTGTTCACCGCCGCGCGCGCCGCGCGCGACCCCAACGCCTACGCGCCGCTAAGCGCCCTGCTGGCCGCCGACGGCGACGACCGGATGGCGCTGTTGGCGGGGCTGGCGGTGGCGCGGCGCGACATGCCGGCGCTGCTGGCGAGCGCGTTGCGCAGCCGGCGCTGGAAAACCTTCGACGCGCTGCTGCGGCAACTCGGCGCCACGCCGGAGGCGGCCTTCTGGCGCGCGCAGCGCGCATTGTCGTTTCGCCAGATGGAGCAGGCGCGGCGCGGCTTCATGCAGGCGGGGCAGGGCGCATGGAGCGACGCGGCCGGCAGCGGCCGCGACATCGCCGCCGCGCTGCTGGGCACGCCGGCGCAGCGCGCCGCGGCGGTGCCGGCTTGGCTTGCCTGGCAAGCGGGCCATCCCGGCGCGCGCCTTTGGCGTGACGAACCGGGCGCGCTGGTGCGCCATGGCGGCAGCGTCGGCATACGCAGCGTCGCCCTCAATCTGCGCTCAAGCTGGTGGCGCGCGTCGGCCGCGCAGCCGCTGGTGGCGCGCGTGGTCGGGCCCGTGCGCATCCTGGTCGAAGCGCGCCCGCTGCACCAGGGCGATGGCATGCTGTTGGACGGCACGCTGCGCGTGCAGGCGCCCGGGCAGCTCTGGGTGCAGTCGTTCCATCAGAACCGAGCCTCGCCCGGGCTCGAGATCGACGCCTCGGCCGCGCGCCCGGGCGCCGCGGTCGCGCGCGAGATCGCGCTGCCGGCCGGCGTCCATGAACTGGCCATCGACGCCGGCGCCGTCCCCGTGCTCGCGCGGCTGCGCATTGCGCGCCCGGCCCTGCAGATACCGGTTCTGGCGGCGCCCACCAGCGCCCATTTCATGGCGCACGACGGCGTCGCCGGCAGCTTGGCGCCGGCGCCGCGGTGCGGCAGCGATGTCGGCTGCCATATCGTCGCCAACGGTGCGCTCGCCGCCTACCGGGTCGGCCTGGCGCCGCTGCATTGGCAGGCGCTGCCGCGGCCGGCGGCGGCGCGCGATCCGGTCGCCGGGTTCCTGGCGGCCGGCGATGTCGACGCGGCGCTCGAACACGCGTCCGATCCGGCGGAGCGCATGCGGCTGCTGCTCTGGATGGCGGACAACGATCCGGCCCGGCGCGCGCGCGCGGTCGCGCTCGGCGCAGCCCTGGCGAACCGGCATCCGGTGCCGGAAGTGCTTGACCAGTGGGAGCGGCTGGCCGCCTCCAGCGCCTGGGTGTGGCAGCGGCTGGTCGACCGCAGCGCCGGGTTGCGCCCGGTGCCGGCGCCGCATGGCGCGCCCGAGTCGCCGGCGGCCAGGATTCGCGCCGCGCTCCTGCCGGCGCTGCGCGAAGGCGAGCTGCGGATCGGTGGCGATACGCGCGCGAGCCTGTTGTTCGACGGCGCGGCGGCCGGCTCGGTCGGGGTGGAACTGACGATGGACGACCTGCCCGGCGCCGGTTCGCTGCCGGTGACGGCGCTCATCGAACGCAATGGCAAGCCGCTGCGCGCGCTGCGGCTCGATCAAGGCCGGCGCGGCGCCAGCCTGACGCTGCCGGTGCCGCCCGGCCGGCAGCGCATCTCGGTCGCATTGCAAACGCCGTACATCAACCAGTTCCTGCGGGTGCGGTTCGGCGGCGCGCAGGCGCCCGACCCGGAGGTGACGCGCGACTGGCACATCGCCAGCGCCAGCGAGCCGGTCAAGGCGAGCTTCGCCGGACCGGCATGGGTCCGGATCGACCGGCTCGAGCGCGACGGCGTGCGCAGCGAGGAGCGCTTGCTGGCCGGGCCGGTCGCGACGCTGGTATTGCCGCCGGCGGCGGGTGAGGCCGAGTCCTTGTACCGCCTCCATGCGCGCCAGCCCGATCCGGTGGCCGCGGCCATGTTGCCACCGCGTCCGGGCCGCTACCGTCCGCAACCCGTGCCCGACGCGCCGCCGGCGTGGCAGATGCCGGCCGAAACGCGCGCGGCGCGGGTGCGCTTCGTCGATGGCGAGCCGCCCGGACACCAGCGCGACGGCACCCTGAGCGCGCGGCTCCAGTTGATGCGGGGGGAAGACGGTGAAGCGCGCGGCGCGGGCGCGGCGGCGCCCGGGGGCCACGCCGAGGCGGGCCTCACCTGGCGCCGGCGCGCCGATGACGGGCAGGACGGCCGCCTGGCCGATGTGTTCGTGCGGCAGCGGCCAGGCGCCCCGCCCGCCGTCGGCTTCCGGCTCCACGCGGAGCGGGAGCGGGGCTGGAGCCCGGCGCTGCCATGGCCGTTCACCCTGAGCGCCACGCTGAGCGGCGCGGCGCAAGACACGGCGCAAGGGTTCGGCGCGGCGGTGGCGCTGGGCGTGGCCGCGTCGCAGCGGCGCGTGCTCGCCGGATCGGGCCTGTGGTCGCACGAGCCGACC
This sequence comes from Massilia glaciei, assembly GCF_003011895.2. Lineage (GTDB taxonomy): Bacteria > Pseudomonadota > Gammaproteobacteria > Burkholderiales > Burkholderiaceae_D > Telluria_A > Telluria_A glaciei. The sequence goes on along the minus strand of NZ_PXWF02000121.1, from coordinate 123,125 downwards.
GTCCGGGTGGCCGCGCGCGCGCTCAATCTCGACCTTGGCGAGGCCGATGCCGCGCGGGTCGATAGCGACGTCCACACGCGCTACCGCGCGCAGCACAAGCTGGGAATATCGCTGGGCGACACGCTGTCGTGGCGTCCATGGCGCGACACGCATCTGTCGGCCGCGCTGTCACTGACGACCAATCCCGACCTCAACATCCTGCGGCCCGACCATGTGCGCGCCGCCGTCCAATGGCGGCAGTTGATCGGTCCCGTCATCGCCGAGGTCGGCGGGCGGGCGATTCATTACCGCGCCGACGCCAAGCGGGCGGACCAGGCGACGCTGGGCCAGTTGTGGCTGCGCGCGACCGGCGAATGGTGGTTGCGCCCGGGCACACGGATCGAAGTGCGGGCCGAAGTGCGGCGCGAGATCCGGACCTCGGAAACGTGGGGCGGCATCGAACTGCGCTGGCACTGGGGGCCGGGGCGGGAGTTGCGCGATTTCGGGCCGGACGACATCGATTTCCGCGCGCCGCGGCGCTGGCGGGCTCCCGCGCCGCCCAACCGGATCGAGGAGCGATGATGCCACTGCACGACGAGCGAGTGCTTGAAAAACTGATCAACGAGGGCCTGCGCCCGCATGAGGTGCGGCTCGAGGGGCGCCATGTGGCGCTGCTCGCCGCGGGTTGGCCGCAATGGGTGGCGCGGCGTGACAATCCGGCCTCGCTCCAGGCCGAGCTGCTTGGCGCGCACTACCTGCAGTCGCGCATCGCCGCGCTGTCGGAAGAGATCGGCCGTCTGCGCGAGGGACAGGGCAACTTCACCAAACGCTACGCGGTGGCCTCCGACAATGCCGACCGCCGCCGCGTGATCCTCGACTACGCGCGCGAGCTTGGCGCGGGCAGGGCGCAGTTGCGCGGCGACCGCAGGGCGTTCAGCCGCTGGTTCGGCCCGGACGCGATGCAGGACCGGGTGCGGATCCGCATTTCGAAGGCGGAGCGTTTGCTGAGCTTTTGCCTGCAGTCGCTCGGCCGGCTCGCCGCGCGCTTCCTGGGCGCGGCGCCGGAGCAGACGGCGGCATGGGCCACGCTCGGGCTCGAAGGCACGCTGCTGCCGTTGCTGGCCTGGGACGGCGACCCCCGGGTGCGCACCGAATCGTTCCGCGCGCTGGCCGTGGCCTTGCAAACGCTGCCGCCGGCGCTGGCGCCGCATGCGATTGGCGACGCCACCACCGCCTACGTGTACCGCGCCGCGCTCGACCGGCGGCTCGACGTCTGGATCCAGCGCGAGGCCCTGCTGCTGCTGTTGAATGTCGCACCGGAGCGCTTCGCCCTTGTGGTGGCGCAGCGCCTCGACGACCGGAGCGAGGGCGACGACCTGTTCGTGCGGCGCTACGCGGTCGAATTGGTGGGCGCGGCCTGCCACCTCGATCCGGACCTGGAGCGCCTGTTCGGCGCCGCCGCCGACGACCCGAGCGCCTTCGTCAGGCAAGGCCTGGCCAACACGCTGACAAACGCGGCCGACCACACCACGCGCCAGTTGTGGCCGCGCCTGGGGCTCGACGACGCGGTGGTGCAGGTGCGTGCAGCGGCGCTGCTGCAACTGCCGCGGATCGGATTGCGTCCGACGCTGTTTGGCGACGCCCTCGGCTGGCTGGCGCAGGCGCTGCGGCGGGAGGGCACCGGGTTCGGCCTGCGCGTGGCGCTGCAGGCGGCCGAAGACGGCGCGGCGGCCTTGGACGGCGACGCGCGGCGGCAGTGGATCGCCTCGCTCCTGCCGCTGATCGAGCAATTGCATGTCGACTCGCCGCTGCTGATGGTGCGGCGCTGGTGCGCCGAAACGCGCGAACGGATCCGCTTGCGCGGCGACGCCGGGGCGCTCGCGCTGGCGCAGCGCCTGGCGCCTGTGATACGCGGCTGCGCACCGGGCGCGGCGGGCGGGCGCGATGCCGCGCTCGGGGACGCGGACGCGGACGCGGAGCGCGCCGGACGGGTGCTGGCCTGTCTGGCGCAACGCGACCACGGCCTTGGCCTCGAGCGCGCCGGGCGCCGCTGGCGGCTGTGGCGCGGCCATCGGTTCGGGTTCCGGCTGTGGCGCCTGCTGCACGAGTGGCGCCACCCCTCGCCCGACAAACGGCAGGCGTTCAACCACACGATCGGCCGGGTCTTCCGCGGCACCCTGCGCGCGCCGTCGGCGATCCTGGGCGAGCTGGCGCAGACCAAGGTGCCGGGCGAACCCTTGCACATGGCCAGCGAGGCCGGCTGGCGGCCCTATCTGCCGCTGGTCGACGACCTGATCTCGCTGCTCGATGAAAGCGCGTCCGAAGGGCCGCTGCGGCTGTACACGGCCGAGGGCGTCACGGAGGTCGGCGCACCCGATGGCATCGTCAAGCGGCTCGCGGCGCGCACCACCCTCACCACGCGCTTCGAACAATTCGCCAACGCCCGCAACTGGTCCGAGGCAAGCGCCGCGCATCCGGCCAGCTACCTGAGGATGCTATCCGAGCTCGGCTTCGAGCTGCGCTTCCGGCCCTATCCCGACACGCTGCCCGACCCCGCGGTGACGCGCTTTTTTCCGGCGATGGCGGCGCTGCCGCTGCCGGAGCTGCCGAACCGCATCGAGAACTATTTCTTTTCGGCTTACGAGAACACGCTGTTCGATCTGAGCCTCTTCGTCGGCCTGTCGATCGCCGCCTTCATCGGCCACCACGTGTGGGTCAACCACCGGATGCGGCGCGCGCGCAACAGCATCCCCCTGGTGGTGGGCGGCTGGGGCACGCGCGGCAAGTCGGGCACCGAGCGCCTGAAGGCGGCGATGTTCAACGCCCAGGGTTATTCGATCATGAGCAAGACCACCGGTTGCGAGGCGATGTTCGTCTACGCGCCGCCGCACGGGGAGCTGCGCGAAATGTTCCTGTTCCGGCCCTACGACAAGGCGACCATCTGGGAACAGTACAACGTGGTGCGCCTTGCGAGCGAACTCGAGTGTGAAGTGTTCCTGTGGGAATGCATGGCATTGACGCCATCCTTCGTGCACCTGCTGCAACGGTCGTGGATGCGCGATGACTATTCGACGTTGACCAACACGTTTCCGGACCACGAAGACCTGCAGGGGCCGGCGGGCATCGACATCCCGCAGGTGATGACGCAGTTCATCCCGAAGCGGCGCGTGCTGCTCACGACCGAGGAGCAGATGCGGCCGATCCTGCAGAGCGCGGCCGACGCGCTGGGCACCCAATTGAAGGGCGTCGGCTGGCTCGAGTCGGGCCTGATCGCGCCCGACATCCTGGCGCGCTTCCCCTACCAGGAGCATCCCGACAATATCGCGCTGGTCGCGGCGCTGGGCGCCGAGTTGGGCGTCGGCTACGACTTCGCGCTCAAGGCGATGGCCGACAAGGTCGTGCTCGACCTGGGCGTGCTCAAGACATTCGCGCCGGTGTCGGTCGGCATGCGCACACTGGAGTTTTCGAACGGCATGTCGGCCAACGAGCGCTACGGTTGCCTGGGGAATTGGCGGCGCCTCGGTTTCGACCGCCAGGATCCGGTGGCCGAGCCCGGCGTCATGATCAGCACCGTGGTCAACAACCGGGCCGACCGGATCGCGCGCTCCCGGGTGTTCGCGGGCGTGCTGGTGCAGGAGATCCGGGCCGATTTCCACGTGCTCATCGGTTCGAACCTCGACGGGCTGCGCGGCTACCTGCGCGAGACCTGGGGCACGCATGCGCAGAGCCTCACACTGTGGCCGCAGCAAAACAATGAGGGCGGGCCGCCGGCGATGCTGGCGGCGGCCGCGCGCGATTACCGGATCGTGCATTCCGACGCCCAGGTGGCCGCGCGCCTGCGGGTGATGCTCGAAGGCATTGGCGCCCCGGCGCGGCTGGCGCACGAGGCCGGCGGCCACGACGCGCTCGCGCGCGCGCTCGCCGCGCTGGGGCTGGCCCACGCGGGGGAGGTGCTCGCGTTCCACGCGCGCGACGTGGCCACGCTGCGCGAATACGCGGCGCTCGAGCAGCGTTGCCTGCAGGCCGGCGCGGCGCCCGACGCGGCGCTCGACCAGGCCTTCCGCGACCAGATGTGGCAATGGTTCGAACGCCGCATCGTCGTCGTCGGGGACTACCACGCCAGCGGCGACGCCGTCATCGCGGCCATCCGCGACGCCACGCCGCCCGGCTTCCACAACCGGATCATGGGCTTGCAGAACATCAAGGGGACGGGCCTCGATTTCGTCTATCGCTGGCTGGCCTGGGACGCCTGCCACCGCGCCTGCACCGATCTGATGGCGCGCGACCCGATCCTGAAGCGGCGCGGGCTCGCCGCGTTGAGCGACTTCCAGGAATACGGACTGCTGAGCGAGGAACTGGTCCAGGCGACCCTGGCCCAATTGCCCGACACGCCATTCGGCCAGCAGGAGCGGGTGCGGGTCGAACTGGCGGCCATCGCGAAAAAACTCGGCGCCAAAATGCAGCAGGTGCGCGCGGGCATCAGTGTCACCCGCAGCGCCGGCTGGAAAGAGAAGATCTTCGACGCGATCGAAGGATTCCTCGACGCCGGCGACGCGGTGCGGCGCCGGCGCCGCGCCGACCGCATCTACAAGGACCTGGTCGCGCGCCGCATCAGCGAGGCGCGCGCCGTGGTCGAGTTGCAGTTGCTGACGCAACGCCAGAAGGGCGGCTGGTTTTCGAAGTCCGTCGACCAAACGCTGCGGCGTTTCGAGCGACGCCCGCGGGCGGGCGCGGCGGCCAGCAAGGCCGGCGCGGGCGGGTAGGTCCGGGCGCGGCGCCAAATCCGGTTAAAATTGATCAATGAAAAATTTTGAACACCGCCGCGACCGCTACGAGCTGTTCCGCCAGTTCGACAATCCCCTCGTCAACCTGAGCCTGGAGCTCGACCTGCCCGATTTCAGGCCGTTCTGCCAGGCGCGCGGGCTGCCGCCGTTTCATTTCCTGCTCTATTGCGTGCTCACCAGCGCCAGCGCGATCGACAACTTCATGTACCGCATTTTCGAGGGCGAGGTGATCAAGATCGATGGCATCACCGCCTCCTACACGGTGATCAACATCGACAACAACCTCAATTACGCCAGTTTCGAGATGGGCGCCGACCTCGATGCATTCATCGCGCGCAGCGTGGCCGCGGGCAGGGTGGCGCAGGCCAGCCGCGCGTTGATCGACGCGGCCGCCGGGCAAACCGAACGCGAACGGCGCAACCACATCTACATCACCTGCCTGCCGTGGTTCAAGTTGCACGCCATCGAGCATCCCGTTTTCCGGCACCAGCACGCCGACATCCCGTCGATCGCCTGGGGTCGGTTCGGCGCGCCCGGGGGCGGGCGCATGGCGGTGCCGTTTTCGGTGCAGGCCCACCACGGTTTCGTCGATGGTTTCCACGTCCACCAGCTGGCCGAACGGATCGCCGCGAAGGCGGCCGCCCTGATCGCCTGACAGGCGATGCGCGCCCGCGTTTAAAATGCCGCAAGGATATTTCCAATGCCATTTGATCCATCTTGATAGCAACTTATCATGGCAAAGGGGGCATTGTTTATGGTCCGATGCACCCGGTTTATGACGTCTTTTTGTTGTTCTTGCCACATCGGCGCTGACCGGCCGGGTCCGGCCCCCGCCGACTTCGATCAAATTGCGCGCCGATTGCTCGACAGGTGTAGACGCGCGCTGCGCGCGCAAGTATGCTGGAGCAGAGGCAACAAATTTTTGTGCAACAGTCGTGTAATTTTCGCATCGGATGATCAGCCCGATTCCCTTCTTGAAACATTGAGCGGGGCGGACGAGCAGCCGGGCCGCGCCAGTAGGCGTGGCAGCCGGCCGTCGCCCGCATCCGGGCGGGCATGCCACGCCGCGACGGTCGCCACTGCTGACGCTTGACCCTGGAATCGTTGCATCGCCGGACGGCGAGCTCGGGCCGGCCACGCCAGTCTTTTCTATACACGCGGAACCTATGGATAACAAATCTGAGTATTTTGATGTTGAAATCGTCGGTTTCAAACCGAATGAACGGATATTGATTGCTTCGATGTTCAAGTTGTCAAGAATGCGGGCACAGGTTTACCAGGAATGGCAGCCCGACCAGGATTCGCGTCCCGACTGCATCCTCGTCGACCTCGACGACGACGACGGCCGCATGCGCGTCGAGCTGGCCCTGATCCGCAAGACGCGGGTGACGATGATCACCATCGGCACCCGCTCGGACGAGAAATTCAAGGTCGGCCTGCACATCGAGCGTCCGATCCGCTGGGCCACCATGCTGCACACGCTCGACCTCGTTTTCGGCGAGGCGGCGATGACGGCCAGCGCCGAGCCGCTGACCGAGGAGTTCAGCAAATCGGTCAACGACCTCGAGGTGCTCGAGCTGCAGCCGTGGTACGACCGCGAGCAGTCGCCCAAGGAGTTCGCGACCGGGCCCTCGGTGCTGGTGCTCGACCCCGATCCGGTGGTCGCGGCCCAGGTGATCCACGCGCTGGCGAGCTCAAGCTACCGGGTCGACCGCGCCAACAATATCGCCCACGCGCACGAGCTCATGCGCGAGAACCGCTACAACTGCGTGGTCCTCGAAGTCGACCTGCCGGGCGAGAGCGGCATCGACTTTTGCCGCTCGATCAAGCAGATGCCCGACAAGCGGCGCAGCACGGCGGTCGTCCTGCTCACCGAAAACCGCAAGATCGAGGTGCGCCTGCGCGGTTCGCACGCCGGTTGCGACGCGTTCCTGTGCAAGCCGTTCGAGGCGGGCGACCTGTTGATGACGCTCGAAAAATTCCTGCCGAATTGGCGCCTCAAGGCCTAGGAGGCTGTCGGACTTAGGATCGTCGGCTGCAAAAAGTGTCGGACGGTCCATATTTCGCCGTTTTCTCGGCCAATAGCTATTGGCACTGCGAAATCGTCAAAATCTGTCCCCGCCCGTCACTTTTTTCGCTTCGACTCCCTACGTCCGACAGCCTCCTAGCAGCCTGTAACCTCCGGCCCCTCAGGGCGCCGGCAAGGTCCGGTAGCGCCGCGCCATCTCGAGAAATTCATCGGCCGATACGGCCTCGCCCAACTCCTCGGACAACAGCCGCGCCACCGCCGGCGCCGCCTGCGCCGCGGCGCGCGCGTCGAGGAACAGCAGGCGGCTGCGCCGCGCCAGCACGTCCTCGACCGTGCGCGCGTACTCGTGGCGCGCGGCGAAGCGCACCATCGCCTCGGTCAGCCCGGGCGCGAGCGCGTTGGCGTGGCCCGGCAGTTGCCTGAGCCATTCGACTTCGCTGCCGTACAGGTGTTCGCCGGGCGCCTCGCGCAGCGCTGTCGTCGGCGCGCCCGGCGCGGGCGCGCCCACCAGCCGCAGGTGGGCGGTCGCGGCCGCGGCCATGGTCGTCGGCAACAAATTCCAGCGCGCGCATTTGGCCAGCACGCTCTCGGCCATGGCGCGGTAGGTGGTCCATTTGCCGCCGGTGACCGTCACCAGGCCCGAGCCGCTGACCGTCACGCTATGCTCGCGGCTGATGCCCTTGGTCGGGCCGCCGTCGTCCGCGGGCGGCTTGACCAGCGGGCGCAGGCCGACCCAGACGCTGCGCACGTCCTCGCGGCGCGGCGCGCGCTCCAGGTACTTGCCGGCCTCGTCGAGGATGAAGGCGACTTCTTCGGCGAACGGGGCCGGCTCGCGCACCACGTCGGCGCGCGCTGTGTCGGTGGTGCCGAGGATCAGCTTGCCCAGCCACGGCACCGCGAACAGCACCCGCCCGTCGCTCGTCCTGGGCACCATCAGGGCGTGTTCGCCCGGAAGGAATTCGCGGTCCACGACCAGGTGCACGCCCTGGCTCGGCGACACGAGCGGGCGCGTGGCGCTGCCCGAGAGCGCGCCGTCCTGCGCGCGCAAGGTGTCGACCCAGACGCCGGTGGCGTTGATGACGCAATTGGCGCGCACCGCGATCTGGCGCCCGCCCAGCGTGTCGCGGCATTGCACGCCGGCCACGCGGCCGTTCTCGTGGACCAGGCCGTGCGCCTCGCAGTAATTGACCAGCAGGGCGCCGTGCGCGGCCGCGGTGCGCGCCAGCGCCAGCGCCAGGCGGGCGTCGTCGAACTGGCCGTCCCAGTACTTGACGCCGCCAAACAGGCCGTCTTGGCGCACGCTGGGCAGGCAGGCCCCGGTGCGCTCGCGGCCCAGCCATTCGGTGGCGCCGAGGCCGGCCTTGCCCGCCAGCACGTCGTAGATCTTGAGGCCGATGCCGTAGAAGGGCGCCTCCCACCAGCGGTACGAGGGCATCACGAACGCGAGCGGCTGGGCCAGATGCGGCGCGTTGTGGAGCAGGTTGGCGCGTTCGTGCAGCGCCTCGCGCACGAGCTTGATGTCGCCCTGGGCGAGGTAGCGCACCCCGCCATGGACCAGCTTGGTCGAGCGCGAGGACGTGCCCTTGGCGAAGTCGTGCGATTCGAGCAGCACCACAGACAGCCCGCGCTGGGCCGCGTCGAGGGCCACGCCGAGCCCGGTGGCGCCGCCGCCGATGATGGCCAGGTCGTATTGCTGCCCCTGCGCCAGGCGCGCGATCAGGTCCGGGCGCGCGGTGTGAAGCGGGGTCGAGGAGTAGGCTTGCATTGGCGTTGTGGGTTCGCGCGACCCGTTGGTCGTGTTCGTTTGACGGAGGTTATAGTATATTTTAATAGCGAAGAGCATAAACCGCCCCCCGCGGGTCCCGTCAACCTCGAACATTACAGCTGCGCCGGCTCAAGCAAACGTGGGCGGGGCGGCCCCCACCATGACCTATTTGCTTGCACTCGACCAAGGCACCTCCAGTTCGCGCAGCATCATCTTCGACCGCGGCGGCCAGATCGTCGCCATGGCGCAGGAGGAGTTGCCGCAAATTTACCCGCGCCCGGGCTGGGTCGAACACGATCCGATGGCGATCTGGCGCACCCAGCTCGCGACCGCGCGCGCCGTGCTGCGCAAGGCGGGGCTGCAGGCGCGCCAGATCCACGCGCTCGGCATCACCAACCAGCGCGAGACCACCATCGTATGGGACCGCAGGACGGGCTTGCCGGTGCACCACGCGCTGGTGTGGCAGGACCGCCGCGCCGAGCCGGCCTGCGCGCGGCTGCGCGCCGACGGCAAGGCCGGCCTGATCCAGGCCAGGACGGGGCTGGTGGTCGACGCCTATTTTTCGGGCGTCAAACTGAAATGGATCCTCGACAACGTGCCCGGCGCGCGGGCCCGCGCCGAGGCCGGCGAGCTCGCGTTCGGCACGGTCGACAGCTGGCTCTTGTGGCAACTGAGCGGCGGCGCCGACGACGCCACGCGCGCGCGGGCGGTGCACGCGACCGACGTCAGCAACGCCGCGCGCACGATGCTGTTCAATGTGCGCAGCAACGAGTGGGACGACGAGCTGCTGGCGCTGCTCGACATTCCGCGCAACATGATGCCGGCGGTGCTGCCGTCGAGCGCGCGCTACGGCCAGGTGCGCCCCGAGTTGCTCGGCGCGCCGGTCGACATCGCCGGGGTCGCCGGGGACCAGCAAAGCGCGCTGTTCGGCCAGGCCTGCTTCGACGAGGGCATGGCCAAGAACACCTACGGCACCGGCTGCTTCATGCTGATGCACACCGGCGAGCGCTTCGAGCTCTCGCGCAACGGCCTGCTGACCACCAGCGCGGCCCAGTTCGACGCCCAGCCGCGGTTCGCGCTCGAGGGCAGCGTGTTCGTCGGCGGCGCCGTGGTGCAATGGCTGCGCGACGGCCTGCAGGCGATCGAGTCGAGCGCGCAGGTGCAGGCGCTCGCCGAGAGCGTGCCCGACGCCGGCGGCGTGATGTTCGTGCCCGCGTTCACGGGGCTCGGCGCGCCGTACTGGGACGCGCGGGCGCGCGGCACCATCTGCGGCATCACGCGCGGCACCACCAGCGCCCACATCGCGCGCGCCGCGCTCGAGAGCATCGCCTTCCAGAGCGCGGCCTTGCTCGAGGTCATGAACCGCGACGCCAGGGCCGGCGGCGGCTGCGGGGTCCGGCAGTTGCGGGTCGATGGCGGCGCCTGCGCCAACGACCTGCTGATGCAGTTGCAGGCCGACCTGCTCGGCATCGAGGTGGTGCGGCCCGCGATCATCGAAACCACGGCGCTGGGGGTGGCCTATTTGGCCGGGCTGGGCAGCGGCTTGTACGCGGGCACCGCCGAGCTTGGCGCCCAATGGCGCGCCGAGCGCACCTTCAGGCCCGAGATGGCGCCGGCGCGGGCGGCCGAACGCATGGCCGAGTGGGAGCATGCGGTGCGGCGCGCCACGGCGGCGTAGGGGGAGGGCGGGCGCTGCGGCCTACGTGCGGTTCCGAACGGAAAAAATCGGCGAAGGGGCGCACACTCGCCTCATTCGGCAATGGGGCATGGGCCCCGCGCACGCTCACTCCCACAAGGAAACACCACCATGTCATTCAACCACGTCGTCATCTGGCTCGACCAATCCGAAGCGCACGTCATCCATTTCACGGCCGACGCCGCCGAGTCCGAAGTCATCAAGACCGGCGCGATCCATAAAAAAGCGGGCGCCGACATCAGCATCAAGGAAGAGGAAAACATTCCGTACATGAGCGAGATCGCCGCCTCCGTCAAGGAAGCGCACGCGATCCTGGTGGTCGGCCCCGGCCAGGAGAAACTGTCGTTCATGCGCTACCTGAACAAGCACGAGGCGCTGATCGCCGACAAGGTCGTCAGCGTCGAGACGGTCGACCATCCGAACGATGGCCAGTTGCTCGCCTACGCGCGCAAGTATTTCGTCAAAGATAGTTCGATGGCTTAAGCTTCAACCGCGCCGGCGTCCGCCGCCAGGCCAGCTTTGGCGGCGGGCGCCGCGCCGGCTCCGCGCAAAAAGCGCGCGAACACATTGCGCATCATGCGCGACAGCACGGCATCGACGACCAGGCTCCCGCCGAACGTGATCGAGCCGACCGCAAACACCCCGCCCCCGCCCGCATGGGTGAAGTACGTCATATCGGCGCCGCTGCCCCAGGCGTTGCACCCCTTTGCCAGATGCACCAGCCCGGCCGGACGCGCGCGCGCGTCGATCGTGTCGAGCTCCCAGCCCGACGCGCCCTGGTACTTGGTGCCGCGCTCGCCGATCAGGCTGCCCTTTTTGACGCCGGTTCCGGCGAAAATCCAATGCCCCGGCGAGAGCACCCGGTACGGCTTGAAGCCCGATTTTTGCCCCGCGCGCGTGAAGCGGATGCCGACCGCGCGCGTCTCCGGGCGCCCGTGGTCGCGCCACCTGCCGCCGGCCTCGTCGATGAAGCTGTGCCGGCCGCAGTCGTGCCGGACCTCGAGCTGGTGGCCGCGCGCCGCCGTCTTCCAGAACAGGCCGTTGGCCGACAGGTAGGCGAGGTTGCCGCCGCCGTCGAGAAAACGCTCGAGCCCGTCGTACATCGGCCCGGTCCAGTATTCGCTGTGGGTGTTGAGCACCAGCGCGCGGTGGCGCGCCAGCAGGCCCGGATCGGCGTCTAGGTCGCTGTCGCTGTAGAGGTCGTAGTCGATGCCCTCGCGTTCGAGCCAGGCCAGCACGTGTTTTTCCTCGCAGGCGAGATGGCCCCTGGCGTCGATCATGGTGGCCGCCGGGTTCGGGCGCAATTGGTGCACCACGAAGATATCGGGGCGGTGCAGGCCGTCGTCGATGTGGTATTCGTAGATCGAGGCGCCAGCCCAGGCGTTGTAGGCTTGCCAGGTGTTGGTCGAGGCCAGCACGGCGAGCGCCGCCGCCGCTTCGCCCACCTTTCTCTTGACGACGAAGGTGATGTCGAACAAGGCGCCGCTGCAATCGGACAGCCGCGCCACGTATAGGCCGGCGCGCCAGCCCGGGTCGGTCTGCAGCACCGTCGTGCGGTCCCAGTCCGCGCCCTGCTCGTAGGCGTTCTGGGCGTAGTCCTGCGCGCGGCCGGGCACGTCATCGATCCGCAGCCGCGTGGCGGCGCTGGCGCCGAAGCGGATCACCTCGACCGCAAAAAGCGCCTGCGGGCTATGCACGAACAGCGCCAGCGGCTCGCCGGCCGTCACGCTGATGCTGCCCGCATAGCCTTCGAGCGGGTGGTCGTTGCGCACCCGCCGGGCCGGATCGAGCGGCGAGGTGTGCAGGGCGAAACCGCTCACGAGCACCGGGAACTTGCCCGTGTTGACCACGTCGACGCGCAGCCCGCCGCTGCGCAATGTGGCGCAAGGCAACTCGACGATGAACCATCTCGGCATGTTTAACAAGCTGCGCAGCGCCGACTCGAGCCGCAGGAAAAGAATGTGCCGGCGCAGCCGGTTCAAGCCCGTCGCCGCCAAGGGTCGCGCCGGCCCCGAGTTGATCTCATGCGTGCGCTGTCCGTGCGCGTCATGGAAGGTGAACTTGAGCACGGCCAACGCGTGCATGCCGTAACACTGGAAGCGCAGTGTCACCTGCGCGACCGTGGCGGCGTCGGCGAGCGCGAAGTGTTGCGAGCACAGCATGCCCGGTGCGATCGGGGCCTTGCCTTCGAAAAAAACTTCAGTGGGGTGTCCGGGGTCGCTCATGGAAACTCGATGGTGATGGGGAGTTTTCGATGTTTGCACTTCGGGAAAGACGGCGCCACGATGCCCGTCAAGCCTCGTGGAAATGGTCCTGAGCGTGTCGTTTGAACGGCCACGCTGCGCGGGCGGTCAAGCGCGCGCGCAAGAGATCGGGATGCCAGCGCGGCTAAAGGTTCCCGAACGAACTTGTTAGCCTGGAGATTCGTATATATTTGGCAATTTGCCCGGCCGGCGACCGCATGCCCCCTCCAGAATGTGCCGCCTCCCAAAAGGCCCTATTTCACCCGGTTCAACCCTACATTGCACGATAGCGCTGCGGATTCCGGTGATAGTCACACGACACCGTCCGCGCGCCATGCGATCTCTCCTGTTTTAAGTCTGAAACTGAACGATACGTGGTTTGCGTGTCTAACTAAGTACAGACTAAGTACACGCCAGCGTTGTCGTAAAAAAATCGTGCAAGCACCGGATCCAGGCGTGCTGTCGTCGGACCGCGTCGCGCAGTTGTCGGGCCGAGTCGCGCAGATATCGTCCGGGCGCGTGCCGCTCTCGTGCAATGCCGGGCCAATATGCGGTCAAATCGGAATAAAAGGAGAAAAGCCATGAAACGCCACCACCCAGCCGTCTACGCCGAGATCCCCATTTCGCAACATATCCACAAGCAAATAAGCCTGGCATCGGTCAGAAGCTTCTTCGAAAAGGAGGACTGGGAAATCGTCACCGAGGCGGTCGAGGAGTGGATCTGGCGCCACGAACCCGATGCGCTGCCCAAGTCGGCAAATTCGGGTTACCAATGGAAGCAATTGTTCCTGCCCGATGGCACGCTGCTGCGCACCGTATTCAACGGGAAAAACCATCACGGCCTGGTCGAGGGCGATGCCATTCTCTACGAGGGACGGGCGGTCTCGCCCAGTGGTTTCGCCAACGCCGTCGGTGGTATCCGGCGCAACGCCTGGACCAGCATCTGGATCCGCTTTCCGAATACAACTGAATGGAAGCTGGCCGAAACGCTGCGTACCCGTCAACGCTCCCGCGGTGAACGCAAAGCGCCGGTAGCGGCGAAACCTGCGCCGTTGCCCACGCCGCGCGCGCCGCTTGCGGCCCCCGCGATCGAACAAGGTCATCACGCATTTGCCGCACACGAGGTGCGCCAACCCCAGCACCCAGCCGACGCCGGCACACCCAAAGCAGGCATGCCCGAAGGCGGCACGGCCGATGCTCGAACGGCCGAAGCCGGCACGGCCGAAGTCGGCACACCCAACGCCGGCATGGCCGAAGGCGGCACGGCCGAAGCTCGCATGGCCGAAGCTGGCATCGCCGAAGCCGACATCGCCGAAGCCGGCACACCCGAAGCCGGCATGGCCAAGGCCGACATCGCCGAAGTCGGCACACCCGAAGCCGGCATGGCCGAAGCCGGCAAACCCGAATCCGGCGCGAACCTTTCGGCGCCATCGGCGCGGCGCGTTCAGCGGGTTAGACGTCTCAGGGGACGTACGCGCAGGATTTCCGCCCCTCTGTCCGAGAACAAGCCGGTTTCAATCGACGATGTGGTGGACGCGCTGCGGCGCGCCGCCGGCGCTGTGGTGGAATGGTTGAGACTTGGTCCGATCTAGCGCGCGATGCGCGGCGCCGTGAAGCTGAACGTGGTCGCCTCGCCGGTCGAGGTCACGATTAGGCTGCCGCCATGCGAGCGCGCTATCTCGGAGGCGATATACAGGCCCAGCCCGAGGCCCTCGGATGGCCCGCTGTTGCTGCCGCGCCAGAACGGCTGGAACAATTGCTGCAGGGTCTCGTCCGCGATCGGCGCGCCGGCGTTGCTGACCGACAAAAACAGCGCGCCGTCGTCGCTGCGCGCGCGCACCGTGACGGGGTGGTCGGGCGCGCCGTGGGTCAGCGCGTTGACCAGCAGGTTAGAGAGCATCTGGGCGATGCGTTTCGGATCGCAATACACGGTCGTGTTGAGGTCGATCTCGCTGTCGATCACGCGCCCGCCGTGGACGTCCTTGAGTTCGGCCACGACATGCAGCAGTTGCTGGCCGAGCTCGGTGGTTTCGACCGCGTCGAGCGGGATCCCGCCACCCATCCGGCCGCGCGTGAAGTCGACCACGTCGTCGACCAGGCTGGCCATGCGGCGCCCGCTGCGCTTGATGCGCTCGACGATCGAGAGCGCGTGCGGCTCGAGCGGCAGGCGGCGCAGCAATTCGGCGCCCGTCAGGATCGACAGCAGGGGCGTGCGCAGGTCGTGGCCGAGCACGGCGATGAACTGCTCGCGCAGCTCGGAGTTGGCGCGCTCGCTAAGCAACGCGGCCTCGCTCGCGCCGATGCGCTGTTCGTCCTCGAGCTGGCGCGAGACCAGCTCGGCGAGCAGGGTCAGGGTGTCGACGATGCGCCGGTCCGACAGCGCCGCCGGTTCCGGGTCGAGCCCGCACAGGGTGCCGAAGAAATCGCCGTTGGCGCGCCGCACCGGCACCGCGATGTAGCTCTCGAAGCCGTATTGCCGCGGCGTGGGATGGGTGCAGTAGACCGGATCGACGCTGGCGTGGTCGATCACGATCGGCTGGTCGCCGGCGCGCACGCTGTCGCACAGGGTCGTGGCGACGTCGAGCTCGTCGCCGGGGCGCAGACCGAGGCCGAGCCGGTCGAGCGCGGCGCAGGTGACCCAGGCGTTGCCGGTCACGCGCGCGATGCACACGAAGCGCAAACCGGTGGTCTCGGCGACCACGCGCAGGATCGTCGGCACCGAGCTGATCGCCTGGATGGCCTGTACGTCGGAGTTTAGTGCATCCATGGTCGTGCTTTGCGATAAAAGTGAGGCGCGTCCCGGCATCCCTTTATGACCACGCGATAGTACCCCCGTTTTTGGGCGCGCGCTGCTCGGTTGGCGCGCGCCGGCGCGCCGCGGCGCTCTCATGCGGGTGTCTTGCGGGCGTATTGCGGGCGCATGGTGGTGCTGTACAATTGCCCGACCGCAGCGCGCGAGCGCCGGCAATCGACAAGGCAACCGGAGGGCAGCGCCGCAATGCAAAGTGAAGACCCCGTGACAGAGCACGCGCTGCGGCGCCGCCAGGTGCTCAAAGGCGCGCTCGCCGCCGCCGCCCCGTTCGCGCTGCCGGCGCCGGCGCTTGCCGCGCCCGCGCCGCTCGTGATCGGCGCCTTGCCCGTCACCTGCAACCTGACGCTGCCGGTGGCCTGCGCGGCCAAGGCGGCCAGCAACGCCAGGGGCGCGGGCCCGCGCTTCGACTACGAATTCAGCAAGTACGGCGGCTGGCCCGAGCTCAAGGAGTCTCTGATGACCGGCCGGGTGCAGGCGGCCTACATGCTGGCCCCGCTCGTGATGGACCTGACCGACCACCGCATCGGGCTCAAGATCGTCGCGCTCGGCCACCGCTCGGGCGCGGTGATCATGGTGCGCACCGATTCGCCGTACCGCAGCTTCCGCCAACTCAAGGGCAAGGTGATCGCTATCCCGAGCCGGTTCGCGGTCGACTACCTGTTCCTGCGCAAGATGCTCGCGCGCGAAGGGATGGGCATTAAGGACGTCGAGATCCTCGAGATGCCGCCGCCCGACATGCCCGCCGCGCTGTACGCGAAGGCGGTCGACGCCTATTGCACGGGTGAGCCGTTCGGCGCCGCGGCCCAGCGCGCCGGCTATGCGCGCCCGCTCAAGATGACGCGCGATGAATGGCGCAACTACATTTGCTGCGTGCTCACCGTCAGGACCGAGCTGATCCGCGACAACCGGCCCATGGTGCAGGACCTGGTCAACCATGTGCAGTCGGCCGGCAACTGGCTCGACGCCGGCGCGGCCAACCGCAGCAAGGCCGTCGCGATCGCGTCGGCCAGAAAGTACTTCAACCAGGACCCGAAGACGCTCGAATTCGTCATGTCTAACCCGGCCGACCGGGTCACCTACGGCGACCTGCGCATGCTGCGCCCCGAGTTCGACGACCTCATGCGGCTGTCGATCGAGGCCGGCACGCTCAAGCGCCCGGTCGCCTTCGACAGCTATGTCGACACCAGTTTCGTCAAGAACATCAAGCCCGTCCCCATCACGCTCTGACCCCAGGAATTCATTTGAAGCACGCACTCGCCCTATCGCTTTCCCTGAAGCTTTTGTTGTCCGCCTGCCTGGCCGGCAACAGCCTGGCGGCCGCGCCCGCGCCCGCGCTCAAGTCGGGGGTCTTCTCGCCGCCGCGCGCCGCCCCCGAGATCGCCCTGCGCGGCACCGACGGCAGTCAATTCTCGCTCGCCAAATACCGCCGCAAGGTGGTCGTGCTCGAATTCGGCTACACCGCCTGCGCCGACGTCTGCCCGGTGTCGCTGGCGATGCTGGCCCAGGCCAAAAAGCAACTCGGCGCCGACGGCGCCAGGCTGCAGGTGGTGTTCGTGACGGTCGACCCGGCGCGCGACAGCCCGGCCCACCTCAAACGCTACATGGGCGCGTTCGACCCTAGCTTCATCGGCATCACGGGCACCGCGGCCGAGATGGCGGCCGTGCAAAAGGCGTATGGCATCACGGTCACCAAGAAGATGGTCGAGGGCGCCGGGGGCGCCTACACGATGCACCATTCGTCCTACCTGTACTTCATCGACCGCCAGGGCATGCTGCGCGCGCTGATGCCGTTCGGGCGGCCCGCCGCCGAAGTCGTGCACGACGTCAAGCTGCTGCTCAAGCAATAGCGGGGCGGCAGATGACGCTTTCGCGCCGCCACTGGGGCTATCTGCTGCCGCTCGCCTGCCTGCTGGCGCTGCTCGGCTGGGCCGCGCTCGCGCCGCTGCGCGCGGACTCGCGCGACGAGCTGTTTGAGATTCCCAAGGGCACCTGGGAGCGCCGCATGGCCGGCGACAAGGTCGAGATCCTGCCGGGCGAGGTGCGCCTCACGCTCGGCTACAAGGATGTGCTGCTGTTGCGCAACAACGATGTGGTGCCGCAGGTGTTCGGCCCCATCCTGATCATGCCCGGCCAGGATTTCCGGCTGCCGTTCGAGCAGGCCTCGGTCAACCAGTTCGCGTGCTCGGCCCATGCCAGCGGGCAGATGGTGGTGGTGGTCGAGGCGCTGCCCAACCCGGGCACGCCGCGCCTGGTGTGGCGCATCGAAGCGCTGCTCAAGGCGCTGCGCGGCATGCGGCCGGCGCCCGCGAAGTGAACGCCTATTTACCGCCGGAACCCTATTCAGAGACGCAGCTGTGGAAAAACTAAAAGAAACCTTACCCTCGCTCGCGCTCATGGCGCTGCTGCTGGCCCTCTGGTGGATCGTCGTGCTCGCGACCGAGAGCATGATCTTTCCGACGCCGCTGCAGGTGTTCGAGGGCACGCTGGAGCTGGCCGCCGACGGCACCTTGTGGAACCACATCGGCGCCTCGCTGCTGCGCGTGGCCGCCGGTTTTTTCGGCGCGGTGCTCGTCGCGGTGCCGCTAGGCCTGTGGATGGGGCGGGTCGACGGCGCCTTCCGCACGCTCAACCCGATCTTCCAGATCATGCGCCCGATCTCGCCGATCGCGTGGATCCCGCTGTCGATCCTGTGGTTCGGCGTGGGCAACACCTCGCCGATCTTCCTCATCTTCCTGGCCGCCGTGTTTCCCATGATCGTGCAGACGGTCTCGGGCGTGCACACCATCGAGCGGCGCTACCTGCACGCGGCCGAGAACTTCGGCGTCTCGCGCGCGCGCCTGTTCCGCCAGGTGATCCTGCCGGCGGTGCTGCCCGAGATCGTGGTTGGCATGCGCATCGGGCTCGGCGTCGCCTGGCTGGTGGTGGTGGCGGCCGAAATGATCGCCCCGCGCTCCGGCCTGGGCTACCTGATCATCGATTCGCGCAATGCGGGCAACCGCTACGACCTGGTGGTCGCGGGCATGATCATCATCGGCCTGATCGGACTGTTGCTCGACGGTTTGATGCGCCTGCTGGAAAAACACAGATCGGTGAGGTGGCGTTATGGACGGTAAGATCGTTGTCAGGGACATCAAGAAAAAATTCGTCTCCGGAAAGACCTCGCTGCCCGTCGTGGGCGGCGTCAGCCTGGTGGTCGAGGACGGCGAGTTCGTCGCCATCGTCGGCCCCTCGGGCTGCGGCAAGTCGACGCTGATGAAGATCATCTCCGGCTTCGAGCGGCCCGACGAGGGCAGCATCCACATCGACGGCAAGGCCGCCCGCGGGCCGAGCCCGAAGGGCATCGTGATCTCGCAGCACGGCTCGGTGTTCCCGTGGCTGACCGTGCAGCAGAACCTGATGTTCGGCCTCAACGGCGACCAGCACGGCGACAAGGCCGCGCTGGCCGACCACCACGCGGCCATGGTCGGCCTCAAGGGCTTCGAGAACAGCTACCCGCGCGAACTGTCGGGCGGCATGCTCAAGCGCGTCGAGATCGCGCGCGCGCTGGTCGTCAAGCCCGAGATATTGTTCATGGACGAGCCGTTCTCGGCGCTCGACGCGCTGATGAACCTGCGCATGCGCACCGAGCTGCTGCGCATCCTCGAGGAGGAGCGCCACACCGTCATCCTGATCACCCACGACGTCGAGGAGGCGATCTACCTGGCCGACCGGATCATGGTGCTGTCGCCGCGCCCGACCGTGATCCAGGCGACCTTCAGCGTGCCGCACCCGCATCCGCGCCGGCTGTCGAGCCCCGCGCTGCAGCAGTTGAAGGAAGACATCCTGGCCGAGTTGGGGCTGTAGGGAGCGTGGGGTTCGAACAGGCAGCTCACGATGGCGTGCGTGTCGGCCGTCCCGATTCTGGCATGATGGCGCCATGACGACGATCACGCTGCCGCTGTTTCCGCTCACCACCGTGCTGTTTCCGGACGGGGCGTTGCCGCTGCAAATATTCGAGGTGCGCTACCTCGACATGATCAACAAGAGCATCGTCAACGAAACCCCGTTCGGGGTGGTGCTGCTCACCGGCGGCCACGAGGTGCGCACGCCCGAGGGGCAGGAGCATTTCGTCGGCTCGGGCACCCTCGCGACGGTGCAGGAAACCACGGCCAGCGCGCCCGGCCTGCTGCAGGTGACCTGCCGCGGCAACTCGCGCTTCCAGTTGCTCTCGCGCGAACGGCGCGCCAACGGACTGTGGTTCGGCCAGGCCGAGCTGCAGGACGACGACCGCCAGGTTCCCATCCCGTCCGAACTGCAGGGCGCCGCCGACGCGCTCGGGCGCGTGCTCGCCTCGCTCGACGGCATCCCCGAGCAGCGCTGGCCCGTGCTGCCGCCGTTCCGGCTCGACGATTGCGGCTGGGTCGCCAACCGCTGGTGCGAACTGCTGCCGCTGCCCAACCTGCAAAAGCACAAGCTGCTCATGCTCGACAATCCGCTGATCCGCCTCGAACTGCTGCACGACGTGCTCGACGAACACGACCTGCTGACCTCATAAAAAAGGACCGGACATCGCTGCCCGGTCCCGTTCCGCTGCCGTTTCTGCTTGCTTATTCCTTCTACCTGCTTATTCCTTCTACCTGCTTATTCCTTCTACCTGCTTATTCCTTCTACCTGCTTATTCCTTCTACCTACTTATTTCTTCTACCTACTCATTCGCTTAGTCTTCGACTGGACCGCCGTTCGACTGGCCGTTCGACTGGCCGCCGGCCGAACCGTTGGCCGAACCGTTGGCGGAGCCGCTCAGGCTGCCGTTGAGAGACGGCATCCCGGCCGACCCGACCGCCCCGGCGGCACGCTTGGCGCCGCCGACCGCGCCCTGTTTGGCCGCCCGCGCGGTGCCGCGCGTGGTCGCCACACTCGCCTGCGCATACTGGCCGGTGTTGTCGACCTGGTTCCTCGCGCCGCTGCGCGCCGCGCGCGCGCCGTCGCGAACGCCGCCCGCCGTTTCGCGCGCGCCGTTGCGAACGCCGTCGGTGCTGCCACCCAGTGCGAGGCCACCGCCGACGTTGCCGCTGCCACTGCCGTTTGCGCTACCATTGGCGCCGCTCGCGCCGCCGCCCGCATCGCCGCTGCCCAGGATGCTGCCGCTAATGCCGCCACGATTGGCGCTGCCGCTCGCGCTGCCGCTGGCGTTGCCGTCGGCCTCGCCGTTGATTTCGCGCGCCAGGCGGCCGGTG
Organism: Massilia glaciei; assembly: GCF_003011895.2. Lineage (GTDB taxonomy): Bacteria > Pseudomonadota > Gammaproteobacteria > Burkholderiales > Burkholderiaceae_D > Telluria_A > Telluria_A glaciei. Next base: position 102,601 of record NZ_PXWF02000121.1, on the reverse strand, counting down.
TTGCTGCCCGAGGTCGCGCCGTTGAGCGCCCCAGACTTTTCCATGCCAACCGAAGCGAGCGCGCCGCCGACCCCGCCGTTGCCGTTGCCGCTGCCGTTGCCGCCGGCCGAACCGGCACCCGACGCGCCACTGCCCGGCATGATATTGCTGACCATATCGGCCGAACCATTGCCGCTCGCTTGGCCGCCGGCGTTGCCGTTGGCTTCGGCGCGACGGGTGCGTTCGACGCCGCGCTCGAGGGTCGAGCGCGTGTTCCCGATCAGCGAATCGGCGCGGCCGAGACGGCTCGCGCCCATGCCGCCGCCGATCATGCCGCCGCCACCGATCATGCCGCCCAGCTGACCGCCGCCGCCACCGAGCAGCGGGCCGGCCTGCGCCGAGGCGGCGATGCCGAGGGAGAGGGCGAGGGCGATGTGTTTGACGCGTTGTGTGGTGTTCATGGTCGTTCTCCTGAATGTGGCGCGGACTATCCGCCGCCGATGTAAGGAGAACGATGCGGGCTCAACATTTATTCCATCGCCTCAAAAAAAAGCCGAAATTTTTTTCAGCGGAATTCGGACGGATCGATCCGGTACGCCGCGCCCACCACGCCGAGCCCGGTGTCAAGACTGGCGGCCGCGCCCGGCGCGCGCGCGGCCTGCTCCGCCAGCGCGGCCAGCGCTGCCTTGGCGGCGCCGGCGTCGGGCCCGCCCAATCGCTGCGCGAGCATGGCGGCGACGATCGGCGCCGCGTACGAGGTGCCGCGCACCTGGCGGTAGGGCCGCGCGCCCAGCGCCGCGCTGACCATATTGCTGCCCGGCGCGGCGAACATGACCTGGGGGCCGCGCGCCGCCTCCGGCAAGGTGTGCCCGCGCTTGTCGACCGCGCTCACCCCGACCACGCCGGGGTAGCTGGCCGGATACAGCGGCGGCGCGGCCGGCCCGTCGTTGCCGACCGCGGCTACCAGCAGGTGGCCGCGTTCGAGCATGGCCCCGACCACCCGCTCGAGCGTCGCATTCGGGGGACCGACCAGGCTGATATTGACGACGCCCACTTTCTCGCGCGCCATCCAGGCCAGCGCGCCGGCGATCTTGTCGGCCGAGCCGCCGCTGGCGCTGTCGCAATAGATGTCGGCCGCGTACAGGCCGGTGTCGGGCGCGACGCCGCGAAAGCGCGTCGATTGGCCCACCATCAAGGCCGCCACGGCGGTGCCGTGCTCGCTCGGATGGGGCTTGTCGGCGCAGCCCCAGCGCACCACGCGCGCGTCCTCGAAGACCACGTGCGCGGGATCGACGCCGCTGTCGACGAGGCCGACGCGCCGGGCCGTGGCCGCGCGCTGTGGGGCCGGCCCGTCCCGGGATCCGCCATGCACCGGCTTGCCGGCCGCGCCACGGTCCGCGCTGCTGCCTGTATACACATGGTTAAAGTCGTACACCCCGGCCGGGTCGAGCGCGCGCAGGCGCGCCAGCGCGGCCGCGGTGTCGCCGCCGGCGGGCACCCGCAGCACCACCAGGCGCAAGTCGTCGAGGCCGTCTTGCGCCTCTTCGCGTGCGACTTTGAGGCCCGCCTCGCGCGCGGCGGCCAGCCCGGCCGGACTGGGCGACCAGGCGAGTATTTCGCGGCGCACCGCCGGCTCGCCGCGCGGATCGGCTTCGAGCGTGTCGCCGTGTTGCTCGAGCAAGCGGGCGACCCGCCCGAGCCGCAGCCGATCGAGCCTGGCGCGGTCGGCGGCGGCCAGCAGCCGTGCTCCGCCGCCGTCGAGGCGCCCGAGCCCGAGCGGGCCTATGCGATCGCCCAGCGCTGGTCCGAGCGAAGGCAGGCCCAGTTGGGCCTGGGCCGGCGCCATGCAGGCGGCCAGCGCCAGGGGCGGGCCGAGCCTGCACAGCAGGCGGTGGGGGAGTGGAGTGCGCATTTTCGGATGATAATATAGTGAATCGGAAAACCTACTGAAATAACGTCTGGGACATGGAATAAAATCCCCGCCCCGAACGTTTATCTACTATCTATGACTTTTGCCGCCGCGCCATTACATGCCGACATTGCCGCCCTGCTGCCGCGGTTGCGCCGTTTCGCCCGCTCCATCACCTACAACCGCGAGGACGCGGACGACCTGGTGCAGGTGGCGCTCGAGCGCGCCCTGGGCCGCAGTGAACAATGGCAGGCGGGCACGCGGCTCGACAGCTGGATTTTCAGGATCATGAAAAACGCCTGGATCGATGAAATCCGCACCCGGGTGCGGCGCGACCACCTGTTCGCCCCCGAAGCCGAGGGCGAGCACGTGGGCGACGATTTCGCCGAGGCGCACCAGCGGCGCATGGCGATCCAAAAGGCGATCAGCCTGCTGTCGGACGACCACCGCATCGTGATCGGCCTGGTGCTGGTCGACGGCCTGCCCTACAAGGAGGCGGCCGAGGTGCTCGAGATACCGATGGGCACGCTCACGAGCCGTTTGGCGCGCGCGCGCGAAGCACTGCAATTATTGTTGTCCGATCAAGCCAGGAGCCTGCCATGAATATTATTTCCGATGAAACCCTGATGGCCTACGCCGACGGCGAGCTCGACGCGGCAACCCGCGCTGCGGTCGAACAGGCGATGCAGGACGATCCGGCCGTCGCGGCCAAGGTGGCGCAGCTGCGCGCGCTGCGCGCCGACGTGTTCGGCGCGTTCGCGGGGGTGCTCGGCGAGCCGGTGCCGCAACGCCTGCAGGCAATAGGGCGCACCGGCACCGTGGTCCAGCTCGACGCCGTGCGCAGCGCGCGCGCGCAGGCCGCCGGACAGCCGGCGCCGGCCGCGCGGCGCCGCTGGTCGTGGCCAGAATGGGGCGCGATGGCCGCCACGCTCGTGCTCGGCGTGCTGGCCGGCAGCATGGGGCTGGGCGCGATGGGGGGCGCGACGGGAGGCGAGATGGGGGGCGAGACGCAGCTGGCCGCGCTCGGCGGCAAGGACGGCGCGCTGATGGCGCAGGGCAAGCTCGCCGCGGCGCTGTCGAACCAGCTCAGCGGTGCGCCGCCGGCCGGCGGCCAGGTCAGGATCGGGCTCACGTTCGAGACCAAGGACGGCAATTATTGCCGCAGTTTCGCCCTCAGCGGCACGGCCGGCCTGGCCTGCCGCAGCGGCGAGGCCTGGGCCATCCCCGTGCTCACCGAGGCCAGCGGCGAGGCCCCGGGCGCCTACCGCCGCGCCGGCGTGGCGATGCCGGGCGCGGTGCTCGAGGCGATCGACGCGCGCATCGAGGGCCAGTCGCTCGACGCCGCCGCCGAGCACGCCGCGCAGCAAAAGGGCTGGGCGCCCAAGGCCCGCTAGGCCGGGGCGCCCTCGCCATGCGGATTTTCACAGACGCCGAGATCGCGTCCCTGAACCTGCTTGCCAGCGATGCGCAGAGCCGGCCCTATTTCGACGCCATGCGCTGGGCCCTGCGCTGGCACGACGAAACCCCGCAAGAGGCGCGCGGGGAAAGCTACCAGCGACTGCTCGATCTGGTCGTCGCGCGCTCGTTCATCCACCAGGGACGCGCGCGCGAACACTGGTTCGCGCTGACCCCGACCAGCTACTACGCCGACATCTGGGACGAGGCGCTGGCCCGGGCACCGGCTTGGCCGGGCTTCAAGCGGCTCGCGTTGACGAACGAGGAGCGCGCCTATCTGCATCTCGAGAGCACCAGGACGCTGACGGCGCATATTTCTTAGCTTCATTTATGGCCAGGTCCATTATTTTGAATGATAATGGATCGGATGAAACCAAGCCCTCTGATGAAGCGCTCGCTGATAGCGGTGTTTAGTTTGCTGATAAGCGGCCCCGCGCTCGCTTCCGACGCGCCCGACCCATTCGCGGCCACATTGGCCGGCATCGACACCATCTTCGCCGACTACGCGGTCGACAACCACATCCCCGGCGCCGTGTATGGCATCGTCGTCGACGGCCGCCTGGCGCATGTGCGCGGGCTCGGGGTGCAAGAGCTCGAGTCGAAGCGCCCGGTGACGCCGGAAACCCTGTTCCGCATCGCCTCGATGTCGAAGGCGTTCACGGCGCTGACGATCCTGCAGCTGCGCGACGAGGGCAAGCTCGGGCTCGACGCGCTGGCCGAGACCTACATCCCCGAAATGCGCGGCTGGAAATACCCGACCCGTGACGCGCCGCGCATCCGGGTGCGCGACCTGCTCAACCACACCGCCGGGCTCGTCACCGACGACCCCTGGGGCGACCGCCAGACCCCGATGCCCGAGGCCGAGTTCAGCGCGCTGCTGCGCGCGGGCGTGCCCTTCAACAGCCCTCCCGGCACCAGGATGGAGTATTCGAACCTCGGCTACGCGCTGCTCGGACGCATCATCACCAACGTGTCGGGCCGCCCGTACGCCGACACGATCGGCAAATCGCTGCTGCAGCCATTGGGCATGGCGTCGACCGGCTTCGTGATCGACGCGATGCCGCGCGCGCGCCGCGCGCTCGGCTACCGCTGGGAAGACGACGCCTGGTCGATGGAGCCGGGCATGGCGCACGGCGCGTTCGGCGCCATGGGCGGGATCCAGACCAGCGCGAACGACTATGCGAAATGGGTGGCCTACCTGCTGTCGGCGTGGCCGCCGCGCGACGGCGCCGACGCCGGACCGGCCAGGCGCGCCACCGTGCGCGAGCTGGCGCAAGGGTCGAACTTCCCCCGGGTGCGCCAGCGCCTCGGGCAAAGCGGCGCCACCGCCTGCCGCCAGGCGTCGACCTATGGCATGGGCATGTGGGTCGCGGCCGACTGCGACCTTGGCCTGACCCTCGGCCACGGCGGCGGCTATCCCGGCTATGGATCGTACGTGCTGCTCCTTCCCGAATACGGCATCGGCATCTTCGCGCTGGCAAACCGCACCTACGCGGGCCCTTACGGGGCGGTCTGGGATGCGGCGGTCGCGCTGGGCAAGGCGGGCTTGCTAAAGCGCCGCCCGGTGCCGGTCGAGGCCGACCTTGCCGCCGCCTACGGCAGCGTCGCGCTCATCTACCAACAGGGCGATGTCGCGGCGGGCGCGGGCCGGCTGGCGATGAATTTCCTGCTCGATCGCGACGCCGCCGGATGGCGCGGGCATCTGGCCGCCCTGAGGAAAAAGGTCGGCGAATGCGACACCGCGGCGCCGCTGACGGCGACCGGCGCGTTGGCGGGCGAGTTCACCTGGCGCTGCGCCCGCGGCAGGGTCGCGGGCAATCTCCTGCTGACCCCCACGCTGCCGCCGCGCATCCAGGCGATCTCGCTGAGCGCAAAAAATCCCTGAGGCCGGGGCGCCCGCGCATGGCCGACTCCCGGTGGACGGGTGGTGTCGGGGCGCGCAAGCGGCGGTTGCCGGGCCGCTGCCGGCCTGAAGTCGGGTCGGTGTCGTCACCGGCGGCGCTCAAATCGCAGAATACTCTTGGCGCAGTTGACGTTTCAACTATGACCAGGGAGCTATTCATGATCGACAAAAAACCAGTCCACCCGCGCCACGCCAGCGGACCCGCCAGCGGACCCGCCAGAGCAACGGCCAGCGCGGGCATCCTGGCGCTTGGCGCCATCTTCCTGCTGTCGGGATCGCTGGGCATGCCCGCCGCCGCGCGGGCCGACCCCGGTCTCGCGCAGCGCATCGACGCCGGCATAGCGCCGTACTTCAGGCCCGACGCGCCGGGCGCCACCGTGCTTGTGGCCAGGGATGGCAAGACCGTGTTCCGAAAGGCCTACGGCAGGGCGGACCTGGAAACCGGGCGGGCGCTCGAGCCCGGCACGGTTCTGCGCATCGGTTCGCTCACCAAGCAGTTCACCGCGGCCGCCATCTTGCTGCTGGCGGAGCAGGGCAGGCTGTCGCTCGACGACGACTTCAGGAAGTTCCTGCCGCACTACCGCGACCCGGGCGGGACCATCACGCTCGAGCACCTGCTGACCCACACCTCGGGCATTCCCAGCTATACCGACCTGCCCGGCTACATCGACGGCATGGCCAGGGACATGACGGTGGCGCAGATGATCGCTTCGTTCCAGGATGCGCCGCGCCTGTTCGAACCCGGTACCCGCTTCGCGTACAGCAATTCCGGCTATTTTCTGCTCGGCGCTGTCATCGAGAAGGTGTCCGGCCGGTCCTATGCCGACTTCGTCGCGCAAAACATCTTCGCGCCGCTCGACATGCGCTGCAGCGCCTACGAGGGCCACGCACGCCACAAGGTCGCGCAGGCGCGCGGCTACCGTGCCGTCGCGGGCAAGTTCGGCCCGCACGCACCGCTGAGCATGACGCAACCATACGCCGCCGGCTCGCTCGTCTCGTGCGTCGACGACCTGGCGCGCTGGGATGCGGCGATCACGGCCGGCAGGCTGCTCAAACCGGCCAGCTGGGCGCGCGCATTCACGCCCCACAAGCCGGGCGGCGGCGCGCCCGACGGCCATGGCCACGGCCACGGCCACGGCTACGGCTGGGCCATGGGCGCGCTCAAGGGCAGCCCGACCATCGGCCACGGCGGCGGCATCAACGGCTTTTCGTCGTATGCGATGCGGCTGCCGCAGGAACAGGTGTACGTGGCCGTGTTGCTCAACAGCGAATCGGGCGTGGCCGATCCCGCGCTGATCGCCCATACGGCCGCCGGGATCGCCATCGGCAAGCCGTTGGGGGGCGCCGGGCCGGCGGCCCCGGCCCCCCTCGCCCCCGCCGTGTTCGACGCCTATGTCGGCAAATACGCGCTCGCGCCCGGTTTCGTGATCGAGATACTGCGCGACGGCGGCAGATACCTGGCAAAAACCAACGACGAGGAGCCCGTCGAGATGTTCCCGCGTTCGGACACGCTGTTCTATTCCACCACGGTCGAGGCGCAGCTGCGTTTCGAGCGCGGCGCCGACGGCGCGGCCGGCCGTCTCATTTTGATGCAGGGCGGACGCGAAATGCCCGGAAACCGCCTCGAATGAATCGACCGCCGGCCGCCGATCGGGTAATCTTGGCCCACGCCGTTCGAGCCGGATGCGCGTCCGGGTAAATGGTTCTGTCCGTCGTCCTCTCCAAGAAATGGCCGCCGCTATGCGACTTCGCTCCAGTCTGATTATCTCCCTGCTCTTCGTCGCGGCCGCGGCCCACGCCGGGGTCGAGGGGGGGGTCGCGGCGCATGCCCGGCAAGACTACGCGGCGGCCCTCAAAGAATGGCTGCCGCTGGCCAAGGCGGGCGACCCGGGCGCGCAAAACAACGTCGGCACGCTGTACCTGGACGGCGCCGGCATGCCGCGCGACGAGGCCGCCGCGTACGCCTGGTTCAAAAAAGCGGCCGTCCAGGGACTGGGCGCGGCGCAATACAACCTGGCCCTGATGTACCAGGAGGGCAGGGGCGTGGCGGCCGATGCGCAGGAGGCCTTCAAGTGGAGCCGCAAGGCGGCCGCGCAGGGCGACGCCGATGCCCAGAACTGGCTCGGCGCGATGGCGCGGCAGGGCGTGGCGGGCGGCCCCGACCCCAAGGAGTCGACGCAGTGGTTCGAGCAGGCCGCGGCGCAGGGCCACGCCGGCGCGCAGGCGAACCTGGCACTGCTTTACGCGCGCGGCGAGGGCGTGCCGCAAGACCTGCGGCAGGCGGCGCAGTGGTTCAGGAAGGCGGCCGAACAAGGGCATGTCGACGCCCAGACCAATCTGGGTCTGATGTACGCGCGCGGAGAGGGCCTCGAAAAAGACTACGCGCAGGCGCGCGAATGGCTGTTGAAGGCGGCCGGCAGCGGCGCGCTCGCCGCCCAGAACATCCTCGCGAGCATGTACGAAATCGGCATCGGGGTCCCGGTCGACACGCAAAAGGCGCTCCAATGGTATCGCAAGGCCGGCGCGCAGGGCGACAAGAAGGCCGTCGCCAAAATAATGCAGATATCCGAGAACCAGGCCCACTGAGCGCCGATAGGGCGCCCGCTGGCAGCGTCCCACGCACCGGCCTATGCACCGGCCGGCGCCACCCGCGGCGCGCCGGTCCCGTCTGACACGCGGTTGCGGCCGTTCTGCTTGGCGACGTACAGCGCCAGGTCGGCCGCGTGGATCAGGCCCTCGGGCGTGCCTTGGAGGTCGGGCCGGATCGCGGCCACGCCGATGCTGATGGTCACCGCGCCGAACTCGGACTTCTCGTGCCGCAGGCCCAGCAGCGCGAGCGCGGCGCAGATCTCCTCGGCGATCGCCAGCATCTGGGCCAGGCCGGTGGCCGGCGCCAGCAGGGTGAACTCCTCGCCGCCGTAGCGCGCCACCAGGTCGCTGGTGCGGCGCGCGTGCGCGGCGATCAGCTCGGCCACGGCGCGCAGGCACTGGTCGCCGGCCTGGTGGCCGTAGTGGTCGTTGTAATGCTTGAACCAATCGACGTCGAGCATCGCCAGCGCCAGCGGCTCGCCGTTGCGCTTGGCGCGCTGCCATTCGCGCGCGAGCGCCTCGTCGAAGCCGCGCCGGTTGGTGATGCCGGTCAGCGCGTCGGTGGTCGAGAGCCTGGCCAGCTTGATGTTGCTCTCCTCGAGTTCGCGCGTGCGCTCGCGCACCAGCGCGCGCAGGTGCTGGCGCTGCTGCGTGAGCAGGCCGATGCGCAGCCGGTAGGTCAGCGCCAGGGCGCCGAGCACGAACGCGCCGGCCAGCAGCCGGAACCACCAGCTCTGCCAGAACGCCGGCAGGATGTCGAGCTCGACGCGCGCCGCGCGCGCGCCCCAGATGCCCTGGTCGTTGGCCGCGCGCACCTCGAACACATAGCTGCCCGGATCGAGGTTGGTGTAGGTCGCGTTGCGGTGCGCCGCGTCGGTCGGCACCCAGTCGCGGTCGAAGCCGGCAAGCCGGTAGCGGTAGCTGTTGCGGGCCGGGTCGGTGTAATGGAGGGCGGCGAATTCGAACGAGATGACGGTCTGGCGCAGGTCGAGTGTGAGCGCGGCCGGCGCCGTCAGCGGGCCGCGCACGCGCACCCCGGGCGGCGCCGGGCCGTCCCACAGCGAGCGGTTTTGCACGCGCACGTCGGTGATCGCGACCTGCGGCGGGAACGAGACCTTGCGCACGGCCCCGGGCTCGACCGCGGTCATGCCCTTGACCCCGCCGAAGTACAGCACGCCGTTTGGCGCCGTGTGCGACGAGCCCGGCGTGAAGCCCTGCGAAACCCCGTCCGCGCTGCGAAAGCGCTCGACCTTGCCGCTTTCCGGGTCGAGCCGTAGCAGGCCCGACGCCGTGCTCAGCCACAGCATGCCGGCCGCGTCGCCGCGGATCGCCAGTATCTTGAGCTGGCCCACGCTGCCCTGCGCGCTGTGGCGGCGGAAGCGGATCCGGCCGTCGGCCCCGGTGACGACCTGGTCGAGCCCCTTGGCGGTGCCGGCCCACACGCGCCCCCTGGCGTCCTCGTACAGGCTCGAGACGTTGTCGTCCGACAGCGAGGCCGGGTCGCCGGCGGCGTGCCGGAAATGGCGGAAGCGCCCGTTTTTTTTGTCGAGCATGTCGAGCCCGCCGGCGCTCCATTCCGAGCCCATCCAGACGCGCCCCTGACGGTCCTCGACGATGCAGGTGCTGCCGTCGACGCTGCGGCTGTGCGGGTCGCGCTCGTCGTGCGCGTAGCTGGTCCAGTCGCCGCGCGCGATGTCGTAGTGGAACACGGCGCGGCCCGTGCCCAGCCACAGCTTGCCCGGCGCGCCGGGGGCGATGGTGTTGATGAAGTCGGCGCCGCCCTTGCCGAAGTTGACCACCTCGAAGCGCGCGTCCTCGTGCGCCAGCCGGTTCAGCCCGGCCGAGGTGCCGACCCACAGGGGGCCGCCCTCCTGCCGGTGCAGGCTGTAGATCATGTTGTGGCTCAGCGCGCCGGGCTTGCCCGGGTCGGCCCGGTAGTGCCGCAGCGCGCGGCCGCTGGCGCGGTCGAACAGCGCCAGCCCGGTGTTGGTGGCCAGCCACAGGCGGTCGCCGCCCGCCCCCGCGATCGCCTGCAGCGAATTGTTGGGAACCGGGTTGTCGGGCGTGGTGTCGAACGGGATGATGTGCTCGAAGCTGCGGCTGTTGAGGTTGACCATCGCGATGCCGTCGGTGAACGAGGCGATCCACAGCATGCCGCTGCTGTCCTGCATCACGGCCGGTATGTTGTTCGAGGGCAGGCTGTGCGGGTCGCTGGCGCGGTTGATAAACTGGCGCATGGCGCCGCCGCCCTTGTCCCAGCGCAGCAGCCCGGCCGAGACCGTTCCGGCCCACACGGTGCCGGTGCGGTCGGCCACGATGTGGGCGACCCGGCTGACCGGGCCCGGCAGGCGCGCGCGCGCGCGCCAGGGCGCGCCGGTGTCCCAGCGCACCATGCCGGCCTCGGTCCCGATCCACAGCGTGCGCGCGGCGTCGAACATCAGCGAGCGCACGATATTGAGCTTGGCGTCGGGCGCGGCCGCGTCGTCGACCCGGTAGTGCGCGAAGCCGCGCGCGCCCGGCGCCAGATAGTCGAGGCCGCCGGGCCAGGTGCCGATCCACAGCCCGCCCTTGTGGTCGAGCGCGATCGCGTTCAAGTCGTTGCTGCTGAGGCTGTCGGGGCGCCCGGCGTCGTGCAGGTAGCCCCGGAACGCGCCGCTGTCGGGGTCGAAATGGTGCAGGCCGCCCCAGGTCGCGAGCCACATGCCGCCCCCGGGGTCGGGCACGATCGACTTGATGATCAAGCGCGCGGGCGGGCCGCTCGGCGGCGCGAAGGTCGTGAAATCGTTGGTGGCCGGGTCGTAGCGGGCCAGGCCGTTCTGGGTGCCGGCCCAGATGCGCCCCTGACGGTCCTGGAACAGCGCCGAGACGCGGTCGTGCGGCAGGCTGCGCGCCCGGCCCGGGTGGTGCGTGTACTTGATCGCGTTGTGGCCGTCGTAGCGGTACAGGCCGCCGCTATGGGTGCCGATCCAGATGTACCCCTGCCGGTCCTGCAGCAGCGACACCACCGACAGCTCGTCCGAGCCGAGCGCGCCGAGGCGCTTGAAACGCAGGGTCGCGTTCGCCTGCGCGGCGGCGGTGCCGGCCAGCGCGAACAAAAACAGCAGCACAAGCGCGCGGCGCAGGAGCGACAGTTGGATGCCCGGGTCGGGCCAGCGCAGGTTCATGGATTCGGAACGTTGTGCGTTCCCCCCTGTTTTGTTAATAGATACCAACCTTTACTGTGATGCTTGCAATGCCGCCTGTCAATCAATTTGCACTTTTCAGCCATATAAATTGCTTGATTTGAACGCCAAATCCGGGCCGCCCGGGCGCCGTCGGGGGGGGGGGCGGGGTGCGTCGCCGCATTGCACTTTCGGTAACAAAAAGCCCCGAATCGCCCCCTAAATTCATGATTCCATGTACAGCCAAGTCGATTTAGGGTATCGTTTACGGCACTAATATTGCATCTACGTCCTAGCGACCGGTTTTGCCGACGCGATCGCCTCCGGTCCTGTCAACCAGGCGGCCCCGTTCCCGTCCAGTCAGGCGTTCCCCCGCGTTGGCGTTCCTCCAAAAAAGCCGCTCACCGCAGACCGGCCGTAGATCACCCGATTAAATCGTCCGGAAAACTTATGCCCGAAACACCGATCACCATCGAAGCCGACAGCGCTCCCACCGTGCGTTTTGCCGATTTCGGCCTCGCGCCCGAAATATTGCGTGCGCTGTCGGACCAGGGGTATGTGCACCCGACCCCGATCCAGGCCGAGGCGATCCCGATCGTGTTGCAGGGCCGCGACGTCATGGGCGCCGCCCAGACCGGCACCGGCAAAACCGCCGGCTTTTCGCTGCCGATCATCCAGTTGCTGCTCGCCCACGCGAGCCCGAGCACCTCGCCGGCGCGCCATCCCGTGCGCGCGCTGGTGCTCACGCCGACCCGCGAACTGGCGGTGCAGGTGGCCGAGAACGTCAAGGCCTACGCGCGCCACACGTCGCTGCGCTCGACCGTCGTGTTCGGCGGCATGGACATGAAGGGCCAGACCATCATCCTCAAGGCCGGCGTCGAGATCGTGATCGCCACCCCGGGCCGCCTGCTCGACCATGTGGAACAAAAGAACGTCAGCCTCAACCAGGTGCAGATGCTCGTCATGGACGAGGCCGACCGCATGCTCGACATGGGCTTTTTGCCCGACCTGCAGCGCATCATCAACATGCTGCCGAAAAAGCGCCAGAACCTGATGTTCTCGGCGACCTTCTCGCCGGAGATCAAACGCCTCGCCAACAGCTTCCTGAACGACCCGGTCACGATCGAAGTGGCGCGCAGCAACCAGACCGCCGACAAGGTCACCCAGGTGGTCTACAAGGTGTCCGAGGAAAGCAAGCGCGACGTCGTCGAGCACCTGATCCGCGGACGCGACCTCAAGCAGGTGCTGGTGTTTTCGAACACCAAGATCGGCGCCTCGCGCCTGTCGCGCCACCTCGAGCAGGGCGGCATCAAGGCCACCGCGATCCATGGCGACAAGACCCAGCAGGAGCGCATGGCCGCGCTCGAGGCGTTCAAAAAGGGCGAGATCGACGTGCTCGTCGCGACCGACGTCGCCGCGCGCGGGCTCGACATCTCCGACCTGCCGTGCGTGATCAACTACGACCTGCCGTACAACGCCGAAGACTACGTGCACCGGATCGGCCGCACGGGCCGCGCGGGCGCCTCGGGCGACGCGATCTCGGTGTTCTCGGACAAGGACGAGCGCCTGCTGACCGACATCGAAAAACTGATCAAGCAAACCATCACGCGCGGCGAAGTGCCGGGCTTCACGCCGTCGAGCGCGCGCCCGCCGCGCGACGCCGAACGCACCCCGGAGCGGCGCGCCCGCCGCGGCGACGCCGAGACCCCGTCGCGCGCGCCCGAACGCGCCGAGCGCACCGAGCGCACCGAGCGCTTCGAACGGCCCGACCGGGTGCGCAGCACCGGCCCGTCGCCGCGCCGCGAAAAGGTCGATCCATGGTTCCTCAAGCCGTACGAGCCGTCGGCCGCGCCGACCGCCGCCGCCGCGCCCGCGAGCGGCAACCCGTCGATCAAGCCGGCCAAGCAAAAAGTGGCGGCCCTGTTGGGCGGCATGCCGAAGCAGCAGTAGGCAGCAGTAAGCGGCAGTTCGCTACATTAGGCGGCAACAAGCACAGAAGCTAGCAGCCTGTCGGCCTTGTCCGCAGGCGAAGTCGGCTCGATAGCGAAACCGGGGTCGTGAGGGGGGCGTCGAGCCTTTTTTTTCGCGGGTTCATGCGAAAATTAGGCTCGCCGCCCGCCTCACCCCGCTTTCGCGGGCCGAAGTCAGCGGCGGCGCCGATGCTGGCACTCTTGAAGGGCAGTCCGACTTCTAGGGTATTCCGAGCACCTTCTCGCTGCTAGCACGGCAACGCAACAACGACGGCGCCGCCTTTTACCGGGTCCACCCCGCGGGTTTACGCCACTATTCAATTTTGTTTGACGATGCCCGATGTTATGCATATTTGCATACCGTCGCCTAAACGCGCGCACGTCGATGTTATACAAATGTCTTTGTTGTAATTTCGTATACAATCCGCCGTTCCGCGATTGCCATCGAAGGTTTCACCATGACGACGCTTCCCACGACCACGCGCAAACCGGCGGCGCATTATCTGGCGCCGGGCGCCGCGCGCGCCATTGCGCTGGCGCTGTTCGGCGCATTCCTCTACCTGCTTCTGCGCAACGCCGGCACCCCGCCGATGGTGCTCGCCGACGAGTGGTACTACAGCAGCGCGGCGCGCCTGCTCCCGTTTGAACAGTCGCGGCTGCCTTCCTACCTCTACCTTTTCCTGTTCAGCACGACGTCCTCCTGCGGCGAGAGTTTCTACGATTGCGCGCGGGTGCTCAACGCCTTGCTGTTCGTCGCCACCGCGCCGCTGATCTACCTGATCGCACAACGCGTCTGCCGCAAGCGGGTCGCGGCGCTCGTCGCGGCGCTCTGCCTGCTCGCGCCGCTCAATTCCACCACGGCGTACTTCATGCCCGAGGTCATGTATTTTTTCGCCTTCACCCTGTTCGCCTGGGGCGCGCTGCGCTACCGCGCCGCGCCGCCGGCGCCATACGCGCTGGCCGCCGGCGCCATGCTCGGCCTGATGAGCGTGATCAAGGTGCACGCCGTGTTCCTGCTCCCGGCGCTGTGCGGCTTCATGCTTTACCTGTGCTTGGCGCGCCAACCGCGCGGGCGCTGGCTGGCCACCGCTTTATGGATGGGTTTGCTCGCGCTGCTCGCGATGGCCGTCGTCAAGCTCGCGCTCGGCTACGCGATCGCGGGCGAGGCGGGCCTGACCATCCTCGGCCGTTTCTACGCGGCGCACCCGCACAGCAACCGCGACGCCGTCGGCTCGCTCGCGGCCCTGCTGCCGGGCGTGCTGACCAGCTTGAAGGGCCACGCGATGGGATTGGCGCTGCTCATGGGCATGCCGCTCGCCACGCTGGCCCTGCTCGGCGTGAGCGCGCAGGCTCGCGCCGAGGCCGGCGGCGAGCTGCGCACGCTGGCCGTGTTCAGCGTGCTCATGCTTGGCGCGGCGCTCGGCATGACGGTGCTGTTCACGGCCACGATCGCCGGCGGCGGCCCGCTCGAAGGCGTCCGCCTGCATATGCGTTACTACAATTTTCTGTTTCCGCTGCTGTTGATCGTGGCCGCCGCGACGCTGGCGCGGCCGCCACGGAAAATCGCGCCGGCCAGGGCCGCGCTGGTGGCGCTTGCGCTGCTCGGGGCCGTGCTGTACGCGGCGTTCATGCTCGAGAGCGCCTATTCGCTGTCCTTCATCGACGCGCCGGAATTGTTCGTCATGACCAAGCGGCCCGCGCTCTACGCCGTCTGGGTCGCGTCCTTGGCGCTGCTGCTGGCGCTGTGGGCATGGCGCCCCAAGCTGGCGGCGCAACTGTTCGTGTTCGCGCTGCTGCCCCTGGGCGCGCTCGTGGGCGAGGCCGGGGTGAAAAAAATGATCGCAGGCGTGAAGCCGGGCGGCGCCGACAAGGCCGGCAAGGTGGTGCGCCACTACCTGGGCGGGGCCGCCACCAGCGGGCTGCTGGTGGCGGGCGGTCGCGCCGAGGTGGCGCGCGCGATGTTCCAAATCGACAATCCCGATGTGGGCGAACGCTTCCTCGCGCCGGGCGCGCCGTTCTCGCCGGCGCCGGCGGACGCGCGCCGCGAGTGGGTGCTGGTGCTGGGCCGGCACGCCTTCGCGGGCGGGCGCCGCGCCGAGCTGCGAACGGCCGACTACGCGCTGTACCGGCTCAGGACGGTCGTCCATTTCGTGGCGCCCTTGTCGGGCTCGGTGTTGGAGCGGGTCGATGGCCTCGCCGACCCCGAGCATTGGGGTGCCTGGTCGAACGGCGAACGCGTCGTGCTCGGGTTCGCCGCGCCGCTGCCGCGGCGCTTCACGCTCGCGATCAGGGGGCGCGCCTTCGGCCCCAACGCCGGGCAGGCGTTCATGTTGGACATGGGCGGCCGGAAAATGCCGTTCCGCCTGCCCGCCGGCGTCGGCGGGGTCGCGCTCCCGCTCGAGACCGATGGCACGCAGCGCGTGGTCACGATCACCGTGCCGCAGCCCGTCTCGCCGCGCTCGCTGGGGCGGGGTCGCGACGACCGGCTGCTCGGACTGGCGCTGGAGTCGATCGAAGTGCTGCCGCAACCCTGAGTTACTTGAACACCCTGAGCTACTTGAACACCCAGTGCTTGCCGAGCACAAAGGCGTTGAGCGTGACCACCGGCAGCGAAAGCAGCTTGCCGGCCATCGCGCCGCCGCTCCATTGCACCGACATGTCGACGAACAACAGCGTGATTGCGTAGTTGAGCGCGATCACGCACAGGAAGCGCACAAAATTGAAGGCCGAGGCGGGCGCGCCGAAAGTGAGGCGGGCGTGGAAGGTGTAGTTGAACAAAAGACCCGCCGCGAACCCGGCCGAGGTGGCCGCGAACAGGTCGACGCCCTCGGCCAGCAGCGCCTGCAGGAAGCCGACGTCGACCAGCGCGCTGAGCGCGCCGCCGACGAGGTACACCAGCAACTGCCGGTGGCGCGCGGCGAGCTTAAGCATAAGCGGGCTTAAACATAAGCGAGCTTAAACATAAGCGCCCTGCGCGCAGGCGCGGATGCGCTTGTGGATCGGGCGCAGCGGCACCGAGGCGATGTCGTAGGCGAGGAAGGCGAGGACCAGTTGCGCGCCCATCAGCACCGGCAGGGCCGCCAGCATGACCGTGCCGGCCGGGGTGGCGACGTCGGCGCGCGCCGACTGGGCCCAGTTCAGCGCGCCGTAGATGCCGCCGAACGCGAGCAGCGAAAAGCCTAGCGGCAACTCGATCGAGGCGAGCGACATGTTGCGCAGGTAGTAGTTGTAGAACACGCGCTTGAAAAAATTGCGCACATGCTTGGCCAGGAACTCGGAGACGATTTTGGAGATCCGCAGGTTGCTGACCTCGTCGCCGTAGATGGCGTCCATCGGCACGTCGACCACCACCGCATGCAAGGTGTTGAGCCGGAACAGCATGTCGGTCTCGAAGAAATAGCGGCGGCTGATTTTGCCCAGCGGCAGATGGCGCGCGACGTCGGCGTGGATCGCCGTGTAGCCGTTGGTGGGGTCGAACAAGTGCCAGTAACCCGACGACAATTTGGTCAGGAACGACAGCACCGCGTTGCCGAACAGGCGCGCCGGCGGCATCGCGCGGATCTGCTCGAGGTCGAAGAAGCGGTTGCCCTTGGTGTAGTCGGCCTCGCCGGCCAGGATGGGCGCGACGAAACTGGGGATCAGGCGCGCGTCCATCTGGCCGTCGCCGTCGAGCTTGACGATGACGGTGGCGCCGTCGCGGATCGCGGCCGCGTAGCCGGTCATGACGGCGCCGCCCACGCCCTGGTTCTCGGTATGGTCGAGCACGCTCACGCGCGGGTCGAAGCAGGCCGCGCGCACCAGCTGGCCCGAGCGGTCGGGGCATTTGTCGTCGACCACGTAGATGCGCCCGACCTCGGGCCCGATGCGGTCGATCACGCCGAGCACATGCCGCGTGACGCGGAAGCTCGGAATGATGACGGCGATGCTGGGATGGGCGGACATGGGCGGCGCGGGCGGGTTGGATTCGGCGGGGTTGTATCCCGGTTGGATTCGGCTGGATTGGATTCGACAGGACCGAGTCTAGACCAGCGCCGTCCGCCTGTCCCTGCGCACGCGCCCCGTTCTTACAGCAGATCAGTCAATTTCCCGGTACCACTGCTGGCCGACAACGGCGTCGAGCAACTGGCGCGCCGACGCGCGCCAGGTCAGCCATTTGACGCCGGCCGGGGACGGCGCCCTGCCTTCGCGCGCGAGGGCGAGCCAGTCCGTGACCGCGTCCGCCAGCGCGCCCGCGTCCTTGCCCTCGAAGTAAAAGGCGTGCTCGCCGGCCACTTCGCGGAATACCGGAAGGTCGCGCGCGACGATCGGAATGTTGTGCTGGGCCGCCTCGATCAGCGGCAGCCCGAAGCCCTCGCCCTCGGACGCGGCCAGCAGCGCGGCCGCGCCCGCGTACAGTTTGAGCAGCATCTGGTCGGACACGCCGGGCAGCCAGAACAGGCGCGCGTCGCGCTCCGGGTGGGAGCCGATGCGCGCGGCCAGTTGCTCGACCATCCAGCCCTGCTTGCCGACGATGACCAGGTTCACGTCGTGCCCGCGGGCCCACAGCAGCTCGAACGCGGCCAGCGCCTGCGCCTGCCCCTTGCGCGGCTCGACCGTGCCGACCATCAAAAAGCTCGGGCGCGCGGCCAGGCCGGCCAGCACCTGCTGCGCGTTGGGCGGCAAGCCGGTGCTCGGCGCGCTGGCGTCGATGTCGGCGCCGAGGTGGAAGTAGCCGATCTTGAGCGGCGCTAGGCGGCGGCTCGACTCCTTGTCGGCGTGCTGCCCGATCCAGTCGCACAATTCGTCGCACACCGCGCGCGAGATGCAGACCACGCCGTCGGAGACCGCCGCCACGGTGCTTAGGAATTCGCTGAAATAGCGCTCGGCGCCGTACGGGAAGACCTCTGGCCGCAGCACCGGCAGCAGGTCGTAGACCGTGAAGTAGATGGCCACCCCGGCCGCGCGCATCGACTCGAGCAGCGCGTGGTTTTGCGCGGTGCCGTTGGTGAACAGGTCGAGCCCGAGGAAGATGTCGCCGGCGCGCAGCTCGACCGGCGCGTCCTCGAGATGCAGCTCGGGCATGCCGACCAGCGCGCAGCCGAAGCCGCGCGCGTACTGGTAGCTGCGGTTGCCGCCGTGGCTGTACACCGGCTCGACGCGCACGCCCGGCGGCGGCTCGGCGATCAGGGCCAGCAGCACGCTGCGCACGACGCGCTGGATGCCGGTGCGCAGGTCGGCCTGTACCAGCGCCGAGACGTCCACCAGCAACTGGCGCGGCGCGCGCGCGGGCTGGTTCAGGGCGATCGCGCGGGCCGCCTCGCGCAGGTCCTCGGCGCCGGCCTGCGCGGGCAGGCCGGCCAAGGCTCGGAGCAGCGCCTGGTAATGGCTGCGCGGGCTGTGCCGGGCGAAGTGTTCGACCGCCTCGGCCAGCTTGGCGGCGGCGTGCGGGCCCTGGTGGTGCGCCTGCATGTGCGCCAACGCGCGCTGCGACAAGCCCACGCGCAGCGCCGGCTCGGCGTGCAGGCGGGCCAGCGCCGCGCCCAGCTCGGCGATCGCGACGGTGTCGGCGATCTTGAGCACGACGGCGTCGGGCAGGTCGGCGTTGGTGCCGTGCGCGTTGACGATGGTCGGCGCGCCGTACAGCAGGCAGTCGAGCACCGCCGCCGAGGTCTCGCCGCGCGTGCGCGAGCGCAGTTGCACCGCCACGTCGCAGGCGGCCAGGTAGTCGGCGTAGCAGGCGGCGCTGACGTAGCCGGTGATGCCGATCCGGTCGACGCTGCGGTTGGCGACGATCTTGCGCGTGAGCGCGGCGCCGTACAGGCCTGGTTCGTTCTCGCCGACGAACACCAGCCGCGCGTGCGCGTCGGCGCCGATGGCGCTGCCGAGGAAGGCGTCGAGCAGTTCGTCGTTCAGTTTGGTGGGGCCGAGCATGCCGAAGCTGCACACCAAAAAGGCGTCGCGGCGCAGCCCCAGCCGCGCGCGCGCCTGGGCCCGCGAGATGGCGCCGGTGCGCACGCGCGCCATGGGCACCGCGCGCCAGCCGCTGGCGCTGCCGGGCCCGTACCATTGCTCGGCCAGCCGGCCCGGATAGGCCGCGTGGACCACCACCCCGCTCGCGTGCTCGAGCACCTCCTTGTTGAGCGGGTATTTCCAGATCGTCGCGTTGCGCCCGATCGCGCCATGCTCGAGCAGGCCGGTGTAGCCGTGCGAGGCGTGCAGCGCGCCGAGGAAGCCCTGCGGCAGGTAGCCGTCGTGCTCGAGGTTGTCGAGCACCCCCGAGAGGAAGAAATCGTGCAGCACCACGACGCCGGGGTGGCGCCGCAGCAGCGCGAACATGTGGCGGTGCACCTCGGAGTTGCCGAAGTGGTAGAGCAGGCGGTCGTACTCGTGGGCGTGGGCCTCGAACCAGTCGAGCTGGCGCAGCGGATACGGCGCCAGCGGGGCCTCGCTCACGTGCGGCTGGTCGACCACGAGCTCGATGTCGTAGTAGCGCGCCAGTTCCGGGATCAGCGCCGCGCTGTAGTCGGCGATACCCGAATGCTGGGGCGGCAGCGGCGAGATGAAGGCGAGCCGCGGGCGCGGCGCCGGCAACAGCGCCGCCGGCGGACCGGGAAGGGCGGCGCCCAACTGCCCCCACAGGTCGCGCCGCACGTCGAGTTCGGTGACGGTGGCGAAGCGCGTGGCGCCGGCCGGCGCGCCGTCGGGCAAAGTGGCGGGCGCCGGCGCGGGCGCTGGCGCGGCGTCGGGCGCGAACACGAGGTCGGCGCCGAGGCAGGCGAGGAAATTCTCGCGCACCGGTTCGGCCGCCATGGCGCGCCACGGCGACACCCCGGCCGGCAGGTGGCACAGCACCACGCGCGCCTCCTGCAGCAGGCCGGCGAACGCGTGGCGCAGCGCCCCGATGTTGTCGCGCCGGCCCGCGAGCCACACCTCGTGCGCGCCGCGCGTGCGCGCGAGCTCCTGCGCCAGCGCGAGCTTGCCGGGGTGGCTGCTGACAAGGTCTATGACCAGGCGCATGGTGCCCTAGGCGCCGCGCTGGCGCTGCAGGTCGGCCAGCACCGCGCGCGCCGACACCGGCAGCTCGCGCAGTTCGTCCGGCACCAGGGCCGGCGCCAGCGCGCCCGGCGGGGTTTGCATTCGGATGGCGGCGAGCGAGGCCGCGACGCGCCTGCCGAGCCGCGGAAAACGCAGCAGCACCGGAAGCAGCAGGCGCCGCAGGCGCTGGTTCGCGGAAAGGCGCAGCGCCGCCCGCCGCAGCGGCGCGCCGTCGCCCAAAAGGCGCAGCGACGCGTTCAGGCGCCACATGCGGCTGCCTTCGATCCCGACCAGTTTGTGTTCGAGTTCGTGCGCCCACATCAGCGCGCGCAGGCCGTCCTGGTGCGCCTTGACGTGGGCCTCGCGCGCCTGGGCCGCGTCGGCCTGCGCGGCCAGCGCGGTGTCGCGCAGCAGCTTGATCTCGGTCTGCGCGCCCAGCGTCGACTCGCGCAGCGCGGCCAGCTCGGCCTCGGCGGCCAGCTTGGCCTCCTGCGCGAGCTGGACCCGCACGCAGACCTCGTCGAATTTTCGGAACATGACGTTCGATAGAATCGACGACTCGCGCGAGGCCGCGACGGCGTCGGCCGCGCGCTGGCGCGCCTCGTCGCGTTCGCGCGCGGCCTGCGCGGCCTG
The DNA here is from genome assembly GCF_003011895.2 of Massilia glaciei. GTDB lineage: Bacteria > Pseudomonadota > Gammaproteobacteria > Burkholderiales > Burkholderiaceae_D > Telluria_A > Telluria_A glaciei. The sequence continues at coordinate 81,988 of NZ_PXWF02000121.1, read as the reverse complement.
CGCCCCGGCCTGCGCCACCTGCTCCTCGGCCTGCGCCAAGGCCAGCGCCGCCTGCGCCTCGGCCCGCGCGCGGGCCGCGCGCGCCTCCTCGGTGGCGGCCATCGCGTGCGCCAGGTGGTGCGAAATGAAATCGTCGAACACATTGGGCTGCACCGACAGCGCCGCTTGCAGTTCGGCGTGTTCGTCGGCCACGTAGTAGCGGTTCAGGCCGTCGAACCAGGCCAGCCGGTAGCCGTGGGCCAGCACCAGCGGTTCCCAGCCCTGGTGGTTGCTTTCGCGGCTGCCGGGCCGGGTCGCCTCGATCAGCATGATCCACGGGCGCCAGCGTTTCAGGTCCATGCCGCGCAAGACCTCGGCCTCGAAGCCTTCGACATCGATTTTTAAGAAATGGATGGCGCCCTGCACATGCTCGGCGCAGATGCCGGCCAGCGTGCGCACCAGCACCGTCAGTTCGGCCACGGCGAAGCCGGCGGCGCGGTGCGCCTCGGCCACCTCGGGCGCGGGCGAGGCCCAGCCGTTGACGGCGGGGATGTCGAACAGCGTGAGCCGGCCGTCGCCGGCGCCGGCGGCCAGCGCCAGGTTGATGTCGCGCGGGCGCTGCGCCAGCAGGGCCGCATGCGGCCCCGGCAGCGGTTCGATGTTGATGCCGTGCCAGCCGGCGTCGTAAAAGGCCTTGGTCACCGAATGGTCGACCGGATCGTTGGCGCCGGCGTCGATGTAAAAGCCGTTTTTTATATGTCCCAGCGCGCGCCATAGCAGCACGTCTTCGGCATTCTGGGCGTAGGAGATGAGTGTCATGTCTGGTCGATTTCGATGGAGGGGTCAAGCCATGCCGAACCCTCGAAATGGGGACGACGCATATTCATCACGGTGAACACGAGGGCCAGGTCGCGCCACTCGTAGTTGTTCACGAGGTGGGTCTCGGTGCTGACGATGGCGGTGGCGACCGAATAGGTGCCGGGCCCGAGGTTCATGGGGAACTGGAAGCGGTACACCACCTTCTGGCCCGCGCCCACGTGTTCGAGCGCGAGCTCCTTGAGGTGGGTGTTGGTGCCGTACATGGGCTGGCCGAGCCGGTCCTTGATCATGTAGCCGAGCACCATGCGCGGAATTGGCGCCCACGCCATGACGGTGACGCGCAGCGTGACGGCGCTGCCGACGTCGATCACCTCGACGCTGGCGCCGTCGGCGTCGAGCAGCGCGATGTCGGTCACGCTGGCCTCGCCGGTGCCCGAGACGGTCTGGACTTTGCCACCGGCCAGTTCGCGCAGCCGCACGGTCTGGTTTTCGCGCTCGGCGATCAGCGCGTTGTAGTAGTCCATGATCTGTTCGGGCTTGCCCTGCTGCGCCAGGCGGCCGCCGTCGAGCAGGATCGCGCGGTCGCACACCGTCTGGATCGCCTGCTTGTCGTGCGAGACCAGCAGCAAGGTGGTGCCGTCGCGCCGGAACTGGCGGATCCGCTCGAAGCTCTTGTGCTGGAAGTAGGCGTCGCCCACCGACAGCGCCTCGTCGACGATGAGCACGTCGGGGCGGCGCGCGGTCGCCACGCTGAACGCGAGCCGCATCTGCATGCCGCTCGAATAAACCCGCACCGGCTGGTCGATGTAGTCGCCGATGTCGGCGAACGCCTCGATCTGCGGCATCAGCTCGGCGATCTCGGCGTTGGAGAGGCCGAGCAGCTGGCCCGCCATGACCGCGTTCTGGCGCCCGCTGAAGTCGGGGTGGAAGCCCATGCCCAGCTCGAGCAGCGCGGCCACGCGGCCGCTGGTGGCGACCGCGCCCGTGGTGGCCAGGGTGGTGCCGGTGATCAGCTTGAGCAGGGTGCTCTTGCCGGCGCCGTTGATGCCGATCAGTCCGACCGACTCGCCCGAGGCGACCTGGAAGTTTATGTCGCGCAGCACCCACTGGAGCTTGTGCCGCGGGCCGCAAAACGGCAGCACCCATTCGGCCACGCGCGCGGCGTGGCTGCCGTACTGCTTGTAGGCCTTGCCCAGCCCGCTCACATGGATGGCGCCCATCAGAGTTCGTCCAACATGTCGCCGGCGCGCTTGCGGAACAGGCGCAGGCCGAACCAGCACATGCCAAGGCCGAGCGCGAACGCGGGCGCCAGCGACGGCCAGTGCGGCGCCGCGCCGTGCACCACGATCGTCTGGCAGGCGCCGATGATGGCCGCCAGCGGGTTGTAGGCGAGCAGCTCGCGCACCCCCACGGGCACGATGTCTGGCGTGTAGACGATCGGCGTGAGCCAGAACCAGAACTGCAGCACGATGCCGAAGAACTGGCCGATGTCGCGGAAGAACACGTTGAGCACGCCGACGATCAGGCCGAGGCCGATCGCGAACAAGGCCAGCAGGGCCAGCACCGGCACGATGGCCCAAAAAACCATGCCCGGAAAATTGCCCGTCGCCAGCAGGAACACGATGAACAGCCCGAAGATGATGCAAAAATTGAGCAGCGCGTTGAGCACCACGATGAGCGGCAGGCAAATGCGCGGAAAGGCGATTTTTTTGATCAGGTTGGCTTTCTCGATGAACATGGTCTGGGCGCGGCCGGTGATTTCGGCGAACAGGCCCCAACTGAGGATGCCGGCGCACAAGTAGATGCTGTAGGCGAAGAAAGAATCCCTACCCGGCAGCCGCGCCTGCATGACCTGCGCGAAGATCACCGTGTAGACGAGGATCATCGCGACCGGGTTCAGGACCGACCAGGCCGCGCCGAGAAGGGCGTTGCGGTATTTCGACTCGAACTCGCGCTTGACGCTGCCGAGCACGAAGCCGCGGTAGGACCAGGCCGCGCGCAGCAGGAGGGGCGCGCTCATGCGGTTCCCCGGGGCGGCAGGCGGATTGTGTGGGCAATTTTTGTCTTCATGGCCGGGACCTTTGGGATCGAAAAATTATACCCATACTTATTTTATATTCAAGCTTGTCACATTTAACATATGCGCGCGGCTAGGGAAGTGCGTCGCGGGCGCAGAAATAGCGCGCACGATTGGCCAGAATCGGCGTGGGCGGGAAAGTGGGTGTTTAGGGATTGGGGATGGGCGACAAGGATCAGGAAATCTTGCGTTCAACAAACGAATGGGCGTACAAAGGAGCTATCGTCATTCCACCGCCACCACCACCACCACCACCACCACCACCACCACCACCACCACCACCACCACCACCACCACCACCACCACCACCACCTCCTCCTCCCTACGTCATCCCCGCGAAAGCGGGGACCCATGCTGAGCTCGCGTTCACCCGGCACGTGAACCTTTTGGTTCGTGGCGTCAAATGAATTTCAAACCTCTATCGTTCCGGACAAAAACTGATCTGCGCCAGCGCTTTGCTCGCTCAGTATGGGTCCCCGCTTTCGCGGGAAGTCGTTTCTGCCAGTGGCAGGAATGACGGTGGGGGGGGCGCCAGCGCTTCGCTCGCTCAGTATGGGGCCCCGCTTTCGCGGGGAGTCGTTTCTGCCAATGGCGGGAATGACTGCCGGTGGTGAAGGCGTTGGTGACGTTGGTGACGTTGGTGAAGGTGGCGGCGGTGGTAAAAGTGGTGGTGCACGCGGCGATGATCGGTTTCCACGTCATCCCCGGGCGCACCTTGGGGTGCCCGGGGAGTACTAACTAACTTACTGTTGCTGCTCCGCCGCCTCCGGCTTGGCGCAATGCGGGCACGACACCTCGTACACATACAGCGGCGACAATTGCTCGCGCGGCGTCACCACCGAGCGGCACACGAAACACTGCACCGTCATGGTCGGCTCGAGCTGCGGGTTGAGCGCGGTCCGGTAGTCGAACACGAAGCAGTCGCCCGTGTAATGCGCGCCGCCCACGTCCTCGAAATACTTGAGGATCCCGCCGTCGAGCTGGTACACGCTCTCGTAGCCGATGTTCTTCATGTGGATCGCGGCCTTCTCGCAGCGGATGCCGCCGGTGCAGAAGGTGACGATGGTCTTGCCGTCTAGTTCTTCGCGGTGCTGGGCGATGACGTCGGGAAACTCGCTGAATTTTTCAATCCGATAATCGATCGTGTTGTCGAAGGTGCCAACGTCGACCTCGAACGCATTGCGCGTCTCCATCATCACGACCGGCTTGCCGTCGTCGTCGTGGCCCTGGTCGAGCCAGCGCTTGAGCGTGGTCGGCACGACCGCCGGGGCGCGGCCCTTTTCGGGCTGGATCAGCGGCATGCGCATCGTGATGATCTCTTTTTTGATCTTCACGAGCATGCGCTTGTGCGATTGCTCCTCGGAATAGCTCTCTTTCACCTCGATGTCGGCCAGCCGCGCGTCGCCGCGCAGCCATGCCAAAAACTGGTCGATGCAGCCGCGCGGCCCCGACAGGAACAGGTTGATGCCCTCGGGCGTGAGCAAGATCGTGCCCTTGAGGCCGAGTCGCTTGCACTGCTCCTGGTACAGCGGGCGCATCTGCTCGATGTCGTCGAGCGTGACGAATTTATAGGCGGCGATATTGACGTGCGCGGCGGCGGCGGCGGCCGCGGCGCTGGCCTCGGCCGAGTCGATGGGGGCGGTGGTGGCGTGCATGAAGGCGATCAAATTGAACGTACAGCCCCTATTATAAACCCCTACAAACGGGCGGCCGCCAGCGCCTGGTCGAGGCCATACAGCCCGACCCCGGCGCGCCGCCCTTTGAGCTGGTGCTCGCCCAGCCCGACCAGATCGGGCGGAAACCCCAGCGCGGCGGCCACCGCCTCGGAACAGACGACCGGATAGCCGAGCGGCTTGCACATCGCCTCGACCCGCGCGGCGATGTTGACGGTGTCGCCGATGGCGGTGAACTCGTGCCGGTCGGGCGAGCCGACATTGCCGATCACGGCCAACCCGCTGTGCAGGCCGATGCCGACCGCGAGCGCCGGCCTGCCCTCGGCGGCGAGCTCGGCGTTCAGTCCGGCGAGCGCGTCGAGCATGTCGCGCGCCGTCCGCAGCGCCGCCCGCTCGGGGTCGGCCAGCGCGTTGGGCGCGTTGAAGAAGGCCATCATGCCGTCGCCGATGAACTTGTCGACCGTGCCGCCGTGCCTGTGCACCACCGCCGCCATCCGCCCGAAATAGCGGTTGAGCAAAGCGACGACGTCCTCGGCCGGCATCGGCTCGCTCATGCCGGTGAAGTCGCGGATGTCGGAAAACAGCACGCAGATATGGCGCTTGCTTCCTTGCAGGCCGCCGTCGAGGCGCCCGGCCAGGATCTCCTTCATCACGCTCGGGCTGACGAAGCCGGAAAAACTGCGGCTCAGGCGGCGGTTCTCGCGCACGCCCTGCCAGGCCTGCCAGCCGCCGCGCGCGAGCCAGCCGATCGACGCGCACAGCAAGATGCCGGCCGGCGGCAGCCAGAGCCGGCGCCGCAGCAGTTCGGTGCTCAACAGCACAAGCCCCAGCGCCAGGCAGGCCAACAAGATGCCCTTGTACGCGACCGAGCGGTGGAACCAGGACAAGGTGAACAGCAGCGACAGGCCCCACACCCAGGCGGGCGCGATCGGCGTGATGAACCCCCCGTTGAGCATGGTGCGCACGATCTGCGCGTGCAGCAACACGCCCGGCACGCGCGTGGCGTCGGGACGCCACCGCGCCAGGGGCACCGGCAGGTCGTACAGATCGGCCTCGTCCTGCACGGTGCCGATCAGGACGACCCTGCCGGCGAACAGGGCGCGCAGTCGCGCCGTTTCGCCGTCCCTGGCCAGCCGCAGCACGTCCTGCAGGGCGATGTAAGGGAATTGGCCGCCGATCTGGTAGTTGATCAAACCGCGCCAAGCGCGCCGCACACCCGCGGCCGCGGCCATTTCGCTGACCAGGGTGAAGGGTCTGCGGTCGGGCTGGACCGACGCGCCCGGGTAGCGGCGCACGCGCCCGTCGGCGTCCTTGAGCACCATGGCCGAGGCGATCGCCCGCACCTCGCCCTCCTGCGCGCCCAGCACCGCGGCGTAGTCGATCTGGATGTCGCGGTAGTGGTTGCGGTCGTAGTCCCAGGTCTTGGCCAGCACCAGCTTGGTGTTGCGCATCGATTCGATCAGGCCGCCCACCAGCGTGCGGTGGAAGTCGAACCCGGGGTCGGTGGTCGAGGCCAGCGTGTCGAAGCGTTTGGCGGGCAGCTCGATGTCCATGCCGATCACCGCCGGCCCGGCTTCGCCCACGGCGCGCATGAATTCGGCCAGGTACTTGTGGCTCAGCGCCAGCGGTTCGTCGACGCTGTCGAGGAAGGCCTCGTTGATCCCGACCACCACCACGTCGCGCGCGGCCGGCTGCGGATGCCAGTGCCGGTTGGCCGCGAACTGCAGGTCGAGGATGCGGGCGTCGAGCGCCGGCGCGGCCAGCGCCAGCGCGGCGACGCTCGCCAGCGCGACGGCCAGCCAGCCGATCAGGCCGGCCCGCCGCGCGGAGGGTGGCTGCGGGTGCAACTGCCGGTCCTTGCGCGCGTCAGTGCGGGGTCGCGCGCGCGGCGGCCAGGTCGGGGCGCTGGGCCCCGATGATCGTCCAGGCGGCGCCGGCGTCGTCGTGCATGCGCCGCTCGTCGAGGATGGTCGCGTACATCACCCACTCCTCGATGCCCGCGCCCGGTTCCGGCCGGAGCGCGAGCATGCCGGCGCTGTCGGCCGCGCTGGCGACGCCGAACACGGCGCTGGCGCTGGCCGGGGCGCCGCCGGCGGCGGTGTAGGCCACGGTCCAGCGGTAGCTCTTGCCGTGCTCGAGCGCGACCCCGGCCGGCAACTGCCAGCGCTTGTCGGTGGTGGTGCCGCGCGCCAGTTCGCGTTCGGGCAATTCGTCGACCGAGACCTGGTAGTTGTTGTCGCCGTCGGCCTCCCAGCGGAACTCGGGGCGCGTCGTCAGCAGCACGCCGCGCTTGGCCGGGGCCAGCATCTCGATGTCGTCGAAGCGGCGCATCCTGACCGCCGCCGCGCTCATCTGCGGATCGAGCGCGGCCGCCACCAGTTTCTCGGCGACCGAGCGGATGACGGGCTCCCGGCCGCCCTTGCGCACCTTGATTTTGGCGAGATCGACGTCGGCCACCAGCGGCCCGGTCAGCTGGTAGATCAGCTTGGCGCCGTAGTGCGAGACCGAGGCCTTGGCGTCGGCGGCGAGCGTGATCCGGTCGCCCGGTTTGACATAGCCGAGCAGGCGCAGCCTGGCCGGCGCGCCGCCGCCGGACACCTCGCCGCCGCCGCGCACATCGAGCACCATGCCGACCGCCTCGGCCGGTGGCGCCGCGCGCGCGCCCGCGGCCGACAGGGTGCCGGAAACCGCAAGGGTGCATGTAAGCGCGAGGATGGCGAATATTTTCATGGTGTTTCCTTGTTGGTGTGCCGGTCGAGCGGGGCTAGCTGCCGTCGCCGGTGAGGTAGAACGCGCCCCAGAACAGGGGGTGCGCATAGCGCGGCCACAGCGAGCGCTGGGCCCCGCGCAGCGCCTCCTTCTTGCTCTGTCCGGCCTTGAGGTTGTGGTAGAACTGTTTCATCAGCTCGGCCGTGGCGACGTCATCCACCGGCCACAGGCTGGCCACGATGTTGCTGCTGCCGGCGTACAGGAAGCCGCGCGTCATGCCGATCAGGTCGTCGCCGTTCATGGCCTTGGTCAGGCCCGTCTCGCAGGCCGACAGGGTGACCAGGTCGGCGTCGAGGCGCAGCGCGTAGATTTCGCCGACCGTGAGCGAGCCGTCGTTGGCGCCGTCGGGCGCGAGCACGAGGCGCGAGTTGAGCGGGCTGTCGCCCTTGAACTGGCCGTGCGCTGCCACGTGCAGATAGCGGTAGCCGGGCGCCGACTGCTTGAACGCGGTCTCGGAGGCGGCGGCGCGCGTGAGGATTTTGCTGGCGGGCACGAGCGCTCCGAGCATGGCCGCCTCCTGGCCCGCGCTCGGCAGGTCGAGCTCGGCGCGTCCGAGGTCGGGGTTGCCGAGGATGAGCATCCGGTCGGGCGCCTGCTGCCGCTGCGGGCGCAGATACTTGTGCACGCTGGCGCTGGGCAGGTAGCGCAGGCTGCGGCTGGCCACGAGGTAGCCGGCGCCGTCGTGCAGGGCCCCGAACGGCAGATAGTGCAAGATGCCGTGCGGGACCAGCACCAGGTTGCGGCCGGCAAGCAGCGACTTGACCGGACCGAGCAGGCGCGTGTAGAGCGCCGCGGCCGACGCCAGCGCGGCCTCGTCCTGCTCGTTGATCTGCCGGCGGAAGCGCCGGATCTCGTTGTCGAGCCCCGCGCTGCCGATCGTGGCCGCCGCCACCTCGTCGCCGGTCACGGCCATGACCACCAGTTGCTCGCCGTACATGTGGTACTCGAGCAGCACCTCGTCCGGCGCCATGTAGGCGCGCACCTCGTCGAGCTGCAGCGAGTCGCCGCTCACGAGCGAGGCCAGCGCCGGGTCCTGCCTGCGCAACTCCTGGGCGCGCGCGGCGACGTCCGCGCCGCCGCGGTTGCCGGCCACCGCCTCCGTCCCCCGGGGCGACAGCGGCAACTGCGCGGCCGCCTCGTCGGCGGCCCGGCGGTAGCTCTCGAGCGCCTCGCGCGCGGCCTCGGTGCGCGCCCGCGGCAGGGCCTCGCCGCTGCGCGCGGCGAGCAGGTCGACCAGCGCGCGCGACTTGGCGCGCTCCATGAAATCGTACACCCGCGCGCTTTCGCCGAGCAGCATGGCGCTGGCGATCGCCTGCGCGTACAGGGCCTGCTTGTCGCCCACGAAGCCGATCTTGGTGGCCTCGGTGTTGATGCTGGCGCGCTGCGCCTCGACCACCTCGATCGCCTGCGTGAAGGCGGCCAGCGCGCCCGCGTAGTCCTTGTCGCGCAGCGCCAGGCGCCCCCGCTCGGCCAGCAGCAGCCAGTAGACCCCGCCGTTCTGCCTTGCATGGGGCGCCGCCAGCAGGCGCTCGAAGCCGCGCCTGGCCTGTTCGGTGCGGCCTGTCTCGAGCAGCGCCTTGGCCATCATGAAGGCGCGCGGCAGCTCGACCCAGGCCCAGTTGTTGACCCCCGTGATGAAGCTGCCGCTGGCGAATTTGTCGAGGAACATATTGACCGCGAAGACGCGGTCGCCCTCGAGCGCGGCGATCACGCCCGCGTAGTCGCCCAGCGCCATGCGCGCGCGCGCCAGCGCCATCGCCTTGTCGCTCGCGTAGGCGCTGAGCATGCCGACCGGGACCTGCTCGAGCGCGCGCGCCGCCGCCAGCCCCTTGTCGCGCGCGCCGCCGAGCGTGTGCGCCATCGACAGCACCGCCAGCGCGTTGCAGACCATGTCGAGGTCGTCGCTGTCGTCCTGTCTGAGCCAGTCGCCGGCGCGGGTGGCCACCGCGACCGCGTCCGCGTACTGGCCCAGTTCGACCAGCGCCTCGGCGCGCATGATCTGCATCGCCGGCGTGGCGTCCTCGAGCGCGAACAAGCGCGTGTGCCGGCCGCCCGTTTGCAGGTTCAGCGCGAGCCGGTCGAGGCAGGCCATGAGCTTGGCGTAGCGCTTGGTCTTGGAGTGGGCGTAGCACAGCGCGTGCAGGTCGGGGGTGTCGAGCCGGCCGCGCGCGGCCTGCGCCTCGAGCTGCCTTTCGAGCTCGTCGAAGCGCCCGGTCGCGGCCAGCGCGACCTGCTCGGTGCCGCGGTCGGCCAGCGCGGCGCCGCACGGCGCCAGCGCGAGCAACGCGCCCGCGAGCAGGGCGCGGGCCAGGCCGGTCGGGCGGGCGGCGCGCTTCATGGCCGGCTAGAACCAGTAGCCGAAATTGACGGTGAAGCCCTTGGCGTTCTTGCCGCGCAAAATGGCGGCCCCGGCGCGCGTGTAGCTGCGCGCGTTCGAGGCGCGCTTGTTGGTGCCGAGGCTGATGCCCAGTTCCTGGGTGTTGCTCGCGAACGGTTTGGAGCCCACATAGCGGGTGTCGATCAGCGAGACCTCGGCCACCAGTTTGGGGCCGAAGGCGCGCGCCGGCAGCGACATCAGCACGCCGTTGCGCAGCATGGTCAGGGTGATGTCGGGGTCGAAGGTGTAGCCGCCGTTGCGGAAGGCGCCGGTGCGGTAGACGCCGACCATGTTGCCGATCGCGAAATTGAGCGCGCCCGCCGGCACCAGGTAGGTGCTCACCAGCGAAGCCGAATAGATCTTGGTGGCGGTGGCCCGGTCGCGCGAGGCCGACACCGCGTAGCGCGCCCCCGGGGTCAGGGTCCAGCGGTCCGACATCGGCAGCCGGTAGGCCAGGCCCAGGCCGCCGTGGTTGACCACGGCGGCGCCGACCGTCACGCGCGAGAGCGGCACGCTGACCACGAACTGGCGGCGCGGGTCGATCCCGTTGCGCACCGTGTACGACAGCGGCAGCGAGGTGCTGCGCACGTCCGAGCCGTCGCGCATGCTGAACGAGCCGTAGCTCAAGCCGAGGCCGACGAGGCTGGGCGTGCCGCCTTCGGCGCCGCCCGCCTGCGCCGCGGCGCCGATCTGGCTGGCGCCTTCGAAGCCGACCGCGAAATCGGCCTGCCCCAGCGTCGGGATGGCGCCGCCCATGCCGGTGACGGTGCTCGCGGTCGAATGCTCGGACTGGTATTTGAGCATCCGGCCGACGAGGTCGGACTGCTTGAGGAACGCGAGGAACAATTCCTGCGACTGGGCCCGGGTGGCGCCGGTGAACGCGCCGCTGACGCCCAGTTCGGCGAAGTTGTAGCTCAGCGTGGGCGAATTGGCGGCAAAACTGAGACTGATGTTGACATCATTGAAACGCCCCTGCGCCAGGATCGCGGCGGTGTTGTTGTAGCCGCTGTTGCTCAACGCGAAATTTTTCGCCGTGTCGAGGAAGGTGTCGACCTTGGCGTCGCACAGGGTCAGGCCGGCGACGCCGTTGACGTCGGCGCGGAAACCGAACGAGGTGGTGCAATCGACCACCTGCGCGAAGTCCGGGAGGGGCGATGCCGCCAACGCCACCGCGAGACAGATGGTTGGCCCGCTTTTCGTCCTATTCATGCTGTTTCCCCTGGTGATCGGGTTGGCGACAACGACGGCGAAGCTTGTTAATTTGCTACTTGACATTCAAACTTTATACCAAGAAATAATCGGGGGCAACGAACTTATTTCCGGCGTTGCTGCCCGAATACAACCAATGGTCCTCAAAGAAACCAACCCATCGTCCACGCGGGATGCTGGAATGCGATCAGTTTTCTAAATTCTCCCGACACGATTTCGGCCTGCTCCCCTTGCCAAATTCCCCCGCGCCCGATTAGCTGACCGGCATGGTGCGTGCGCGGTAAAATAGCGTCCTTTGATTAGCAGGGTAAGCCGAACATGAGCATGGATGTCCTTGAACGCGATGGCGCAGCAGCGCCCGCCCCGGCGGTGCCAAACGGCCCCGCGTTTGTCCACCTGCGCGTGCACTCGGAGTATTCGATCGTCGACGGCCTGGTGCGCATCGACGACGTGGTCGCCGCCGCCGCCAAGGACAAGCAGCCGGCGCTCGCGATCACCGACCTGGCCAACCTGTTCGGCATGGTCAAGTTCTACAAGGCCGCGCGCGGCAAGGGCATCAAGCCGGTCATCGGGGTCGACGCCTGGATCAGCAACGACGACAACCGCGACAAACCCTCGCGCTTGCTGCTGCTGGCCAAAAACCGCATGGGCTACCTGCAGCTGTGCGAGCTGCTCTCTAACGCCTGGCTGAGCAACCAGCACAAGGGCCGCGCCGAGATCCGCCCCGAGTGGCTCGCCGCGCTGGCGACGAGCGAATCGACCCTGAACCCGGGCGAGAGCCAGGCCAACGGCCTGATCGTGCTCTCGGGCGCGCACTTCGGCGACGTCGGCACCGCGATCGAGAACGGCAACCTGGCGCTGGCCGAACGCTGCGCGGCGCGCTGGGCCGCGATCTTCCCGGGCCATTTTTACATCGAGGTGCAGCGCGCCGGCCAGCCGAACCAGGAGGCGCAGGTGCGCCAGGCGGCGGCGCTGGCGGCCAAACTGGGCCTGCCGGTGGTCGCGACCCACCCGATCCAGTTCCTCTCGCCCGAGGAATTCGTCGCCCACGAGGCGCGCACCTGCATCGCCGAGGGCGAGATGCTGGCCAACGCCAAGCGCGTCAAGCGCTTCAACGAGTCGATGCGCTTCAAGTCGCAGGCCGAGATGGCCGAGCTGTTCGCCGACATGCCCGGCGCGCTGGCCAACTCGGTGCACATCGCCAAACGCTGCAATGTGGTGCTCACGCTGGGCAAACCACAACTGCCGAACTTCCCGACCCCGCCCGGCATGACGATCGACCAGTTCCTGGTCTCGGAGTCCAAGGCCGGCCTCGAACAGCGCCTGGTCCACCTGTATCCGGACCCGGCCAAGCGCGAGGCGCAGCGCGCGCGCTACGAGGACCGCCTCAAGTTCGAGACCGACACCATCAGCAACATGGGCTTTCCGGGCTACTTTCTGATCGTGGCCGAGTTCATCCGCTGGGCCAAGGAGAACGGGGTGCCGGTGGGCCCGGGCCGCGGCTCGGGCGCCGGCTCGCTGGTGGCGTATTCGCTGCTCATCACCGACCTCGACCCGCTGCAGTACAACCTGCTGTTCGAGCGCTTCCTCAATCCGGAACGGGTCTCCATGCCCGACTTCGACATCGACTTCTGCCAGGAGGGGCGCGACCGCGTCATCCAGCACGTCAAGGATTTGTACGGCAAGGAGGCGGTCTCGCAGATCGCCACCTTCGGCACCATGGCGGCCAAGGGCGCGATCCGCGACGTCGGCCGGGTGCTCGATTTCGGCTACAACTTCTGCGACGGCATCTCTAAGCTGATCCCGTTCAAGCCGGGTAAGCCTGTCACCATCGCCGACGCCATCGCCGAGGAGCCGATGCTGGCCGAGCGGCTCGAGAACGAGGACGAGGTCAAGCAGCTGCTGGCGCTGGCGCAGCAGGTCGAGGGCATCGCCCGCAACATCGGCATGCACGCCGGGGGCGTGCTGATCGCCCCGGGCAAGCTGACCGATTTCTGCCCGCTCTACACCCAGGGCGGCGACTCGGGCGTGGTGTCGCAGTACGACAAGGACGACGTCGAGGCCGTCGGGCTGGTCAAGTTCGACTTCTTGGGCCTGACCACGCTCACCATCCTCGACCGCGCGGTGCGCTACATCAAGCAGCTCGACCCGGCCAACGCCGACTTCGCGCTCGAGAAGCTGCCGCTCAACGACAAGGCCTCGTACGAGCTGCTGACCAAGGCCAAGACGGTCGCCGTGTTCCAGCTCGAGTCGCGCGGCATGCAGGGCATGCTCAAGGACGCGCGCCCCGACCGCTTCGAGGACATCATCGCGCTCGTGGCGCTGTACCGTCCGGGCCCGATGGACCTGATCCCCGACTTTTGCAAGCGCAAGCACGGCGAAAAATTCGACTATCCCGATCCGCGCACCGAGTCCATCCTGTCCGAGACCTACGGCATCATGGTCTACCAGGAGCAGGTCATGCAGATGGCGCAGATCGTGGGCGGCTACTCGCTCGGCGGCGCCGACATGCTGCGCCGCGCGATGGGTAAAAAGAAGGCCGAGGAGATGGCCGAACACCGCGAGATCTTCCGCGCCGGCGCCGCCAAGGACGGCCTGACGGCCGCAAAGGCCGACGAGATCTTCGACTTGATGGAGAAGTTCGCCGGCTACGGCTTCAACAAGTCGCACGCGGCCGCCTACGCGCTGCTGTCGTACCACACGGCCTACCTCAAGGCGCACCACACGGCCGCGTTCATGGCGGCCAACCTGTCGCTGGCGATGGACGACACCGACAAGATCAAGATCCTGGTCGAGGATTCGCTCGACATCTGCGGCCTGACGCTGCTGCCGCCGGACGTCAACCATTCGGACTACCGCTTCACGCCCGAGGGCGAGGCGCCGTCGGTGAGCAAGAAGCGCGTCACCAACATCCGCTACGGGCTGGGCGCGGTCAAGGGTTCGGGCCAGGGCGCGATCGAGGCGATCATCGCCGCGCGCACCGCCGGCGGGCACTTCACCGACCTGTTCGACTTTTGCAAGCGGGTCGACCGCAAGCAGATCAACCGGCGCACCATCGAGTCGCTGATCCGCGCCGGCGCCTTCGACTGCTTCAAGGTCGACCGCGCGATCCTGCTCGCCTCGGTCGCGTTCGCGGTCGAATGCGCCGACCAGGCGCACGCCTCGATCAACCAGGTCAGCCTGTTCGGCGGCGACGACAGCGACATGGTCGCGCCGCCCGAGTACGTCAAGGCGACCCCGTGGACCGACCGCCAAAAGCTGTCCGAGGAAAAAATCGCGCTCGGCTTCTACCTGTCGGGCCACATGTTCGACTCGTTCGCGGTCGAGGCGCGCCGTTTCTCGCGCACCAAGCTGAAGGACCTCGAGCCGTCGCGCGACCCGCGCATGATGTGCGGCGTGATCACCGGCATCCGCACCCAGATGACGCAGCGCGGCAAGATACTGATCGTCTCGCTCGACGACAAGACCGCCGTGGTCGAGGTCACCGTCTACAACGAGGTGTTCGACGCCAACAAGAGCATGTTCAAGGAGGACGAGTTCCTGCTGGTGGTGGGCAAGGTGTCGGAGGACCGCTTCAACGGCGGCCTGCGCATCACGGCCGAGAAGGTGTTCGACCTGACCGCCTCGCGGGTGCAGTACGGCAGCCATTTCGGCATGTTCCTGCCGGCCCCGGTGCCGTCGTCGAAGATCGCCGAGGTGCTGCAGCCGCACCGCAATCCGGCCGGGCTGGCGGTGCTGATGCGGCTAAAACCGCAGGGGGTCGACTGCACGCTGCAGTTCGGCGAGGAGTGGCGGGTCGCGCCGTCCGACGCGCTCACGCTCGCGCTCGAGCGGGGCCTTGGCGCGCGCGAGGTCAGGGTCGAGTACTAGAGCGTGGCAGAATTGGTCGTCATCCCCGCGAACGCGCAAACGCATGCGTTTGCCCCATGCTGAGCTTGCATTTATGCGAGGTTCGCCCATTCAGACCGGCGGCCTACGCGGCACGACTCGTTTAGGGCCGCAGCGGCTTCATTCATGCGAACTCAAACCCCGCGCCGCGCGCACCGTCTTGTCGGCCGCGCGCTCGCGCACCAGCTTGAGGTTGCTCGAGGCCAGGTCGCGCCGCGCCTCGCGGTGCCATAGATGGAACACCTCGGTCGCGAACGCGCCATCCTTGCGCATCACGCCCGCGTTGAACAGCCGCAGCACCAGATCGGCGTCCTCGTGCCCCCAGCCGAGGAAGCCCTCGTCGAAGCCGTCGACCTTGTACAAGTCCGAGCGCCACACGCCAAGATTGCAACTCTTGATGCGGCGCCACGTGAAACGCTTGCTCGCGCGCCCCGCGTCGGGCCACTTGCACAGCAGTTGCAGCACCTTGTTGATGGCGCCCGCATGCCGCAGGCGCAATTTGTCGGCCACGCCGAGCAGGTGCAGATCGATTCCTTCCGCCAGCACGCGCGCCGTGTACCCTTCGCTGAGCAGCACCCGGCTGCCCGACACCAGAAACCCCGGCCGCGCCAGCGCCCGGTGGAGCGCGACGAAATCGCGTTGCGGCACGCAGTCGCCGTCGAGGAACACGATGTAGTCGCCGCTGGCGGCGCGCGTGCCGCGGTTGCGCGCCATGGCCGCCCGGAATCCCTGGTCGGCCTGCCACACGTGCGTCAGCGGCACCGGCGCGCGCGAGCGCAGCCGTTCGACGCAGGCGCGCGTGGCCTCGGCCGAGCCGTCGTCGGCGACGATGATCTCGAAGCCGCGCTCGCTCTGGCCGAAACATGCCTCCACCACAAGCTCGAGCGCGTCGGGCCGGTTGTAGGTGGTGATGACGAGCGAAATGCGTGGCGCCTGGCGCATGGTGTGGGAGGGCAAGGGGATGCCGGCAAGGGTTCAGGCAAGCTGCGCCGCCTGTCTTTGGAAGCGTGTGGCGCTCGCATACAGGCAGCCGGCCAGCAGCAGGAACCAGTAGCCCTCGGTCGGATCCCACAGCAAGCTGTTGAACGCCGACGCGCACACGTAGATCGCCCACAGCAGCGCCAGGCTGTCGGCCTCGAGATTGCGCACCTGCAATGCCGCCTTGCCGATCGCGCCGAGCAGGGCGAAGTAAAGGAGCGTGCCGAGCAAGCCGAGCTGCACCGCGATGAGCAAGAATTCGCTGTGCGGCTGGTAGCGCACCCCGGCCTGGAAAGACCCCTCCGGCCAGGTGCGGCGCGCGGTGGGCGCGTAGGCTTCGGCGAACGAGGCCGTGCCCCGGCCAAACACCGGATCGGCCGCGATCATCCGCGCGCCGACCTGCAAAAAGCTCACCCGCTGGCCGTTGGGGGTGCGCGCGTCGACCGTGCGCACCTCGCTGATGAGGGCGTCGGTGCGCAGCTTGAAATTGGCCGAGACCGCATAAAAACACGCGAACAGCAGCACGATGGCGCCCACCCCGGCGACCGCGCGCGGCGCCGTCAGGCGCATGCGCAGCAGGAGCAGGGTGACCAGGCCGACGAACAGCGCCACGTAGCCGGTGCGGCCCTGCATCAGGAAAATGACCGGAAAACCGAAGCCGATCCCCGCCGCGATGGCCAGCAGGCGCGCGCGCCCGGTGTCGTAGCTCGCCTTGAGCAGGCTCAGCGCGGCGGCGAAACCGAGCAGGATGCCGATCGTGATGTGGTTCTTGAACGCGAACGCGTTGCCGGCGTCGCCGACGCGCCACCAGCCGAGCCGCGAACTGGGCATCAACTCGAAGTAGGCCAGGTAGCACGCCAGCGCCAGCACGCCGGCCCCGGCGAGAAAGCAATGGAGGGCGCGCCGCGGCAGCGCGGGCGAGCGCCAGGCCAGGGTGATGGCAAGCGGCAACAGCAGCAGCTTGGCGTATTTGCCCAGCGCCTTGACGAGGTCGGGCGCGGGGGCGTTGGACCAGCTGCTGGCGACGACCAGCAAGGCGAGCAGGGCCAGCGCCAGGCGTGCGGGGGGCGCGCGCAGCGCCTGCGCGCGCAGGGCCGCGCTGGCGCCCAGCGCCAACACGAAAAGGAGCAGGCTCGTTGCGACGAAGACATTTGTGAGCGCGGTCGAGAACGGGATGCAAAACAGCGCGAGCAAAACGCAGGTGGCGCTGAGGCGCTCGGGCAGCGTCGGGGCGAGGGTGGTGATGGCTGGCATGATGATCGCTGGCATGGTGATGAGCGGGCAGGGGGGGGCGCGCGAAAGTGGTCCCGAGAGTCTAGTAAGATCGGCGCGGGGCGCCCTTGCGCTGGCGTAGGCGTGCGCGTGTTTGGCGGCGCCGCCGCGGCGCGGGCGGGGCTGGTCCGCCTTGCCACTCGTCGCCGCCCGTGGCCGTTCTTTGCATTTCCACATTTCATTTCCATCTTTCATTTCCACCTTTGTGGCGGCATTAATGCGAAAATTGCGCTCCGCTTCCGACAAACCCGGCGATTTCTTTGCCAATCAAACATGGGCTGCTGCCTGATCGCGAAAGAAAATGATGGAAACTAGCGTCATCGCCAAACGCCTGAGCGCGCTGGTGCGCCCCTACCGTTCGCGCGCGGTGCTCGCGCTGTTCGCCATGGCCGGCACCGCCGCCACCCAGCCGATGCTCGGCTACGCGCTCCAATTGCTGCTCGACAAGGGCATCGGCCCGAACAAGGTCGAGTTCAGCCTGTGGCTGGTGCCGCTGATCCTGCTCTCGATCTTCGTGCTGCGCGGGCTGTGCACCTTCTCGACCGCCTATCTGAACAACTGGGTCATGAGCCGCGTGCTCAACGACCTGCGCCGGATGGTGTTCGACCGCCTGCTGCGCCTGCCCGTGGCGCGCTTCCACGAGGAGTCGACCGGCAGGATCATCAACACCGTGATCGCCGACGTGCGCCAGGTGGTCGACATGATCAACTCGGTGTTCCTCGCCTTCGTGCGCGACACCATGGTGGTGGTCGGCCTGCTCGGCGCGCTGCTGTGGCTCAACTGGCGCCTGACCCTGATCGCGCTGGTGGTGGTGCCGCTCACGGCCGTGATCGTGCGCACCACCACCAAACGGCTGCGCCGCCTCAACCGCGACAACCAGCGCGTCACCGGCGAGATGACCCAGGTGGTCGAGGAGGCCGCGCGCGGCCACCAGGTGATCCGCATCTTCTCGGGCGAGCGCTACGAGGGCAGGCGCTTCGAGACCCGCAGCGAGGCGTTGCGCGGTTTTTCGCAGCGCATGACGGTGGCCGCCGCCGCCACCGTGCCGATCACCCAGATCTGCACCGCGCTGGCGGTGTCGGTGGTGATCGTGATGGCGATCCGCTCGGACATGACGGTCGGCCAATTCACCAATTTCATCACCATGATGCTGATGCTGCTGCAGCCGCTCAAGGCGCTCGTCGAGGTCAACGGCCCGATGCAGCGCGGCATGGCCGCGGCCGAGACGGTGTTCACCATGATCGACGCCCCGATCGAGACCGACACCGGCGCCACCGTGCTCGGACGCGCGCGCGGCCACCTCAAGCTCGAACACGTCTCGTTCCGCTACTCCGACAAAAACCCGCTCGCGCTGAACGACGTCTCGCTCGAGGTTCTGCCGGGCCAGACGGTGGCGCTGGTGGGCGTCTCGGGCGGCGGCAAGTCGACCTTCGTCAACCTGCTCACCCGTTTCTACCAACCCGACGCCGGCCGCATCCTGCTCGACGGCGTGCCCTACGGCGACATCACCCTGGCCAGCCTGCGCGCCCAGTTGGCGATGGTGGGCCAGAACGTGGTGCTGTTCGACGACACGCTCGGCGCCAACATCGCCTACGGGGTCGAGACGGTCGACCAGGCGCGCCTGCTGGCGGCGGTCAGGGCGGCCCACCTGTCCGAGGTGGTCGCGGCGCTGCCCGAGGGGCTAGACACGCCGATCGGCGAGAACGGCATGCGCTTGTCGGGCGGGCAGCGCCAGCGCGTGGCGATCGCGCGCGCGATCTACAAGGACGCGCCGATCCTGATCCTCGACGAGGCCACCTCCGCGCTCGACAACGAATCCGAACGCGCGGTGCAGGCCGCGCTCGACGCCCTCATGGCCGGGCGCACCACGATCGTGATCGCGCACCGGCTCTCGACAATCGAGCGGGCCGACCGCATCGTGGTGGTCGACCAGGGCCGCATCGTCGAGGCGGGCCGCCACGACGAACTGCTGGCCCACAACGGTATGTACGCCAACCTGTACCGGCTCCAGTTCGCCACGGCCGAGGTGGCATGAGCACCGCGCGCACCCTCGTCATTTCGCCCAACTGGATCGGCGACGCCGTGATGGCGCAGCCGCTGCTGCAGATGCTGGCGCGGCGCCATCCGGGGCGCCCGATCGACGTGCTGGCGCCGCCCTCGGTGGCGCCGGTGTGGCGCGCCATGGCCGAAGTCGACAGCGTGCTCGAGACGCCGTTCAAGCACGGCCCGCTGCAACTGAAAGAACGCTGGAAGTACGCCAGGGTGCTGCGCGCGCGCGGCTACCAGGACGCCTATGTGCTGCCCAACACGCTCAAGTACGCGCTGATCCCCTGGCTGGCCGGGATCCCGGTGCGGGTCGGGTACAAGGGCGAGATGCGCTACGGCCTGCTCAATGTGATGCACCACGACACGGCGCCGCCGCGGCCGATGGTGCCGTTCTACGCGGCGCTGGCGCAGGCGCCGCAAGCGCCCCCGCGCACCGACGTGCCGCGCCCGCGCCTGCGGGTCGGCGAGGAGCAGATCGCAGCCGCCTGCGCGCGCGCCGGCATCGCGCGCGATCGGGCGCTGGTGGTGTTCGCGCCGGGCGCCGAATTCGGCGCCGCCAAGCGCTGGCCGACGGGCCACTTCGCCGCGCTCGCCGTCGCCATAGTCGAGGCCAACCCGGACGCGCAGGTGGCGCTGCTCGGCTCGCCCAAGGACAAGGACGTGTGCGACGAGATCGTCGCCCATGCGCGCCCGCAGGCCGTGTTCAACCTGGCCGGCGCCACCCGGCTGGACGAGGCGGTCGCGCTGATCGCGCGCGCCGACGCGGTGGTGTCGAACGATTCCGGGCTGCTGCACATCGCCTCGGCGCTGAACCGCCCGGTGATCGCGCTGTACGGCCCGACCGACCCCGACCACGCGCCGCCGTTTTCGGACATCGCGCGGTCGCTCTCGCTGCGGCTCGCGTGCGCGCCGTGCCGCCAGCGCGAATGTCCGCTGGGCCACCACGACTGCATGCAAAAGATGGACAGCGGCATGGTGTGGCAGGCGCTGCGGCCGATGCTGCCAGGAGGCTGCCGGACTTAGTGCCTGGAGTTCGGGCATGCCAAAAAGCTGTCTGTACAACATCAGTGAAATCCTTGGGGCGCAGGCTTATAATGCGACGGACAGACGGCTTGCTTCAACCTTCAGGGACAGCATGAACACAATCATTCCGATCGCGGTGCAGGGCAGCACGCGCCAGCGCAAGCGCGAGGCGCCGAAAGGGCGCCGCGTCGATCCGCAGGCGCTGCGCGAGGTGCAGGCCTTGCTCGGCGGCGCGGGGCGCCAGCCCGACCTGCTGATCGAACACCTGCACAAGATCCAGGACGCGCATGGCAGCCTGTCGAGCGCGCATCTGGCAGCGCTGGCGCACGAGCTCAAGCTGCCGCAAACCGCGGTCTACGAGGTCGCCACGTTCTACCACCACTTCGACGTCGTCAAAGAGGGCGAAGTTGCGCCGGCCGCGCTGACGGTGCGCGTGTGCGACGGCCTGTCGTGCGAAATGGCCGGCGCGCGCGAACTGCTGGCGCGGCTGCCCGCCATGCTCGGGCCCGGGGTGCGCGTGCTCGGCGCGCCGTGCCTCGGCCGCTGCGAGCAGGCGCCCGCGGCGGTGGTGGGCCAGCATCCGCTGGCACAGGCCAGTTGTGAATCGGTCGCCGCCGCGGTGGCGGGCGGGCACACCACGCATGAGCCGGCGCCGTACACCGGCTACGCTGCCTACCGCGCGCAAGGCGGCTATGCGCTGCTGCGCGACTGCGCCGCCGGCGTGCGCACGCTCGAGTCGGTGCTCGCGACGATGGAGGACTCGGGTTTGCGCGGCCTTGGCGGGGCCGGCTTTCCGGCCGGGCGCAAATGGCGCATCGTGCGCGCCGAGCCGGGCCCGCGCCTGATGGCCGTCAACATCGACGAGGGCGAGCCGGGCACCTTCAAGGACCGCCACTACCTCGAGCGCGACCCGCACCGCTTCATCGAGGGCGCGCTGATCGCGGCCTGGGCGGCCGGCATCGACACCATCTACATCTACCTGCGCGACGAGTACCACGGCTGCCGCGCGCTGCTCGAGGCCGAACTGGCCGCCCTGCGCGCCGATCCGCCGCTCGCCGGCATGCCCGCCATCGTGCTGCGGCGCGGCGCCGGCGCCTACATCTGCGGCGAGGAGTCGGCCATGATCGAATCGATCGAAGGCAAGCGCGGCATGCCGCGCCTGCGCCCGCCATACGTGGCGCAGGTCGGGCTGTTCGGGCGCCCGACGCTCCAGCACAATTTCGAGACGCTGCACTGGGTGCGCGAGATCGTCGAAAAGGGCGCGTCCTGGTACAGCGGCCACGGCCTGAACGGTCGAAAAGGGCTGCGTTCGTTCTCGGTCTCGGGACGGGTGCGCGCGCCGGGCGTCAAGTTGGCGCCGGCCGGCATCACGGTCCAGCAACTGATCGACGACCATTGCGGCGGCATGCAGGAGGGCCACCGGTTTTATGGCTACCTGCCGGGCGGCGCCTCGGGCGGCATCCTGCCGGCATCGCTGGGTGCCATTCCGCTCGACTTCGACACCTTGCAGCCGTTTGGCTGCTTCATCGGCTCGGCCGCGGTGGTGGTGCTGTCGGACCGCGACACCGCCGCAGCGGCCGCGCGCAACACGCTGCGCTTTTTCAAGCACGAGTCGTGCGGCCAGTGCACCCCGTGCCGGGTGGGCACGGCCAAGGCGCTGGCCCTGATCGAACAGCCGCTCTGGGACACCAAGCTGCTGGCCGAACTGTCGCAGGTCATGCGCGACGCCTCGATCTGCGGGCTGGGGCAGGCCGCCCCGAATCCGATCGACTGCGTGGTCAAGTACTTCCCGCAAGAGCTGGAGCAGCCATGAACGCGATCACGCGACTGAACCGGGCCGCCAGGCGCGGCGCCACGGTCAGCATCGAACTCAATGGCCGCAGCGTTGCCGCCCACGCCAACGAGACCCTGATCGAGGTGGCCAGGCGCGAAGGGATCGAGATCCCGCACCTGTGCTACAAGCCGGGCCTCGAGGAAGTCGGCAACTGCCGCGCCTGCATGGTCGAGATCGACGGCGAGCGCGTGCTGGCGCCCTCGTGCTGCCGTTACCCGGCCGCCGGGATGAAGGTCAGCACCGACAGCGCGCGCGCGCTCGCGGCGCAAAAAATGGTGCTCGAGATGCTGCTCGCGGACATGCCCGAGACCGCCTACACGCGCCACAACGAGGTCGACTTCTGGGCCGGCAAGCTGGCCGTGGGCAAACCGCGCTTCGCCGCGCGCGGCCAGCCGCCGCGCGACGCCTCGCACGCGGCCATCACGGTCAACCTCGACGCCTGCATCCAGTGCACGCGCTGCGTGCGCGCCTGCCGCGACGAGCAGGTCAACGACGTGATCGGGCTCGCCCTGCGCGGCGACCAGGTCAAGATCGTGTTCGACATGGACGACCCGATGGGCGACTCGACCTGCGTCGGCTGCGGCGAATGCGTGCAGGCCTGCCCCACCGGCGCGCTGATGCCGGCGCGCGGCGCCGCGCTCGCCGTGCCCGACAAGCGGGTCGACTCGGTGTGCCCGTATTGCGGCGTGGGCTGCCAGCTCACCTACAACGTCAAGGACAACAAGATCGCCTTCGTCGAGGGGCGCGACGGCCCGGCCAACCACGCGCGCCTGTGCGTCAAGGGACGCTACGGCTTCGACTACGCGCACCACCCGCACCGCCTGACGGTGCCGCTGATCCGGCGCGCCGACGCCCCGCCCAAGCGCGGCGACTTCGTGATGGACCCGGAGCGCGTCATGGAGGTTTTCCGCGAGGCCAGTTGGGACGAGGCGCTCGCCCTGGCCGGCGGCACGCTGGCCGCCATCCGCGACACGCGCGGCGGGCGCGCGCTGGCCGGCTTTGGTTCGGCCAAGGGCAGCAACGAGGAAGCCTACCTGTTCCAAAAGCTGGTGCGCACCGGCTTTGGCAGCAACAACGTCGACCATTGCACGCGCCTGTGCCACGCCTCGTCGGTGGCGGCGCTGCTCGAGGGGATCGGCTCGGGCGCGGTGTCGAACCCGGTGATGGACGTCACGCGCGCCGAGGTGGTGATCGTGATCGGCGCCAACCCGACCGTCAACCACCCGGTGGCGGCGACCTGGATCAAGAACGCGATCGGCAACGGCACCAAACTGGTGGTGATCGACCCGCGCCGCTCGGAGCTGGCGCGCAGCGCCCACCGCTACCTGCAATTCAAGCCCGACACCGACGTCGCGCTGCTCAACGCGATGATGCACGTGATCGTCGCCGAGGGCCTGGTCGACCGCGAATTCATCGCCGGGCGCACCATCGGCTACGCCGAGCTCGAAGCCAATGTGGCCGGCTACAGCCCCGAGCTCATGGCGCCTATCTGCGGCATCGACGCCGACACCATCCGCTACGTGGCGCGCCTGTACGCGACCTCGAAGGCGTCGATGATCCTGTGGGGGATGGGCATCTCGCAGCACATCCACGGCACCGACAACGCGCGCTGCCTGATCGCGCTGGCGCTGATGACCGGCCAGATCGGCCGCCCCGGCACCGGCCTGCATCCGCTGCGGGGGCAAAACAACGTGCAGGGCGCCTCCGACGCCGGCCTGATCCCGATGATGTTCCCCGACTACCAGCGGGTCGACAACCCGGCCGCGCGCGCCAAGTTCGAACAGGCGTGGGGCGCGACGCTCGACGACCGGCCCGGCCTGACCGTGGTCGAGATCATGCACGCGATCAAACGCGGCGAGATCCGCGGCATGTACATCATGGGCGAGAACCCGGCCATGTCGGACCCCGACGCCAACCACGCGCGCGAGTCGCTCGCCGCGCTCGAGCATCTGGTGGTGCAGGACATATTCCTTACCGAGACCGCCTACCTAGCCGACGTGATTTTGCCGGCCAGCGCGTTTCCCGAAAAAACGGGCAGCTTCACCAACACCGACCGGCTGGTGCAGATCGGGCGCCAGGCGCTCGAACCGCCGGGCCAGGCGCGCCAGGACCTGTGGATCATCGAACAGATGGCCGTGCGGCTCGGCCTCAATTGGGCCTACACCCACGTTTCGCAGGTGTTCGACGAGATGCGCCGCACCATGCCCAGCATCGGCGGCATCACCTGGGAGCGCCTCGAGCGCGAGAACGCGGTGACCTATCCGTGCACGCAAGAGGGCGACCCGGGCACCCCGGTGGTGTTCACCGAGACCTTCCCGCGCGAGTCGGGGCGCGCGCGCTTTGTGCCGGCCGATATCATCCCCGCCGACGAGCGCCCCGACGCCGAGTACCCGATGGTGCTGATCACCGG
The DNA here is from genome assembly GCF_003011895.2 of Massilia glaciei. Classification (GTDB taxonomy): domain Bacteria; phylum Pseudomonadota; class Gammaproteobacteria; order Burkholderiales; family Burkholderiaceae_D; genus Telluria_A; species Telluria_A glaciei. The sequence continues at coordinate 57,634 of NZ_PXWF02000121.1, read as the reverse complement.
GCGCCAGCTCGAACACTGGCACACCGGCAGCATGACCCGGCGCAGCGCCGCGCTCGACGCGATCGAGCCCGATCCGGTGGCGCTGGTGCATCCGCTCGACCTGGCGGCGCTGGGCGGGCGGCCGGGCGACGTGGTCACGCTCGCCTCGCGCCGCGGGCAGGTGGTGCTGTACGCGCGCGCCGACGACAGCTCGCCGCGCGGGGCGATCTTCGTGCCGTTCTGCTACTACGAGGCGGCCATCAACAAGCTCACCAACGCCGCGCTCGACCCGTTCGGCAAGATCCCCGAGTTCAAATACTGCGCCGTGCGCGTCAAGCTCGGCGGCGAGGTCGCGGCGCAGGGCAGCTTTGGCGGCGGCCAGGTGCTGCGCGGATTGGCGCCGTGACGCGCGCGCGCGCGTCCGCGTCCGGGCGCCGGCCGGTCCTGTCAAAGGCCAGCGCCAGCCTCACGCACGAGGTCGAGGTGCTCGACGAACGCGGGCGCGTCTCGCGCATCGCGATTCCCGCCGAGCGGCCGTTGACCGTGTACGTCGACAAGCGCGAACTGGTCACCCTGATGACGCTCGGCGGCGCGCCCGAGGCGCTCACGCTGGGTTACCTGCGCAACCAGCGCCTGGTGCGGTCGGTCGGCGAGGTGGTCTCGGTGCAGGTCGACTGGGCGGTCGACGCGGTCGCGGTGGCCACCCGCAACGGCATCGCCGATGTCGAGCAGCGCACCGCCAAAAAGGTCGTCACCACTGGCTGCGGGCAGGGCTCGGTGTTCGGCGGCCTGATGGACGAGGTCGACCAGATCGCGCTGCCGCCCGAGGCGCGGCTGGCGCAGGCGACCGTGTACAAGGTCGTCGAGAAGATCCGCACCCAGCAGTCGATCTACAAGCAGGCCGGCTCGGTGCACGGCTGCGCGCTGTTCACGGGCGCGGGCGAGCTGCTGTACTTCATCGAGGACGTCGGCCGCCACAACGCGGTCGACGCGATCGCCGGCCTGATGTGGCTCGACGGTGTCGACGGCGCCGACAAGGTGTTTTACACGACCGGGCGCCTGACCTCCGAGATGGTGATCAAGGGCGCGCAGATGGGTATCCCGTTCCTGCTGTCGCGCTCGGGCACCACCCAGATGGGGCATATGGTGGCCGAGCGGGTGGGCATGGCGCTGCTGGCGCGCTGCACCGGCAGGCATTTTTTGATGTTGACGGGGCACGGGCGGCTGGCGTTCGAACCGCAAGCGGAGGATGCGGCGCCGTAGTTCCATCAAAAAACTGTCAATTTGCTATGTGGAAGGCCGGTCAGCCATCAGGATGGCCGGCCTTTTTACATGGAATTTGCAGTTGTGCAGCTAGGAGGCCTCCTAGGTGTGTAGTAAACGTTTTTATTTAACCAATGGTGACATTGTGTGAGCCTATTAAATATTTGGCAACGTATCATCCACGCTCCACATATTTCCCATTGCTAATTATGACCAATCTTAATTTTGGCGCCCGCATCGGGCGTTGGACCATCGGCAGCGCCCTCGCCATGCTCCTGCTTTCGGCCTGCGGCGGCGGCAGCTCCCCTCCGGAACCGCCCGCCAACGCGGCGCCCGCCGTCACGATGCTGCTGTCCGGCGCGGTCGAGGCGGGCGGCAGTACCGCCGACGCCACCGCCAGCGCGGGCGCCGAGTTGGTCCTTAGTGCGAATGGGAGCACCGACCCGGACGGCGATGCGATCACCTACAAGTGGTCCATCGTGAGCAAGCCGGCGACGAGCAATATGGTGTTGACCAACGACACCGCCACCCAGCAGACAATCAAGCCGGACGTTGGCGGAGTGTATGTGATCAACCTGCGTGTCTCGGACAGCAAGGGTGCGTTCACGGACAAAAAGGCCACCATCAATATCCGTGCCAATTCCGCACCGGTCTCCAATATTGTCATCAGCGCCACCTACACCGGGGTGAGCGCGACCAAGCCTACCCAGCAGCTCAACGTCGGCGCGGCGATCGTGTTCGACGCGACCGGCAGCACCGACGCCGACGGCGACGTCGTCACGACCACCTGGACGCTGATTGAGAAGCCGGCCGGCAGCAACGCCGCAATGAGCACCAGTGGCCTCACCAGCCGCCTTGTGCTCGACGTCAAAGGCGTGTTCAAAGTGCGCGCGCGCGGCACCGATGCGCATGGCGCCTGGAGCGAGTCGATTTACGTCATCGATGCCAACAACGTCGCGCCGGTCACGATGGTTCTGACCTCTGTTACGGCGGCACCGGGCGGGGGCGCGGCCACGCTTGCGGCCGCGACCGGCTACATGGTCGCGTTCAACGGCAGCGGCAGCACCGATCCCGACGGCAGTGCTCTGACCTACGCGTGGACCATCACGAGCAAGCCTGCGGGCAGCACCGCCGCACTGAGCAGCAGCAGCGGCGTGACCAGCCAGATCATTCCTGACGTCTTGGGCAACTACGTGGTCAAGATGACCGCCACCGACAGCGCGGGCGCGTCGAGCAGCTTCGTGACGACCATCGAGGTCAAGAACCGGCGGCCAATCGCCGCCATCAGCAGCAACGCCACCCCGGTCGCGCTGCCGAGCGGCCCGGCGATCCGCCTGCCGCTCAATACCGTGGTGACCCTGCGCGGCACCAGCAGCGTGGACGCCGACGGCGACGCCCTGGTCTACAGCTGGAGCATGACGAGCAAGCCGGCCGGCAGCGTTGCGGTGCTGTCCTCGGCCAGCGGCAGCTCGGTGCAGATCACGCCCGAAAAGAACGGCTCGTATATCGTGCTGCTGCGCGTGACCGACGCCGCCGGCGCGTTCTCGGAACAGTCGCTGTCGATCGAGGTGGGCAACTACGCCCCGGTCGCGGTGACGGACAAGAACAGGATCACGATCCTGACCGGCGTCGCCACCACCGCCTCCGCCGCGCTCAGCTATGACGAGGACGGCGAGGCACTGACCTATCAATGGACCATCGACGCCCATCCGCTCGGCTCGGTGGCGACCATCGCTGCCCCGTCGTCGCCGACGCTGTCGTTCACGCCGGACCTCGTGGGCACCTACGTGGCCGCCGTGACGGTGAGCGACGGAAAAAATTCGAGTGTCGCGTACGTCAATATCCGGGTGCTGGCAAGCCTGGCCGGACGCGTCGCGCTGAACTTTGCGCCGCTTGAGGCGCGCTACAGCAAGGGCCTCGACAAGGTGGTCGTGGTCGCCAGCAATCCGAACGCGCTCAAGATCGTCGACCCGTTCACGGCGGCCATCAAGACCGTGCTGCTGCCGCTGGGCGTGAAGTCGCTCCAGCTGAGCCCCAACGGCAAACTGGCCGCCGTGCTGCACGAGGGCGTGGTCAGCCTGGTCGATCTCGACGCGGCGACGCTGATCCGCTCGACCCCGACCGGCGGATCGCAAACCGACGCTTTCGCCTCCAACGCCGGCTTGATCTACATGATCGGCCAGACCGGCGGCCAGTGGGTCGACCCATCGGTGACCGCGGTCGACGGCTACAGCGGCGTTAACATGAACTCCCTGATCGGCCTCGCATATGGACAAGCGACTTTCTATGGCACCCAGTACGGCGTCTTCGCGTCGAAGAAGAACAAGGTGTTCTTCATGTCGCAGGGCCTTTCGCCATCCGACATTTCGTACTTCGGCATTAGTCCGAATGACGGCAAAGTGACGGTCTCGGGCGATTCCCCGTACCATGGCGATTACGGCATGAGCACGCCGTTGTTCTTGTCGGATAACGAAGATTTGCTCTTCACCTCGTTCGGCACTTTCTTCCACACCGACACGTTGCGCTACGCCGGCAAGCTTACGCTGACATCCGGCACCGGCATGCTGTCGATGAGCCATTCGTCCGACATCGACGAGGCGCTGGTGCTGGAGGCGGCGTACAGTTACTACAACTCTGAACGTACCTATTCGGCAAGTTACCAGCGCTTCGTGGGCGCGCTGTTCCTGCCCGACACCGCCATCTCGCTGCCGGTGATCGACAGCGCGCAAAGCTACGGTTTAAAGATATTCCATAGCGCCAACGGAAACCACGTCGCCATCGTGCAAACCGGCTCGGCGACCCAGAACGCCGCGGCCGTCAAGTACTACGTGACGACGCGCTAACAGCGCGCCGCGAGGCAAACAAGGCCGGCCACACTCCTGGGTGTGGCCGGCTTTTTTTGCGTCCGTCCGCGGCGTGTATGATGGCGCTCATTGTGTCTTCGACAGGACCTGCTGTGGATGTGCCCACCAATTCAAAGGCGACGACAAGCTGATGCCCCTGCTACAAGCGAGCGGCGACGCCTTCGCCTTGCTGCTCTCGGGCGACGCGGCGCTGTGGACGATCGTCTGGATCTCCCTCAAAACGAGCCTCGCCGGGCTGCTGCTGGCGGCGCCGCCGGCGGTGCTGCTCGGCTATGCGATCGCGAGCCACCGGTTTCCGGGGCGGCGCATCGCCATCTGGCTGGCGCAGGCCGCGCTGTCGCTGCCGACCGTGCTGATCGGCCTGCTGCTGTACCTGCTGCTGTCGCGCCAGGGGCCGTGGGGCGGCCTGCACTGGCTGTTTTCGCAGCCGGGCCTGATCCTCGGGCAGTGCGTCATCGCGGTCCCGGTGCTGGTCGCGTTCACGCTCGCGGCGGTGCAGGCGGCCGACCCGCGCTACGCCGAGACCGCGCTCACGCACGGCGCCTCGGGCTGGCGCGTGATGGGAACGGTGCTGCACGAGGCGCGCTTCGGGGTCATGGCGGCCGTCATCAGCGGTTTCGGGCGCGTGGTCTCCGAGGTCGGCTGCGCGCTCATGGTCGGCGGCAATATCGCCGGCGAGACGCGCACCATCACCACCGCCATCGCGCTCGAGACGAGCAAGGGCGACTTCGCGCAGGGCATCGCGCTCGGCATGGTGCTGGTCGCCATCGCGCTGCTCATGAACGGCGCGCTGATGCTGCTGCAAGGCGACGCGCACGCGGTCCGGGGGCGCGCGTGAGCACCTTGCTGCGCATCGGGCGCTTGCGAAAACGCCTCGGCGACCGGGTGCTGTTCGAGCTCGAACAATTTTCGCTCGACGCCGGCCGCGCCTATGTGCTCACTGGCGTCAACGGCGCCGGCAAGAGCACCTTGCTGCGCATCCTGGCGGGGCTCGAGCAGGGCGAGGCGACGGACGTGTCGTTCGACGGCAGGCCGGTCGCGCTCTCGCCGTATCCGCGGGCGCTGCGGCGCGACATCGTGTACGTGCACCAGCATCCGATCATGTTCTCGACCAGCGTCGCGCACAATGTAGGCTATGGCCTGCTGGCGCGCGCGATGCCCAAGGCCGCGGCGGCGGCGCTGGTGCGCGGGGCGATGGACTGGGCCGGCGTGGCGCACCTGCATGCGCACGCGCCGGCGCGCCTGTCGGGCGGCGAAAAGCAGCGCGTGGCGCTGGCGCGGGCCAAGGTGCTCTCGCCCAGACTGCTGCTGCTCGACGAGCCGACCGCCAACCTCGACGGCGCCGCGCGCGAGCAGGTGATGGCCCTGATTCCGACCCTGACCGCGGCCGGCGCCAGCGTGGTGATGGCCTGTCACGACCGCGACCTGATCAACCTGCCGGGCGTGCGCCGCTTCAAACTGCGCGACGGCCGCATCGAATCCAAAAGCGAGGATTGAATGTTGAAGAGGGTAATGTTCAAACGAACGGGCGTCCTGCTGGCCGCGCTGGCATTGGCCGCGCCCTGTTTCGCTGCGCCGCCCGTGCTGCGCCTGTCGACCACGACCAGCACCGAAAACTCCGGCCTGCTGGCGCACCTGCTGCCGGCGTTCGAGGCGCGGTACGGCGTCACGGTCCATGTGCTCGCGGTGGGCAGCGGCAAGGCGCTGGCGCTGGCCAGAAACGGCGATGTCGACGTGGTGCTGGTGCACGCGCGCGCGGCGGAGGACGCATTCGTCGCCGCCGGCCACGGCGTCGGCCGCCGCGATGTGATGTACAACGATTTTGTGCTGGTCGGCCCGGCGTCCGACCCGGCCGGCGTCAAGGGCGGCCGCGACCTGTTGGCGGCGCTGCGCAAGATCGCCGCGCGGGGCGTCAAATTCGTCTCGCGCGGGGACGATTCGGGCACCGACCTGATGGAGAAAAGCTACTGGAAGGCGATCGGCACGCGCCCGCCGGCGGGACGCTACCTGTCGGCCGGCCTCGGCATGGGCGAGGTGCTCAACATGGCCGCCGAACTGGGCGCCTACACCATCGCCGACCGCGCCACCTACAGCAGTTACGGGGCGCGCACCGGGCTGGCCGTCATGGTCGAGGGCGACGCCCGCATGTTCAACCCGTATGGCATCATCGCCGTCAATCCGGCGCGCCACAAGCACGTCAACCACGCCGCCGCGCGCAGGCTGATCGATTGGCTCACCTCGCCCGAGGGCCGGCAAACAATCGCCGGCTTCCGGCGCGACGGCAGGCAGCTGTTCTTCCCGCCGGCGCCGCCCTGAACCGTCCGCCCTGAACCGTCCGCCTTGAAGCGGTGGCGCTACCTGTTGGTGGCCGTGCCCTTGTCGAACCCCGGCGCGAGCACGTCGCCCTCTTCGGGCTCGGCGTCGGCCCTGATCCTGTTGCCCCAGCGGTCGAAGATCGTCATGCCGGCGCGGGGCAGCCGCTGCGGCGCGCCGCGGGCGGCGCTGGCGTCGCCCTTGTCGGCCTTCGCGGCGCGGGTCCAGACCTCGCACTTGGGCGTGAAGCCATGTTTGCGGCACCATGAGTCGGACATATTGGTCCATTTGGCCGCCGCGTCGGCGCAGAAGAAGATCGACAGTGCGGCGATGAGGTTGATCGTTTTCATGCTGGTCCTTGGGGTGGGGAGGGCTAGTCCAACTTGAGCACGTTGCCGCGCTCGGGCGTCTCGCCGCTTTCGACGGCGGCCGTGGCCACCTTGTCGCGCACGCCGACGACGCGGATGGTGCCGATCTTTTCAAACTCGACGTCGAGCACCACGCCGGTGCCCGGGTCCGTGAGCACCTTGCCCTTGCGATAGACGCCGAGCGCGGTCCCGACCGCCATCTTGCGGTCGGCGCCGGCGTTCAGGTACACCACGCCGTTGCTGGTGTCGATCACCAGCGCCGACCAGGGCACGCCCGCCATGCCGGCCACGATCTGGTCGAGCGCTTTGACGATGGCCTGCTCCCCGGCCAGCGCGGCCGGGGTGTTCTCGAACACGCCGCCGCCGAGCGAGAGGCCGGTGTTCGGATTGAACAGCGACATGTCGAGGTTCTTCGCCGTCACCGTGCCCTGCGCCGTCGCGGTCGAGACCACCTGGCCGGTCGAGGTGTCGATCAGGCGCAGGGAGATCTCCATCATCGAGGTCTGGCTCTTGAGCCCGGCCATGCCGCCGAGCAGCTTGCCGAAGCCGCTGCTGCCGATGTTCAGGCCGCCCCCGCTGGCGGCGGCCTGGAACTTGGTCACCACGCCGCGCACCAGGACGTTCGCGCCGATCAACTGCCCGGTTTTGGCCGCCGTCTCCGGGTTCGCCGCGTTCATCTGCCCGAGCGCCTGTTCGGCCTGGAGCACCGACAGGGCGGGGCGCTCGACGACGACGAAGCGGCCGTCCCTGACCAGGGCGTTGGTGAGCATGGTGGTCATGCCGTCGGCGGTGACGGCGCCGCCGGTCGCGTCGGTGGCCTGGAACTGGTCCACCGCCACGCTCTTGCGCGGCCCGTCGTATTGGCGCGCGGGCTCGGCCGCCGGCGCCGGCGGCGCCCCCGCCAGGCCCGACAGCAGCAGCGCGCCCGCGATGCATTGGATGGATTTCATGATAGCCTCCCTTTTCGCGGACCAGTCCGCATCAGTAGTCCTGCATGCAGCGCACGCTCATGCCATATTGCTTCGGGGTCTTGTTGTGCCCGTAGCGCCCGGAACTGCTCAATTGGTCGAGCACCACGTTGAACGCGCGCGCGCTCGACGAGGCGGTCGCGGTCCAGAAGGTGGCGTATTTGCCCTCGTCCGAGAAGTCGCCCAGCATCAGGGTGCGCGCGCCGCCGGGCAGGGCGGCGAAACCGCTCGCGTTGCTGCCGGTCCAGCCGAACGAGCCGTGCGGGATCTTCATCTTGGTGCCCGGCGCCTCGGCCGGATTGGCCGAGCCCATCCAGTTGAACATGGTCTGGCTCTGGAACACGCTCAGCGGCGTTGCCCCGGCCGGCGCGACCCCGCTTTCGACGCAGTGCGCGTAGCGCGCCCATTCCTGGTGGCTTGGAATGTGGTGCCCGGCCGGGCAGATGCCCCGCACCCGCGCACCGCTCTGGTCGCTGCTGTTGCTGGCGCCGTAGCCCATCGCCTCGTCCCATTCGTACAGGCCGCCATAAATCGCGCACTTGGCGGGCGAGTCGCCGTAGCAGTATTTCTCGACCGTGCCATTGTTGGTTTGCGCGTTGAGCGCGCCGCCGGGCGCGCTCGGGATCATGGTCCCCACGTTCAGGTTCGGCGTGAACACGAATTTGTTGCAGGCCAGCGCCACCGGTTTTTGCCGGTTGGCGACCACCAGCGTGCCGCCGGCGTTGTTGACCGGGCCCACGCTGGCCTGCCACGGCGGGCCCGCCTGCACGCTCAAATTGCTGCCGCTGAAGGTGGGCGCGTCCCAGCCGGCGCCCGGCGCCACTTCGGTCACGCTGCACACCGAGCCGGCCGGCACGTTGGCGCTGGCCACGCCCGGGCTGGGCAGGACCACCGAGACCGGCGGCCCCGTGTAGGGCCCGCCCAGGCCGCTGCAGCTCAGGTTGAACACATAGGTGCCCGGCACCATGGCCGCGCCGGTGGTCTTGCGGATGCGGAAGGGCACCAGCCGGACCTCGTCCTTGCCCGGGCGGTTGTGCACCATCACGCTGCCGCCGGACCCGTGCACGGGGCCGACCTTGGCCTGCCACGGCGCCAGCGCCTGCACCCCCACCGCGCTGCCGAGGTAGGTCGGCGGGCCCCAGTTGCCGCCCGGCGGGGTTTCGATGAGCGTGCACAGGGAGCCGGCGGGAACGTTGACGCTGCTAAAGCCCGGGCTCGGCAGCACCACCGACGCCGTCGTGTTGTACGGACCGTTGGGTCCGTTGCAGGCGATCGTGAACAGGTAGCTGCCGGCGATGACGGTGTCGCCGGTCCGTTTGCGGATCTGGAAGCGGGCCTCCTTGCCGTCGCCCTTGCCGGGCCGGTTGGCCACCATCACCACGCCGGCGTTGTTGTTGACCGGGCCGACCTGGGCTTCCCACGGCGCGCCCATCTGCACGTTGACGCCGCTGCCGGAGTAGCCCGGCGCGCCCCAGTTGCCGCCGGCGGGCGGCAGTTCGACCAGAGTGCACAGGGAGCCGGAGGGCACGCCCACGTTGGCGAACCCCGGGCTCGGCAGCACCACGGGCACGGGGTTTTGGCCCGTGTACGGCCCGCCCGGGCCGGAGCACGCTATGTTGAAGTTATAGGTGCCGGCAATGACCTGTTCGCCCGTGCTTTTGCGGATGCTGAAGCGGACCGTCTTGGGGGCGTCCTTCGGCCGGTTGTTGACCACGAGCACGCCCGCGCCGCCGTTGACCGGGCCCACCTTGGACCCCCAGGGCGCGCCCGCCTGCAGGTTCAGGCCGCTGGCGGTGTAGACCGGCGCCGCCCAGTTGCCGCTCGTCGGTTGCGCCTCGACGACCGTGCACACCGAGCCCGCCGGCACCTCGATGGTGCTCGCGCCCGGACTCGGCAGCACGACCGGCACCGGGTTTTGCCCCGTGTACGGACCGCCCGGCCCGGTACAGCTGATGTGGAACAAATAGGTGCCGGCGATGGTGTTGTCGCCGGTGCGTTTGCGGATCGTGAAGCGCGCGCGCTTGCCCTCGTCCTTGGCGGGCCGGTTGTTGACCATGACGGCGCCGCCGCCGGCGTTGACTGGGCCGAACTTGGCCTCCCACGGTCCGCCCATTTCCAGGTTCAGGCCGCTGCCGCTGAAGGTGGGCGCGTCCCAGTTGCCCTGCGCCGGCGCCTGTTCTTCGATCCGGCAAACCGAGCCCGCCGGCACGTTCACGTTCGTCACGCCCGGGCTGGGCAGCACCACCGCGACCGGGTTGGGGCCCGTGTACGGCCCGCCGGGCCCGTTGCAACTGATGTTGAACAGGTAGCTGCCAGGCACCATCTCGTCGCCGGTGCGCTTGCGGATCGCCACGCCGACCAGTTTCGGATCGTCCTTGCCGGGCCGGTTGTGGACGACCACGGCGCCGGCGGCCCCGCTGACCGGCCCGACCTTTGCGCTCCACGGCGCCCCCATTTCGAGGTTCAGCCCGCTGCCGGTGAAGTTGGGCGCGGCCCAGTTGCCGCCCGCCGGTTGCGCCTCGACGATCCCGCACACCGCCCCCGCGGCGACGTTCACCGTCGCCACGCCCGGGCTGGGCAGCACCACCGCGACCGGGTTGGGGCCGGTGTACGCCGGGTTGCAGGTGATGGTGAACAGGTAGGTGCCAGGAATGACGCGCTCACCCGTGCGCTTGCCGATGGTGAAGCGCGTGCCCTTACCGTCGTCCTTGTTGGGGCGGTTGTTGACCAGCAGAGTGCCGCCGCCCCCGGTGACCGGGCCGACCTTGGCCTCCCATGGCCCGCCCGCCTGGACGTTGAGGCCGTTGCCGGTGAAGCCGGGCGGCGACCAGCTGCCGCCCGTCGGCGGTAACTCGGTCACGCCGCACACGGAGCCGGCGGGCACCGCCACCGCGCTCGTGCCGGGGCTCGGCAGCACCACCGCGACCGGGTTGGGACCGGTGTAGGGGCCACCGGGTCCGTTGCACATGATGTTGAACAGATAGGTGCCCGGGATCGTGATTTCGCCGGTGCGCTTGCGGATGTTGAACACGACCTGTTTGGGGTCGACCTTGCCCGGCCGGTTGTTGACCAACAAGGTGCCGCCGCCCCCGGTGACCGGGCCGACCTTGGCCTCCCATGGCCCGCCCGCCTGGACGTTGAGGCCGCTGCCGGTGAAGCCGGGCGGCGACCAATTGCCGCCCGTCGGCGGCAGCTCGGTCACGCCGCACACCGAGCCGGCGGGCACCGCCACCGCGCTCGTGCCGGGGCTCGGCAGCACCACCGCGACCGGGTTGGGACCGGTGTAGGGGCCGCCGGGTCCGTTGCACATGATATTGAACAGATAGCTGCCCGGGATCGTGATTTCGCCGGTGCGCTTGCGGATGTTGAACACGACCTGTTTGGGGTCGACCTTGCCCGGCCGGTTGTTGACCAACAAGGTGCCGCCGCCCCCGGTGACCGGGCCGACCTTGGCCTCCCATGGCCCGCCCGCCTGGACGTTGAGGCCGCTGCCGGTGAAGCCGGGCGGCGACCAATTGCCGCCCGTCGGCGGCAGCTCGGTCACGCCGCACACCGAGCCGGCGGGCACCGCCACCGCGCTCGTGCCGGGGCTCGGCAGCACCACCGCGACCGGATTGGGACCGGTGTAGGGGCCGCCGGGTCCGTTGCAGATGATATTGAACAGATAGCTGCCCGGGATCGTGATTTCGCCGGTGCGTTTGCGGATATTGAACACGACCTGTTTCGGGTCGACTTTGCCCGGCCGGTTGTTGACCAACAAGATGCCGCCGCCCTCCGTGACCGGGCCGACCTTGGCCTCCCAAGGCCCGCCCGCCTGGACGTTGAGGCCGCTGCCGGTGAAGCCGGGCGGCGACCAGTTGCCGCCCGTCGGCGGCAGCTCGGTCACGCCGCAGACCGATCCGGCGGGCACGTTGACGGTGTTCATGCCGGGGCTCGGCACCACCACCGCGACCGGGTTGGGGCCGGTGTAGGGGCCGCCTGGGCCGTTGCACATGATGTTGAACAGATAGGTGCCCAAGACCATGCCGTCGCCGGTGCTCTTGCGGATGGTGAAGCCGGCGCCCTTGCTCCCGGCCGTATTGCGGCCATTGAGCACCACCGTGTTGTGCGAGGCGAAGGTGGGCGCCATCGCCACGCTGTTGAGGATCGCATACGGGTAGATGCGCAGGGAGAATTTGCTGCCGCTGGCGACGGGCGGCGCCGAGACCGACGCGGTGTAGGCCAGCATGTTGGCGCGGGGATAGGCCAGCGCCGGCGCGAGCAGGGTCGATGAACTCCAATTGTTGACCGAGTAGCGCACCGCCGCGCGGATGTGGCCATCGATGCCGGCCCCGCCGTAGTTGAAAGACACGCTGGTGACGATCAATTGATTGCCGGCCGTGGGCTGGGCGTCGAACTGCAGGTAGCGCCCGGGGTCGGCGGCGCCGGCGAACCAGCCGGAGGTGCCCGCCCACATGCGCTGGGTCTGGCCGGTCCAGTAGTCGAACACCATGATGGCCGGCGGCGGACCGCCCGCGATGATTTGGGCGCCCCCGGTGGCCAGCGCCGGCTGGCTGCTGGTCGCGCCGAGCGTGCTGCCGCTGTTCAAGGGCCAGCTCACCGTTACCGATTGGGCCTGGGCGAAAGGTGCCGAGGAGGCACCCACAAGAATTGCAAACGCTAAACTCGAGCGGTTCACGTGCACCCCCTTGATTTGTTTTTATTTTGCTACCGATAATGATAATGACGCATTTTTTGTGGCCTGCGCGAAATTATTTTGAATGTGTTTCAAAAGCGCGAAGCTGTTGAATTGGCGGCAATTTGACCTTGTTTGCAAGGTTGCTTCAAACTTGGGGGGCGGCGCGGGAAACCGGCGCGCCTTGGCGGGGCGGGGGGACAGGGTGGAGGAAGGGGAGCCCCGGGGGAAGCCCTGGGCCAGCCGTGATGAACTGCTGGCCTGCCGCGCGGGAGGCATCGGCGCACCGGCGCCGGTGCCCGAATGGCGGCGATCAGATTGTTTGTTCGCGCTCGGCGAGCTGCTTGAGCAGCAATTCGGCCGCCGGCGCCGACGAGGCCGGGTTTTGTCCCGTGATCAGCGTGCCGTCGACCAGCACGTAGGGCTGCCAGTCGGGTCCCTTGGCGTATTTTCCGCCGTTTTTGACGAGCATGTCCTCGACCAGGAAGGGCACGATGTCGGTCAGTTGCGCGGCCGCCTCTTCGGTGTTGGTGAAGCCCGTCACGTGCTTGCCCTGCACCAGCGGCGCGCCGTCGGGGGCCTTGGTGTCGCGCAGCACGCCCGGGGCGTGGCAGACGGCGGCCACCGGCTTGCCCGCCTTGTACATCGTCTCGATCAGTTTGATCGAGACCGGGTCGGCCGCGAGGTCCCACAGGGGGCCGTGGCCGCCGGGATAGAACACGGCGTCGAAATCGTCGGCCGACACGCTCGATAGCGTGACGGTGGCGGCCAGCGCCTGCTGCGCGGCGGGGTCTTGCTTGAAGCGGCGCGTGGCCTCGGTCTGCGCATCGGGCTCGTCGCTCTTCGGGTCGAGCGGCGGCTGGCCGCCCTTGGGCGAGGCGAGCGTGATGTGCGCGTCTGCGTCTTTGAAGATATAGAAAGGCGCGGCGAATTCCTCAAGCCAGAAGCCGGTTTTTTTGCCGGTGTCGCCAAGGCGGTCGTGCGAGGTCAGTACCATCAGGATATTCATTCGTGGCTCCAAGTGTGTAAGCAAGACATTTGCATAAACATCAGCTTAGCCCCAAACGCGCGATCGGGCCTGCACGCTTGGCGCGGCCTTCAGCGCACGCTCTGCATCACGAAGCTGTCCTTGCGGCAGCTGTTCGACGAGCGCTTCAGGTCGCTGTAGCTGCAGGTGCGCGAGCGCCCGCCCTTGTCGAAGCACACCAAAATCTCGCGCAGAAAGCGGCCACCGTCGGCGCAGTAGGGCATCACCGCGTTGCGCGCCATGCCGGGGTTGCTCGCGTTAAAGGCCGCGATGAATTGCGCGTTGCCGATGCGGACCGGCGCGGCGGGCTGCCGGAACGCCTGCGGAATCACGACTTGGGCCTGCAATCTGGCCGACAGGGTGAAGTAGGCCGCCGGGTCGAGCCCGGAGCAACTGCCATGCTTGCTCCATTGGTGGCCGATCATCTTGGGCGACGGGAAGATGGACGTGTATTTGTTGCGCACGTCGAGTGGCAGCGCGCGCGACGAGCAGTGGCCGGGATAGCCCTTTTCGAACTGCGGCCACAGGCCATGGAGCACGAAGCCATGCCGGCGGCCGGGCGCGCATTGGTTCGGATCGTCGTGCGAGGCGCAAAACGACGGCGACCAGCTCAGGGCCACCGCGTAGTAGTCGAACACGCCCACTTCGTTGTAGGGCTTGCGCGCCTCGGCCGGAAGAGCGGCGGCCAACAGGGAGCAAAGCAGGAGTGAGCGAAACAGGGGCATGGCCGGTCCTTCGGGTTGGGTTGGCAGACATCGTACTGCATTGTCGGACGTGTATGATGGCGCTGATTCCGAATTTAAGGGGCAGGCGGTGAACGTACTTATTTTTGGCGCCTCTGGCATGGTCGGACAGGGCGCCCTGCGCGAGGCGCTGGCGGCGCGCGACGTGGCGCTCGTCAAAACGGTGGGTCGCTCGCCCAACGGGCAGCAGCATCCGAAACTGCGCGATCTGGTGCTGGACGACATGTGGGACTACAGCGAGGTCGAAGACGAATTGCGCGACTTCGACGCCTGCTTCTTTTGCCTTGGCACCAGCTCGTCGGGCAAGAAGGAGGCCGAATACACGCGCACGACGTACGAGCTGACGCTTGCCGCGGCGACCACTCTGGTGCGGCTGAACCCGCAGATGGTTTTCGTCTACGTGTCTGCGGCCGGCGCCGACACCTCCGAGAAGGGCAAGCTGATGTGGGCCAGGGTGCGGGGCAAGACCGAGAACGCGCTGCTGCAACTGCCGTTCCGGGGTGTCTACATGTTCCGTCCGGGCATGATCGAGCCGCTCGACGGCATCAAGTCCAAGACCGCTGCGTACCGCGTGTTCTACTCGCTGACCAAGCCGGTGCTGCCGCTGCTGCGCAAACTGATGCCGGCCCACGTGCTGAGCACGGCGATCATCGGCCAGGCCATGCTGGCGGCGGTGCGCCACGGCGCGCCCAAACGGATTCTCGAGACCGGCGACATCAACGCGCTGGGCGGGGGCGCAAAAAAGTAGGCTGTGGGCCCTGAATGCTTGGCCTTTCAATCGCTTCAGAAATCGTGTGGCGAGAACTCAAATAGCCAAAATCAACGTCATTCCTGCCATTGGCAGAAATGACTCCTCGCGAAGGCGGGGACCCATCATGAGTGTGCAGATACGCGTCGCATACAAATTTTAGGCCGTAATACTCTGGCCTAAAGGTTCGAGCGGCCCGTGTCTGCTGGCTCAGAATGGGTCCCCGCATGCGCGAGGATGACGCCGGTCTCCTCCTCCTCCTCCTACTCCTCCTCCTCCTGGCTCCAAGCCTCGTATTCCCGTCTATGGGAACGCCCTGTATTGACATCCCGAATTGGTGCGGCGCACAACAAACGCGCACGGAAGCGTTTGGCCCGCCTGCCGCCGCCCGCCCAGAGGAATGCATTTCCATAGTGAAATAACGAAACTCGCCGATCTCCCCCGGAACTTGGCATAACTCTTGCTAAAAGCCCATGGAACGCTCGACATTTTCGACCACTGGGGAATTGCATGCTCATTAAAAAAACGACCGCAACAAGTTTCGCCGCGCTTTCCGCGCTGTTCGCCGCGCCCGCCCTGGCCGCCGACACCTTGACCTCGGCGCTGACCAAAGGCACCACCACGGCCAGCGTGCAGTACCGCTTCGAGGACGTGGAAACGGGCGCGGCCACCGCCAGCGAGGCCAGCGCGCACACGGTGCGCCTGCGACTCGGATACGCCACCGGCACCTTCCACGGCTTTGGCGCGATGGTCGAGGCCGAGTCGGTCCAGGCGCTCGGCAGCAAGCACTACGACAGCCGCGCGCTGGGGCAGACCGCGAACGGCTATGCGGTCATCGCCGACCCCGATTCGGACGAGATCAACCAGGCATTCCTGAGCTACACGGGGATTGCGAAGACCACCGTCAAATGGGGCCGCCAGCGCATCAAGCTCGACAACGACCGATTCGTCGGCAATGTCGGCTGGCGCCAGAACGAGCAGACCTACGACGCCGTGACGGTGGTCAACACCTCGCTGCCGGCGACCACGCTGACGGCAGGCTACATCACCAACGTCAACCGCGTGTTCAGCGACCGCGCGGCGGCCAGGACGGCGGGGCCGGCGGGCGGCAACCACAAGATGGGCTCGACCATTTTGAACGCGCGTTACACGGGCTTCAAGCCGGGCGAGTTGAGCGCCTACGCCTATTTGCTCGACTACGACAGCGCCAGCGCGATGCTCGCCAGCACGAGCGACACCTACGGCGTCAGGTTCAAGGGCGGCGCGCTGGCCGGCGCGGTCAAGCTGCTGTACACCGCCGAGCTGGCCACGCAGTCCGACGGCGGCGACAACCCGGTCAGCTACCGCGCGCGCTACGCGCTGCTCGAGGGCGGCGTCGATTTCAAGACCGCCGTCGTCAAGTTGGGCTACGAGGTGCTCGGCGGCGACCGCGGCGCCAGGACCAAGGCCGGTGGCGCGCTGGTCGCGGCGGGCAAATCGTTCTCGACCCCATTGGCGACGCTGCACGCGTTCAACGGCTGGGCCGACATGTTCCTGGCCACGCCGTCGCAGGGCCTGCGCGATGTCTATGTGTCGCTCGACGGCAAGGCGGGTGGGGCCAACCTTATGCTCAGCTACCACGCCTACCGCGCCGACAAGCCGACCGCCGTGCTCAGTTCGAAGCGTCTGGGAAGCGAGTGGAATATTTCGGCGACCAAGGCGTTCGGCAAGCACTACCTGGTCGGCGCCAAGTTGGCCGATTACAGCGCGGCCGGCACTCCGGCGACAACCTTCGGCACGGGCAACGTCGACACGCGCAAAGCCTGGTTGTGGGGTGAGGTGAAGTTCTAATCGGAAGGCCGGCCGCCGTCAGGATGACGTCGTATTGTTCCTGATGGCGGGCCTTGCCCCGACCCGCAGTGAGTTATTTGCCGCTGCTTGATTTGCGACCCGACCTGATGGCCGCGTCAATCCCTACTTAGCGCAAATCGGTGCTGTGCCACTCGTGGCACAGCTTTTGAAGCTGGAAGGTAATTGAGAGACCGTTTTGGATTCGCCTTCTTTAAGCGAAAACTCTTCGAGCACTTGATCGGTGCAGGTGATGGAGCGTTTTCCATTGACACCGGTTCCATTGACGCACGTGGATGAAAACAGGACGAAGTCGCAAGAGCCGAGGGAACTTTTCGTGCACTCGAACTTGGCGGTCGCCGATCCGACTTCGACGTTTTGGTTTTCAGTCGTAGTTTTTACGGAAGTCTGCGACTTCGTGGAAATTTTCTGCTCGCAGCCCGACAAAACCAATACGGCACCCAGCAGGTAAAACAGTTTGTACATTTTCTTGATTCCTCATTCCAGATTAGGGAAACGCTCAGCGGCAAACAAGCGGCCAAATTTGGCAGCATAAATTTGTCAAAAAACAATTGCCTTAATTATATTGCGGAATGCTTCGCGCCCGAGCAATTTCGGATGTGAACGAATGATCAGACGCCTACATCAAAATGACGTCGTACTGTTCCTGATGATATGCCGTCTCGACCTGCAGCGAGATCTTCTTGCCGATGAAGTCGCCCAGCATCGCCAGATGCTGCGACTCCTCCTCGAGGAACAGGTCGACGACCTCCTGGGCGGCGAGGATGCGGAATTCGCGCGGGTTGAACTGTTTGGCCTCGCGCAGCAGTTCGCGCAGGATCTCGTAGCAGATCGTGCGGCTGGTCTTGACCTGGCCCTTGCCGGTGCAGGCCGGGCACGGCTCGCACAGGATGTGGGCCAGCGACTCGCGGGTGCGCTTGCGGGTCATCTCGACCAGGCCGAGCGCCGAGAAATTGCTCACCGAGACTTTGGTGCGGTCGCGCGACAAAGTCTTTTTAAGCTCGGCGAGCACCGCGTGGCGATGCTCGTTGTTGTCCATGTCGATGAAGTCGAGGATGATGATCCCGCCCAGGTTGCGCAGGCGCAGCTGGCGCGCGATCGCGTGCGCGGCCTCCAGGTTGGTCTTGAAAATGGTGTCGGCAAAATTACGCCCGCCCACGAACCCGCCCGTGTTGACGTCGATCGTGGTCATCGCCTCGGTCTGGTCGACGATCAGGTAGCCGCCCGACTTGAGGTCGACCCGCCGGCCCAGCGCGCGCAGGATTTCCTCCTCGACCCCGTACAGGTCGAACAAGGGGCGCTCGCCCGTGTAGTGCTGCAGGCGCGTCAGCTCGCTCGGCGTGTACGCCTGCGCGAACTCGACCAAACCCAGATAATTCTCGCGCGAGTCGACCTGGATGCTGGCCGTCTCGTCGTGCACGAAGTCGCGCAGCACGCGCTGCGCCAGGTTCAGGTCCTGGTACAGCAGGCTGGTGGCCGGCTTGGTGCGCGCGCCGTGCACGATCGCCGCCCAGGTCTTGCGCAGGTAGTCGACGTCGGCCGCGAGGTCGGTGTCGGACGCGTCCTCGGCCATCGTGCGCACGATGTAGCCGCCTTTTTCTTCGGCCGGCAGCAGGTGCTGCAGGCGGTTGCGCAGCAGTTCGCGCTCGGATTCCTTTTCGATCTTTTGGGAGATGCCGATGTGGTGGTCCTGCGGCAGGTAGACCAGCATGCGCCCCGCGATCGAGATCTGGGTCGACAAGCGCGCGCCCTTGGTGCCGATCGGGTCCTTGATGACCTGCACCGTCAGCACCTGGCCGTCGAACAGGATTTTTTCGATCGGGGTCGGCGCCACCGCCGGGCCGTCGTTGGTGCGCGCCTCCCAGATGTCGGCCACGTGCAGGAACGCGGCGCGCTCCAAACCGATGTCGATGAAGGCCGACTGCATCCCCGGCAGCACGCGCACCACCTTGCCCGAATAGACATTGCCCGCCAAGCCGCGCGTGAGCGTGCGCTCGATGTGCAGCTCCTGCACCGCGCCCTGCAAAATCAAGGCGACGCGCGTCTCTTGCGGGGTGATGTTGATCAGGATGTCTTCGTTCATGAATGGGCGTCGGCGGCGGTCGGCAGCGTGAATATTGTGCAAGTTTTCATCATACACGGGCGCGCCGCCGGGCGTGCGCCGATTCGCTCCCGTACGCTGGCGAGCGACCTAAATGAGTGGGAGGCCGACTTTGCGCAGCAGCGCGGCCGTCTCGTACAGGGGCAGGCCCATGATGCCCGAGTGGCTGCCATGGATGTGCTCGACGAACTGGCCGGCCAGGCCCTGGATGCCGTAGCCGCCGGCCTTGTCGTAGGGTTCGGGGGTGGCGCAGTAGGCGCTGATGGTCGCCTTCGACAGGGTCGCGAAACGCACCTGCGAGACCTGCGTGATCTGCTCGGCCATGTCCCAGTGGTGCACCGCGATCGAGGTCAGCACCTGGTGGGTGCGGCCCGACAGGCGCTCGAGCATCTCGACCGCCTCTTGCAGGCTGGCCGGTTTGCCCAGGATCTTGCCGTCGACGGTGACGGTGGTGTCGGCCGCGAGCACCGGCCGCAGGGTCAGGTGCCGGTGCATGACGAGCCGCTGCGCGAACGCCGCTTTTTCGCTGGCCACGCGGACCACGTAGTCGAGCGGCGCCTCGCCCGCGCGCACCTCTTCGGTGACGTCGGGGCCGCGCGGGGAGTCGTTGCGCAGCAGGAGGAGTTCGAATTCGACGCCGATCTGGCGCAGCAATTCGCGCCGGCGCGGGCTTTTGGAGGCGAGGTAGATCTTTTTGTCGATCGGTTTCATCGGATTCGGGCGCCTTGTCAGACGCGATGATAGGGGTGGTTCTGCGTGATCGACCACGCTCGGTACAATTGTTCTGCAAGCATAACACGCACGATGCCATGCGGGAGCGTCATACTAGAAATGCGGATCAGGCCCTCCGCGCGGCCCTTGAGCTCGGGATCTAGGCCGTCGGCCCCGCCGATCAGGAAGGCGGTGTCGCGCCCGTCCTGCTGCCACTGCATGAGCTGTTGCGACAGGCCGACGCTGGTCAGGTCCTTGCCGCGCTCGTCGAGGGCGATGATGCGCACGTTTTTGGGTAAAACCGCCTCGATCCGGTCGCGCTCGAGCGCCATCGCGGTGGCGGCGGTCTTGCTGCCGGAGCGCTCGACCGGCTTGACCTCCTTGAGCACGATGCGCAGCTCGGGGGGCATGCGCTTCGTGTATTCGGTGAAGCCGGTCTCGATCCAGGCCGGCATTTTATGGCCGACCGCAGCAATGATGAGCTGCATCCGCGCTTATTCGTCCGCTGTCTTCTTGACGGCGCGCTTGATGACCTTTTTGGCGGGCACGGCGTCGGCCGCCACTTTGGGCGCCTTGACGGCGGCCGCGCGCTTGGGCGGCAGCGATTTGAGCGCCTTGACCGCCGCCTCCTCGGTCTTGGTGGCCGCCACCTTGACGACCTTGCCGACCGCCTTCGAGGCCGCCGGTTTTTTGGCTGCTGGCTTTTTGGCCGCGGCCGGCTTGACCACCGACGCCTTGTCGACGGCTTCTTTGCGCGCCGGCGACTTGCGCTCGTTGACCGGCTTGACGACCGGCGCCTCCTGGGTCGAGGTCAGGTGTTTGGACTTGGGCTTGATCTCGCTGGCCTCGGCCGCCTCGACCGTGCCCTTGCGCTTGGCCGCGCCGAGCTTGACGGGCTTGTCGCCCCAGATCTCCTCGAGGCGGTAGTATTGGCGGATGGCCGGCTGCATGATGTGGACGATCATGTCGCCGAGGTCGACCAGCACCCATTCGCCGGTGTCCTCGCCCTCGACGCCGATGACGTCGCCGCCGGCTTCCTTGACTTTGTCGCGCACCGAGGCGGCCAGAGCCTTGGTCTGGCGGTTCGAGGTGCCCGAGACGACGGCGATGCGGTCGAACAGGCTGGTCAGGTGGACGGTGTCGAACACGCTGATGTCCTGGCCCTTGATGTCTTCGAGGGCGTCAACGACGAGGGATTGAAGTTTTTTGATATCCATTAGATTTTGTATAGATTATGTTGTTGAATATAGTCTAGCACTACCGGGGGTATAAGCGGGTTTGCCTGTTCGCCCCGTTGTAATGCAGCACGGATCTGGGTGGCAGAGATGTCCACTGCGAGTTCGTGCGCCAGGTAAGCCAGTCCCGACGGCGTGTTCTTCAGTTGCGCCAGGGGTGACAGGCGCTTCTCCAGTTCCAGGGTGACCGCAGCGGGGAGTGCCGCTTCGGCCAGGTCGAAACCGGGTCGCGCCGCCACGCCGATGTGGGCGAAGTCGAACAGCCGCTGCCACTCGCGCCAGCTGTCCAGTTGCTGCAATTGGTCCGCGCCCATCAGGAACACGACGCTGGCGTCGGGTCCGAGTTCGGCGCGTACATTGCGCAGCGTGTCGATGGTGTATGTCGGCGTGCTGCGCTCGATCTCCTGGCAGTCCAGCACCACCGGTAGGGCGGCGGCCTCGAATGCCAGTTCGAGCATCGCGACGCGGTCTTTTGCGCTCGCGGATAAACCATTCTTTTGCCACGGGCTGCCGGCCGGGACGATGCGCAGCCGTCCCGGCGCGAGCAGCTTCGCAAACAGTGCGGCAAGGGCTACGTGGCCGTTGTGGACCGGGTCGAAACTGCCTCCCAGCAGCGCGACGCAGATTGTCACTGTTGGAGCCAGTCGCGGTGGACCAAAAAGTCGGTGGTGAGCCTGGCCTCGGCGCTGCCGGCCTCGGGCTGCCAGTCGTAGCGCCATTTGACGATCGGCGGCATCGACATCAGGATCGCCTCGGTGCGTCCGCCCGACTGCAGGCCGAACAGGGTGCCGCGGTCGAAGACGAGGTTGAATTCGACGTAGCGGCCGCGCCGGTAGGCCTGGAAGTCGCGTTCGCGCTCGCCGTAGGGCGTGTCCTTGCGCGCCATCAGGATCGGCAGGTAGGCCTTGACGAAGCTCTCGCCGACGCTTTGCGTCATCGCGTAGCTCTGCTCGAAGCCGGGCGCGTTGAAGTCGTCGAAGAAGATCCCGCCCACGCCGCGCGGCTCCTTGCGGTGTTTGAGGTAGAAGTAGTCGTCGCACCATTGCTTGAAGCGCGGGTGCAGGTCGGCGCCGTACGGGGCGAGGGCGTCGCGGCAGGTGCCGTGGAAGTGGCGCGCGTCGTCCTCGTCGCCGTAGTACGGGGTCAGGTCCATGCCGCCGCCGAACCACCAGACCGGCTCCTGGCCTTCGGCCGTGGTGGTGAAAAAGCGCACGTTCATGTGCACCGTGGGGGCGTAAGGATTGCGCGGGTGCAGCACCAGCGACACGCCCATCGCCTCCCACGAGCGGCCGGCGAGCTCGGGCCGGCCGGCGGCGGCCGACGGCGGCAGGTTGGCGCCCATCACGTGCGAAAAATTGACGCCGCCGCGTTCGAAGACGTTGCCTTCCTCGATCACGCGCGAGATGCCGCCGCCGCCCTCGGGGCGCTGCCAGGCGTCGCGCGCGAACGGCTTGCCGTCGGCCAGTTCGAGCGCGTGCACGATGCGCGCTTGCAAATCGAGCAGCCAGGCCTTGACGGCCGCGGGGGAGGGGGATGACATCGGTGGGGTTCGGGGAATAAAAAGTGAGGAAGGATTGTACACCGCCGCGCCATTTTATGATAGGCGCCCTATGAGCCCGCCATTGAGGCGGGGATTGCCGCCGGGGTGGCGTCGAGAGCTTGGACGGTCTTTTGCGCCGTTTTCCTAGGTGCCGACACGCGGCACGCCGCCTGCGCTCGCCAAGCCCTCGATGGCAGCCGCGGCGCCGGCGGGAAACACGCGAAGCGGCACGCAATGCGCATTGCGCGCGGTGAAATACAGATAAAGCATGTCGCGCTTCTGGCGCACGCGCACGATCGCCGGCCAGCGATGGGTCAGCTCCGAGGTGGCGGTCGTGACATGGATACCCTCATCGTTGAAACGATAGCTGTACGGTCCCTTTTCGCGGTCCGCCACGTGCGCCCGGTGGGTGATCCAC
This sequence comes from Massilia glaciei, assembly GCF_003011895.2. Lineage (GTDB taxonomy): Bacteria > Pseudomonadota > Gammaproteobacteria > Burkholderiales > Burkholderiaceae_D > Telluria_A > Telluria_A glaciei. The sequence continues at coordinate 34,833 of NZ_PXWF02000121.1, read as the reverse complement.
ATGATCAAGGCCGGCACAAACGCGAAGCAGACGAAGGCCAGAAAGTAATCCAATCCTGTGGCGCGGCTCCCGGACCAGGTCATCAGCCAGAGCAGCAAGATGCCGAGGCCGGGAAAAAAGCACAGCCATAAGATGGCGGAGGGCGATCCCATGGTGAGATCCCAAGCAGCACGAAGGCGCTCGGGATATGTCAGGGAGTAATTGGCTTCGAGTTCCTGCGACGCTTCCATTGCCACCTCACGTTGACACGAGCGGCTGGCCGCCCAAGGATTGAACCACGACTGCCGCCGCCCTCGGGCTCGTTGACGCGATGGCGCACGGTTGAGCATTGATCCTACCAGATTACTACCTGTCCGCTGGGATACTTTCCGTTGGTACGGCCGCCGGGCAAATGACTGCCGGACAAACATCGACGGGTTGGGAAAAAAGTGTGTTGCTGAGAGTATTTTCACCACGCCCCATCGGATGAGTAATTTGACATTGTTGCTGAAACTGCCGCACTATTCCCGTCGTACGCTTCACTTTAACGCTGCGCGCACCTGTGCAAGCGCCTGCGTGATCGGAACGACTTGCATTGCTCCACGCTCGATTTCTGAAATGCGGCGCTCGGTTTCGACAGCCCAAGCATCGTCGATCTCGGCATCGACATCTAGACTCGCAAGCAATAATTGGGCGAACTCAGCGCGTTCATCGGTTGTCAGCTTCAGGGCCTCGGCCTTAAGCAATTCGAGTTGGTTTCCCATGTCACGCGCCTCCTGAAGGTGATGGAAATTGTACCGCCTCCCAGATGAAAGCTAAGCTGCCTTGCGGACTAGACATAGCCGGCGCTGGACCGGCAGCACCGGCTCGACGGCAGCGCAAATTGTGGATGCGATTAGAGTTGTCCGAACGAAGCTGTTCACTTCGTACTATCTGAACATGTCAGGCGACGCCTGGCACGCTCTTGTCTTGACCAATCCAAAGGCGATTGCCGTCTGGATCCGCAATGCGGAACTCGGTCAATCCGTAAAAGGTGGTTTCAAGATCATCGACGGAGAGTCCGTTCTGTTTGGCGCGGCGATGGAATTCGACCACATCTTCCGGGTAAAGATAGAGGACGGAGATCCTTGGAATGCCGGCATGAAGGTTGATGGACTGGTCCAGCATGAGTTGGCAATCGCCGCAACGCATCATGGCCCAGCCCCACTCATCCTTCCGATTCTCAACGACAAAACCAAGCTTCTCGTAGAACCGCACACTGGCCGGCATGTCTTTGACCGGCTGCATTGGAACAAGACGACTGAGCGTCATGCGACCTCCTCAATGTTGCGCCTGGCCGCGAGGCGGGTTCGGCTTGAATGGATTGTTGAAGCGGCTGCGCAGGGCGGGCCACTTGTGGGAACACTTGGTCATTTTAAATGCTGTGCGGCGGGCAAGAGCCGATCACTGTTTTTCTCATGTTGCTCGAGTGCGAGCAAGAGGCTGGTGCGGAACTTGCGGGAGACCTCCTGCCAGGTCATGCCGGTAAGGGCGGACTCCAAAGCCCAGAGCAGGTTGAGGCTCGTGCCGGGGTTGGCAGACCGGGCCTTGGCAAAGGCCGCGACGGCCCCGAGTTCCCGAAGTTGGACCTCGGAATGGATGCCGGCCCGGGCCAACATTTCCTGGGACTTCGGACCGAGGCTCTTGAGCTCGGAAATCGACGTTGGCTTTTCCATGTTTTATCCTGTCCGAGCTTTAACGCGATTGTTCAACGGCGCCGGCCGGGCGTGTGCCGGAATGATGATCCTTTGGATTGTTCCTGATAAACATGCGGATGTCCCCATTCAAGGCAATTCTGACACCGATGCGCCGCGCCCGAGCGCGAATTTCCACCACGATTGGTAGGCGCGATTGGACAGTCCTTCGCCGTGGGCATTGGGGCCTTGTACCGGCTTGTCGAGGACGCCAACATTGGCACTGGGGATTCGCAGGGCCCGGTTGATTTCCGCCATGGTATTGGCGGTGCGTTCTTCGACATGGTAGGTGGCGTACCAGCGCTCGGACGGGGTTGCGCTGGGCTTGCCGTACCAGTTTGCGATCTCGCCTCGCGCGCTCTTGTCCCAGCCGCCCGAGAGCATGACAACCCTCGCCACCGGCTTGGTTTTGGCGATGAAGGCTGCGTGTCCGCCGCCTTGGGATTGGCCACCGACCGCGATGCGTTCCCAGCGCGGGCTGCCATCGGCGTTGAGGAATTGTTCCCATTGTTCGTCAGGGCGCGTCTCCTTCAGCTTTTGCAGGATCCTGGTGAACCGGTTGACGATGGCGTCCTGCGGCTGGTCGGCGACCAGCGAAAAGCCGCCGCCGCCGAAAATGCGTTTGTTCCGGAAGTCTTCCGCGCAGGACCGGTTGCCGCGCAGGTTCTTGCCAACGCAAATGTTCGACACGCCCTGATCGGTGATGTAGGACAGGATGATGACGCGATAGCCCTGCTGCGCCGCGAATTGCGGGAAGTCCGGCCGCGCGGCGATGCGGGGGCTGCCCCCAGTCCCCGGCATCCACAGCAAGAGATCACCGGCGGCACTGCCTGCTTCAACAAGGACGATGTGCGGCGAATCGGCGGCCAGGATGTCAGGCGCGGTCGCGGACGGGTGAACGTCCACGCGCACAACTGCGGCCTGCGCCGAGCTCACCAGAAGCGCGGCCAGACCAATGGTTAGCTTTCTCATTCTTCATCTCCATGGTGAAACTTAATATGCCGGGAACGGACACATGCCCATTGTGGCAGATCGCTCATGCGGCCTGCCGCTTGCCAACCCGTTTGCGCCTGTGGGCGCCGTAGCCGACATGGCAGAGCCAATACACGAGCAAGGCCAGGATCAGAAGCGCCGGCAAGTTCAGCACGCCCGACGTTTGCACCGCCTTCGGGAAGACCTGTGGCTGCCCCAGGAAGAGTGCATTTGCAGCAATAAACAAGGCCACTGTCATGCGCCACAGGTGGCGCGCCACGCGCGTGGCGCCGCTGACACCGCGATTCATAATCAATCTCAGGTCGCCCACCGCAGCCAAGCTGCCAATGATGACGAACATGACAAAAGCGGCGCCCGGTTGCCCGTCCAGTTCGCCGCTCGGGCTGTTCGAGGCCAGCCAGAAAAAACAGGCGCCGGCGATGACGATGCCCACCGAGGTCAGTAGCATAGCGTAGTCGAAGCGGCCGATCTGGCCGGGCTTGCGCTTGACGGCCGTCCACGAGGTCAATACCAGATAGAAGGTCAACACGCCGGCGACCACCGAGGCGCGCTCAGGTGTCGGCAAGAAGGGCGCCACGCAGGCGCCGATGCCCGCCATTACCATCATGGCCACGGCAAAGACCTTTCCCGCCAGGCGGTGCAGGGCTGCACCCTTGCGGAATACAAAAGCGGCCGCGCCCGCCAGCAGGCCGACGCCCCCGGCGCCGATATGCGTGTATAAGAGTGCCGCTGCGGCCGCGTGAACGAGGGGGGCGCTGTTGGGATCGATTTGCAAGACTGGCATCAATTACTCCGTGCTAAGGTCGGGGAAGGTTCTACTGCGGACGGGGCGCGATTCGTGGCCGCTGCCGCGCGAAGAAGTCCCAGATCATGGCCGGACCGTCGGGCGCCATCGGTGACGGCCCCAAGAGCCGCGGGCGGCGCGAATATGCCTGTGGCAAGCCGTGCCCGCCCCCATGAATGGTCACCAGGTCAACGTCGGTCCTGCCACCATTGCTCCAGCGCTCCTGCTCGACGCTGATGCCCTCGCCGGCGGGCGCCAGGCTGACGACGGGGGCGCCGGCAAGCGCATTCCGATCCGCGAAATACTGCGCCGATGCTTTCGACGAAACGACCTCTCCACTATGGAAGAAGAGCCCGAACAGGCTGACCTTGCCGCCCGCATAGGGCACCAGCGGATCCTTGGTGCCGTTCATGATCATCACCGAAGTGGTCTGCGCCACCGGCTTGCATTGGAAGTTCTGCGGCGCCGGCACATTGGCGAGCACAGCGGCCACCGCCCGATAACGGGTCGGGTCTTCCAGCGCCAGGCGCATCGCCATCGAGCCGCCGTTCGACACGCCGGCCGAAAACACGCGCGCCGGATCGACCCCGATCTCGGCGATCAATTTGTCGACCAGGGCGGCCAGGAAGCGCGTGTCGTCGGCGCTGGCGCCGTCTACCATGTTGTCGCCTATAGAACTGCAGTCATTCCAGTCCGGGGCGAACGACTTGGGGTAGGCGACGGCAAAGCCGTGCTCGTCCGCCAGGCGCTCGAAGCCATAGCCGGTGCCGACGCGAATGCGTTGCGGGCCTTCGCCGGAGCCGTGTAGCACCAAGACCAAGGGCGCGCCTTTGGGCAAGTTCTTGGGAACATAGGTCCGATAGCTTCGCTGCAAGCCGGCCATCTCGATGGATCCCTCGCTCAGCTTGCCGGAAAGCTGGGGTTCTTCGGGCTCGGGCGTGTAGACAAAATAGCCCAACAGGCCGGCCAACAGGGCGAGCAGGCCGAGCAGGCCCAACAGGGAAAACATCAAGAAGCGTGCAATTTTTTTCATGACAAGGCTTTCTGTGCTGTAACGGCCCTACTGTGCCAGTGTGGCCCGGCCGTGACAAGCCGGACCGGACCGGCTACGCCCCGCCGGGACGAGCCACGCCCTGGCGCGACGAATGGCGCCGGTGTTCGCTTTTTGGCCTGCGCCGCCATTCATCGCGCGGCATCGCGCTTGACCATTCTTGTTCCGTCACTCGTCCGAGAGGGCGCATGGGCGCGCCGCCGGCTCCATAAAATCATGCCGTGCTTTGGAAATCTGAAACCCGCTGTCCTATTTCCAGTTTCTTCAACCGACCATTTTAAGAGCCAAGCAATCATGAAAACTCAATGCGTTTCCGCCCGTAGCACACGTTCAATCGCCGCCGCCATGACCGCGCTGGCGATCTTGGCCCCGATGGACACGGCCCAGGCCGCCGTTTTCAAGGACGCCCAATTGGAGCCCCTGCGAGACGCGGGCAAGTATGCGGAGCTGGAACAGAAGGCGCAGGCCCGCTTGAAAGCCAACGCCGGCGATGCCGAGGCCAGCGCGGCCTTGTCCCTGGCGCTGACCTTCCTCGACGCCAGCGATGAAAAACGGCTCGACGCCGGCGCGAAGCAGGCCAAGCAATGCACCGAACGGCATCCGATGGTCGCGGTTTGCCATCTGGCGGAGGCGCAAAACTTGAGCATGCAGATGCTTAACATGGGAATGTTCAAGGCCATGCGCATGGTCGGCACCTTGAAAGCGTCCTGGGTCCGCACGCTCGAATTGGACCCCGGCAGCTTTGTGGCCCGGGTGGAGTTGGCCAAGCTCTATCTGACGGTGCCGGGCATGATGGGCGGCAGCGTGTCCAAGGCCAAGGAGTTGGAGGCGGGCGTGCGCGCCAGCCAGCCGGAAACGGCGCGCATCATCCGTGCCTACATCGCCGGCGAAGCCAAGAGGTGGGGCGAGATGGAGGGCGAATTAGCGGCCCTCAAACCGAGCAAGGATTCGGCCATGCGTGAGGAGATCCGGGGTGCCACCATGCAGTTGGCACAGGTGTTCCTGACGGACGGCAAGGACCTGGCGAAGGCCAGGAGCCTGTACGAGACCTTGCTGCGCAGCGAGCCCGACCACGCCGGCGCCGTCTACGGCCTGGGCCGGGTCCATTCATCGATGGGCCAGCCGGACCAGGCGATCCGCAACCTTGAGCATGCCAAGACACTCATCGGTGCCGACGACTACCCGATCGACCACCGCCTGGGCGACGCCTATCTGGCCAAGGGCGACAAGGCGCAGGCCAAGGCGGCCTACGCGCGTTATATCGCCAATAAACGGGCCAATCCGGCCAATGCCGAAGAGGCCCGAGCCAGCCTGGCCAAGCTGCGCTGAGCGAATCCACCATTCATCCGACATTCAAAGGGGGCCACGACGGCGCCCCGCCTATTCCTTTTCTAATGGATAATTTACATGAACAACGACGATATTCCCGTTTGGCGCCTGAACCTGCTGCGCGCCTTTTATCTGCTGGTGACGGTGGGGCTGATGGTCAGTTTCGGGCCCTTGATGCTGCAACACAGCGACCTTTGGGCGCAGCGCAAGGGTGAAACGGCGGCGCTCTTGACCGGGCTCGCGATCGTCTGCCTGTGGGGTCTGCGCTACCCGCTGCAGTTGCTGCCGCTCCTCATTTTCGAGCTGGTCTGGAAAGTGGTTTGGCTGCTGGCCATCGCAGCGCCGATGTGGCTGGGTGGGACGATGACGCCGGGCGTGGAAGAGACCGTTTTTGCCTGCTTGATGGGAGTGGTGTTGACCCCGCTGGTGCTTCCGTGGCGCTATATCGCGTACCACTATTTCAAAAAAACCGCGCAGCGCTGGCGCTAGGAGCCCGGGACCTTCCCGCTTTCGACCCCCTTATTTAATCGAGTATGATGCCGTGATGCCATCCGCCCAATCCGCCAAACTAAGCGATCCGATCCCGAGGGCCAACTGGCGTGCCGTGTTCGTTTGGCGCCGCCTGCGCACCGTCGCCATTCTTTGTTCCCTGCTCACGCTGCTTTTCAGCTTCGGCTGGGAGCTGGGCATGCCGCTTCTCGTGCTCAGGGTGTTTGGCGTCGGCCTGGCCTTGTTGCTGGTCTTCGGCCTGTTTGAGCAATGGCCGCGGCGCCTGCCCACCTGGATCGCGCGTTGGGCCTTGCAAGTTGCGGCGGTGGGGGCGATGGTGCCGGTCGCTATGTTCATCGCCTATGTCTGGAGCACGGCGCCGGGCGCGCCGCCGTTCTGGCGGGAACCCGTTCGACTCGAAGGTTTTATGACCTTCACTTTTCTCGGCATGCTGCTCGCTCCCTGGACCGCGCTGGCGGCGCTGGTGCGCCAGCGCGAAGCGACCTTGGAAGCGCAGGAAATCGCCATGGCGCGCGCCGCGCTCGACGCCCGCATGCGCCTGCTCAGCGCGCAGGCGCAGCCGCATTTCCTGTTTAACACACTGGCTAATGTGCAGGCCTTGGTCGAGGCCGGCTCGCCCCGTGCGCCGCTGCTGCTGGAAAGCCTGACGTCCTATTTGCGCGCCGCGGTGCCTCGCCTCGATGGCTCGGCCAGCACGCTTGGCCAGGAGCTCGAGCTGGTGCGCGCGTATCTGGAGTTGATGCAGATGCGCATGCCCGACCGCCTGGCCTTCGACCTGCACATCGGCGCCGGCGTGCATCTGCTGCCTTGCCCACCCTTTACGCTGCTGACCTTGGTGGAGAATGCTGTCCAGCATGGCATCGATCCGAGCGAGGAGGGTGGCCGCATCGACGTGCACGCCGAGTTGCTTGCCGAGTCGCGTTCCGGTAGCGGCGGCGCGGCGCGTTGCCGCTTGAGCGTCACCGACACCGGCGTTGGCCTGCAGGTGACCGGGCGGGGCCTCGGCACCGGCCTGGTGGCGCTGCGCGAACGGCTGCATTGGGCCTACGACGGCAGTGCGACGCTGGACTTGAGCGAAGCGCAGCCGCACGGCGTCCACGCCACCATTGAATTTGACATCGAGCCGACATGACCACAAACATCAGCGCCCTGATTGCCGACGACGAACCGCTGCTGCGCGAGATTCTTGAGGCGCGGCTGGCCGCCGCCTGGCCCGATCTGCGCATCGTCGCGCAGGCGCGCAACGGCAGGCAGGCGCTCGAGCTGTTCGAGCAGCATCAGCCAACGATTTGTTTCCTGGACGTGCATATGCCGGGTCTGAGCGGCATCGAAGTGGCGCGGCAGATCGGCAAACGCTCGCATTTGGTTTTTGTCACCGCCTTCGACCAATATGCGCTCGACGCCTTTGAGCATGGCGTGCTAGATTACCTCGTCAAGCCGGTCACCGCCGCGCGCCTGGCCGAAACGGTGGCGCGCCTGCAGGCGCGCTTGCAGACGGCGCAACCGGCGGTGCACACCGAGGCGCTGCTGGCGCAATTGGCCAAGCGGCTAAAGCTCGACCAGCTCGAGCCGCTGCGCTGGGTGCGCGCGACGGTGGGCAGCTCCTTGCGGATGATACCGGTCGACGATATCGACTACCTCAAGAGCGACACGAAATACACCTTGGTCGCCTACCGGGACGAAGGCCAGCCCGCCGAGGCATTGATACGCCTGCCGTTGAAGGAACTCATCGCGCAGCTCAACCAGCAGCAGTTTGTGCAGGTGCATCGATCGGTGGTGGTCAACCTGAGCGCGATTCGCCGCGTAACCCGGGGCGAAAACGAGACCGCCGACATCGAGATCAAGGGCCGCAGCGAACGCTTGCCGGTCAGCCGCACCAACTTGCAGTTTTTCAAAGAGATGTAGGCCGTTGCTAAGTCAATAGACAAACGCTAATGGTGTGCCTGATGCCGTTGCGGCGCGTTCCCGGTTTGCTGCCAGAGCGCTGGCACCGGCAACTTTCAAATCAACTGGCTGCCCGAGTGTGCAGCACAGAGACAGTTCAGGTGACTGCCGAGTAAGCCCGGTTCGACATCGGGAACTTACTTCCACTTAAGATTGAGCTTGCGCTTCGAGGCGGCGCAATCCCGCAAATACAAATTGATGAGACTTTGGTATGGGATGCCAACCTCTTCGGAAATTGACTTGAAGTACGTGATGGATTCCTCGTCGAGCCGAATGGTGATTTGCTTCTTGAGTTGGGCCGCGTATGGGTTCTTCCTCGCAGCGGAGAAGTCGTACTCTTCACGCATGTTCCACCTCTACGGATAAGATCTAGATTCTTTCGCACTTGCCTTGCGAGCAGAAATGATGCGAATAATGTTGCCGGCACTTCGATAGCAATGACAGACGAGCAGCAATCGAAGTGCGCTGCTTACGCCAAGCAGTACAAAGCGATCTTCGATCACAGAATGATCGGGATCGTCGATCAGCTTTGCGTGCTCATCGACGAAAACCGACTTGGCTTCCTCGAAACTAACACCGTGCTTCCTCAGGTTCGCGGCGGCTTTCCGATCATCCCATTCAAAGCGAAGTGTGCTCATACGGAAAGTCTAACTACAATGTAATGGAATAGCAAGCGACGCACGGCGTTCGGTTCCCGGGGACCGGCAAGACGGGCCTTTGATCGAGCGGTTTAGCCCCGAAAACGAGAACGTCGACATCGAGATCCAGGGTCGCAGCCAACGCGTGCCGGGCAGCCGCAGCAACTCGCAATTCTTTAGAGAGATGTAGGCCGTTGCGAGGTCAAGTCAATAGGCAAACGCCAATGGCGTGCCTGAAGTCGCGACGCGCGTTCCCGGTTTGCTCGTGCCAGAGTGCCGGCATGGGGGGCAATGCTGAGTGTTTCACGAGCGCGGGTGAAAGCCTGCGATGATTTTGGGCTCAATCCAAATGCTCAGCGGTGCTTCAAGGCGCCCGCTGGAAAAAGAATTTAGACGGCGACCAGCTTGAGCTTGCCTACCTTACGGAGATTAACGTGCTGCCGAGCGACCCAAAGGTCATGTGCATCCTGCATTGCAAGCCAACTCTCAGGCGAGCGACCAATCGCTTTTGAGAGGCGCAGTGCCATTTCCGGAGTGACACGGCTAGAACCTTTGAGGACCCGGCTGAGCGTAGACGGCGCGACATCGAGCTTGTCCGCAAGCGCGCGTCCACTGATGCCATTGGGCTCCAGATAGATGTCAGTGATTAATTCTCCGGGATGGGGAGGGTTGTGCATCGCCATTAATGATAGTCCTCATAATCCAAGACGTAGGTGTTTCTGCCACGAAGCTCAAAAGTCACCCGCCAGTTACCATTGACAATTATGGACCACCGGCCACGCATCTCGCCTTTAAGCGGATGAAGACGGAACCCTGGAATGTCCATATCCTCGATGGTTTGGGTCGTATCCAAAGCAGTCAGCTGCAGCCGTAATCGATTGGCATGGCTGGCCTGAACACTCCAACGTTACTGTTCAGCCGCGCCGAAGGCGTCGGCTGGAACCGATGGTTGGACAAAACCGCCTAATTCTCGCAAGATTTCGGGATGAGCTACGGCCACCCTTAAGAGCGTCTTGGCAGCACCGTTTGGCTCTCTTCGACCTTGTTCCCAGTCCTGCAGCGTTCGGGCAGACACACCCAAAAGACAAGCAAATTCTTGCTGTGATAAACCTACCTGCGCCCTTGCTTCGGCAGCAGCAGAAAGTTGAACCTTGGTGGTTCGCGCAGCTTCACCTCGTTTCATTTGCTTCACAGAAACAAGTAGATCACGTTGAAATTTTTCCATTTCAGAAGGCATCTTCGACTCCTTGCTTTAATTCCGCCAAAAACGATGGCGGCAAACTATCGAACTTGTTCTTGGTGTACACGATGAGTAACCAAATGGTCTCGTCACTTACATTGAAATAAATGACGCGCGCCCCGCCGCGCTTGCCCCGCCCAGGGGCGGACCATCGCACTTTTCGGCACCCACCACTACCTTTTATGACATCTCCGGCGTCTGGATGCGCCGCAATCCAATAGATGAAAGCATCCAGCTCTTCTTGAGTCCAGATGTCAGCAGCGTAACGCTGGAAAATTGAGGTCTCGGCGACTGTTCTCACACGCTCAGAGTACGGCGTTGCCGTATTTCGCGCAAGTGGCACTAATTTTAATTGTGCCGAACCTGAGCTCCGATCATTTGCGGGCGCTTGCCCACGCGCACCAGAACATCGTCTACGACTTGCTCATGCGCGCGAGCTGGGAGACGGTGGGCACCTTCGGCGAAATCGACAAGAAACAAGAAACTACGCCGGGCGCCATCGCTGTCCTGCACACGAAAACGCGCCGGCTCGATTACCACCCCCACGTCCATCTGATCATGCCGGCCGGCGCCATCGAACGCCGCGCGTAAGCTTTGGCGGACCAAGCGCGGTGGTGACAAGTCAGGTTTCCTGTTCAGCCATCAGGCGCTGGCCAAGGTCTTTCGCGCGAAGGTGCTGGCCGGCCTCGAGGCGGCTGGACGGAAGGTGCCCCTGCTGTGGCGCGGCGATGAAAATCGTACGGACAGGCATCCGTCCAATGCCCGCGCCATTGCCGCGCGTGGCGCGCATTGACCATGTGAGCGTGAAGACATTCGGATCGAAAATGGCTTCAGTTCCAGCAAGCTGAGAGCTGCGCATGCCTGGACTTGGCGCCAGCGCGTCTGGCGAAACGAAGTCTAGCGAACTCGAATGCCATGTTGGGCCGAAAGCGCGGGCTACGTTCAGCCCAGCCATGACTCGCCCGATGATCCTATTCTTCGGCGGTGCGTACTTTATACGACTTTAGCTCTTCGCTTAGTGTATGGCTCGCTATCCCTTGTAACCCAGTTGCAGGAGCACCTTGTGCGCGTCAAGGCCTTGCATCAAGAAGACTTGGCTGCTGGTTACGGCAAGACGTACCTGCCATTTGCGCTTGAGCGAAAATACCCCAACGCGGCGGCTGAATGGGCTTGGCAATATTCGAGCAGAAGATCGCGCGATCCACGCTCAGATGTCTTACGGCGCCACCACGCTGACGAAAAAAATCTTCAACGCGCCATGCGTCAAGCCGTCCGCAGCGCCGGCATCGCAAAGCCAGCAACACCCCATACCTTGCGTCATTCCTTTGCAACCCATCTCTTGCAGGGAGGGTACGACATCCGCACGGTCCAGGAATTATTGGGCCACAAGGACGTACAAACAACGATGATTTATACCCACGTGCTCAATCGTGGCGCTCATGGCGTGACCAGTCCGCTTGATCGTTCCGGCGAAATGCAAGACCACGTGCATTAAAACGGCTCGACCCAAAAAAACGCCTTCCGCCCAACGACAATCCTTAGTGCTTCAGCCCGCGCCAGCCGATGTCGCGGCGGAACTGCGCGCCGTTGAAGTGGATCTTGTCGACCGTCTCGTAAGCCTGCTTTTGCGCCATCTTGACGCTGTCGCCCAAACCGACCACGCACAGCACGCGCCCGCCGTTGGTCAGCAGCCTGCCGCCCGATAGTACGGTGCCCGCGTGGAACACGATGCATTCGGCCGTATCGGGCGGAATGCCGTCGATGACGTCGCCCTTGACCGGGCTTTCCGGGTAGCCCGCAGCGGCCATCACGACGCCGACCGCGGTGCGCCGGTCCCAGTCGAGTTCGACGGTATCGAGCGTGCCATTGACGGCGTGCTCCATCACGTTCACCAGGTCGCTCTTGAGGCGCGCCATGATCGGCTGCGTCTCCGGGTCGCCCATGCGGCAGTTGAATTCGAGCGTCTTGAGGCCACCCTTGTCGTCGATCATCAGGCCCGCGTACAAAAAGCCCGTGAACACGATGCCGTCCTTGGCCATGCCGGCGATGGTCGGGTTGATGATCTCGCGCATCACGCGCGCGTGCAGCGCCGGCGTGACGATCGGCGCCGGCGAATAGGCGCCCATGCCGCCCGTGTTCGGCCCCTCGTCGTGGTCGCCCAGGCGCTTATGGTCCTGGCTGGTTGCCAGCGGCAGGATGTTCTTGCCGTCGCACATGATGATGAAGCTCGCCTCTTCGCCGCTCAGAAATTCCTCGATCACGATGCGCGCCCCGGCGTCGCCGAAGCGGTTGTCGGCCAGCATGTGGTCGACCGCCTGGTGCGCCTCGTCGAGGCTCATGGCCACGACCACGCCCTTGCCGGCGGCCAGGCCGTCGGCCTTGATGACGATCGGCGCGCCCTGCGCGTCGATGTAGGCGTGCGCCTGGGCCACGTCGGAAAAGGTCTGATAGGCCGCCGTCGGGATGCCGTGCCGCTGCATGAACGCCTTGGCGAAATCCTTCGAGCTTTCGAGCTGGGCCGCGTCGCGCGTGGGCCCGAATATCTTGAGCCCGCGCGCGCGGAACAGGTCGACGATGCCGGCCGCGAGCGGGGTCTCGGGCCCGACCACGGTCAACGCGATATGTTCCTGCACCACAAAGTCGGCCAGCGCGGCCGGGTCGGTGATCTCGATGTTGACTAGGCGCGTGTCGCGCTCGGTGCCGCCGTTGCCCGGCGCGACATAGACCAATTGGATGCGTTCGGATTGGGCCAGTTTCCAGGCCAGGGCGTGTTCGCGGCCGCCGGAGCCGACTACCAGGATTTTCATAGGCTTATTCTTCGATCAGGGCGTTGGTGTAAACTTCTTGCACATCGTCGAGGTTCTCGAGCGCGTCGAGGATCTTTTGCATGCGGATGCCGTCTTCACCTTCGATCACGGTTTCGGTCGCTGGTTTCATGATGATCTCGGCCACCTCGGCCTTGAAGCCGGCCGCCTCGAGCTTCTCCTTGACGCCCGCGAAGGCGAATGGGTCGCACAGCACCTCCATGCCGCCCTCGTCGTCGGTGATGACGTCGTCGGCGCCGGCTTCGAGCGCCGCCTCCATCAGCTTGTCCTCGTCCACGCCCGGCGGGAACAAAAACTGGCCGCAGTGCTGGAACATGAAGGCGACCGAGCCTTCGTTGCCCATGTTGCCGCCGTGCTTGTTGAACGCGTGGCGCACCTCGGCCACCGTGCGCACCCGGTTGTCGGTCATGCAGTCGACGATGATGGCGGCGCCGCCGATGCCGTAGCCCTCGTAGCGCACCTCCTCGTAGTTGACGCCCTCGAGCCCGCCCGAGCCGCGCTGGATCGCGCGGGTGACGTTTTCTTTCGGCATGTTGGCGTCGGCCGCCTTGTCGACCGCCAGCCGCAGCCGCGGGTTGGTCGCGATGTCGGGGCCGCCCATGCGCGCGCCGACCGTGATCTCTTTGATCAGGCGTGTCCAGACCTTGCCGCGCTTGGCGTCCGTCGCGGCCTTTTTATGCTTGATGTTGGCCCATTTGCTATGTCCAGCCATGTCGAATCTTCCTTAGACGGTGTGCACGAATGGCCAACATTTTACCATAGGGCGCCCCGCGATCCGGGCTGCGCGGCGGCCGCCCCGCACCCGCTTTCCGAATTCGCTTTACAATCTTGCCATGAGTCAAAACGCCGGCACCGCCCCCCAGCAAATCCCTCCGCGCCCCGCGCTGGCGGCCGGTCTGGCCATCGCGATCGGCGCGGCGGTGCTGTTCTCGGCCAAGGCGGTGGTGGCCAAACTGCTGTACCGCTACCAGATCGACGCCGTCACCGTGATCGCCTTCCGCATGCTGTTGGCGGTGCCCGTGTTCGGCGCGGTCGCGTTGTGGCAGATGCGCACCAAGGCACCGCTGGCGCCGCGCGACCGCTGGCGCATCCTCGGGCTGGGCCTGGTCGGCTATTACATTTCGAGCATGCTCGATTTTTTGGGCCTGCAATACATCTCGGTCGGCCTCGAGCGCCTGTTGCTGTTCCTCACGCCCACCTTCGTGCTGCTCATGACCACCTTCATCCTCAAGCGCCACATCAGCGGCGGCCAATGGATCGCGCTGGCGGCCTCGTATTGCGGCATCGTGCTCGTGTTCGCGCACGACCTGGCCGGCGGCGGCCCCAAGGTGGTCACCGGCGCGCTGCTGGTGCTCGGCGCCGCGTTCGCGTATGCGCTCTACCTCTTGTTCTCGGGCGAACTGGTCGAGCGGGTCGGCTCGGTGCGCCTGGTCGCGTACGCGATGTGCGTGGCCAGCGCCGCCTGCATCGTCCAGTTCTTCGTGCTGCGCCCGGCCGCCATGCTGGTCCAGCCGATGCCGGTGTACTGGCTTTCGCTGGTGAACGCGGTATTCTGTACCATCCTGCCCGTGTTCATGACGATGGCCGCGATCGGCCGCATCGGCGCCGCCACCGTCTCGCAGGCGGGCATGATCGGGCCGGTTTCCACGCTGTTCCTCGGCGCGCTCGTGCTCGGCGAGCCGATCACGGCGGTGCAGCTCGCCGGAACCGCGCTCGTGCTCGCGGGGATTTACATGCTCACAAATAAAAAATCAACCGTTTAAACCGAACCGGACGCCCACACCATGAAACCACGCATCGCACTCATCGCCCACGACAAGAAAAAAGACGACATGATCACGCTGGCGGCGCAATACCTCAACTTCCTGCAGGGCTGCGAGCTGATGGCCACCGGCACCACGGGCGGGCGCTTGGCCAACGAGCTCGGCCTTACCATCGAGCGCAAGCAGTCCGGGCCGTTCGGCGGCGACCTGCAGATCGGCTCGCAACTGGTCGAGGGCAACATCGACTGTGTGATCTTCCTGCGCGACCCGATGACCCCGCAGCCGCACGAGCCCGACATCAACGCGCTGGTGCGCGCCTGCGACGTCCACAACGTGGCCTGCGCGACCAATCTTGCGAGCGCGCACCTGGTGCTGTCGCAGCTGCAACGCGAAGCGCAGGACGCGGCCTAGGCGCTGCCTAGCCGGCGCGGCGCGCGTCCTTCGAGGGGCATCAAGCGTCGGCGCCGAAAACCCGCATATAAACACAGCTGAAACACGGCGGGCATGGTCAAACCAATCAAGAGATAGAAGAGACAGGGAAAAACAATGGCAAAAGCAATCGTCATGCAACGCACCGGCGGCCCGGAGGTCATGGAATACGTCGACGTCGAGGTCGGCGCACCCGGCCCGGGCCAGGCGCGCGTCCGGCACGAGGCCATCGGCGTCAATTTCATCGATGTCTATTTCCGCAGCGGGCTGTACCCGCAGCCCCTGCCCAACGGGCTCGGCATGGAGGGCGCCGGCGTGGTCGAGGCCGTCGGGCCCGACGTGACCCATGTGCGCGTGGGCGACCGCGTGGTCTACGCCGGGCACCCCAACGGCGCCTATTGCGAGGTGCGCAACATGCCGGCCGCCATCCTCGTGCGATTGCCCGACGCGATCTCGTTCGAGACCGGCGCGGCCATGATGCTGCAGGGGCTCACGGTGCAATACCTGTTCAACCGCACCGTCAAATTGCAAAAGGGCGACACCATCCTGTTCCACGCGGCCGCCGGCGGCGTCGGCCTGATCGCCTGCCAGTGGGCGCGCGCGCTCGGGGTGCACATGATCGGCACGGTCGGCTCCGACGCCAAGGCCGGACTGGCGCGCGCGCACGGCTGCGCCGAGGTCATCAACTACAAGACCGAGGACGTCGCCGCGCGCGTGCTGGAGTTGACCGAAGGCAAAAAAGTGTCGGTGGTCTACGATTCGATCGGCAAGGACACCTTCGGCGCCTCGCTCGACTGCCTGCGCCCGCTGGGCACGATGGTCAGCTTCGGCAGCGCCTCGGGGCAGGTGCCGCCGTTCAACCTCAACGAGCTCGCCTCGCGCGGTTCGCTGTTCATCACGCGCCCGACCCTGTTCGCGTACGCGGCCAGCCGGCCCGAGCTCGAGGCGATGTCGGGCGAGTTGTTCGCGATGGTCACCTCGGGCGCGGTCAAGGTCGATGTCCGGCAGCGCTACAATCTGGCCGAGGCCGCCGAGATGCACCGCGCACTCGAGGCGCGCGAGACGGTCGGTTCGTCGGTGCTGCTGCCATGAGCCAGAACCCGCTTCCCGACGACAAGCCGGCCGCGCCGGCCGACGACGGCTCGCCCAAATTCGGGCGCCTGCTCATCGTGCTGCTGCTGGCGGTGCTGCTGGTGGGCGTCATCACCCTGGCGTCCGAGGCCTTGCTTGGCGGACGCTAGGCGGTTGTGGGGCTTGGCGAGTCGAAGCCCAGATAGTGCTGGACGGGGATGGATTTTGACGATTTCGCAGCGCCAATAGCGAGCTGGTGGCCGGGAAAACGGCGCAATTTGTACCGTCGAGCGCTTTTTGCAGCCGACGATCCCAAGTCCGACAGGTTCCCGGGAGCCCGCAGGCTCCTGCAACCCCGGCGCCTTACTGCTTGGCGGCGGGGGCGGGGGTTTCGGCCAGCGTCAGTTCGACCCGGCGCGCCACGCCGCTCGGGCCTGGAAAGCTCTCGAAGGCGCTGCGCACGAGGGCCGGCATGATCCTCGGCGTCGAGCGCTGGCGGCTACTGTTTTGCACCGTCACGTCGAACATCGGCTTGCCGCTGGCGGCGGCGCGGATCGCCACATTTAGCTCGCGCTTGTAGGTGTGGCGGATGCTCTCCTCGTACTGCGGCATGCCGAACATATACGAGCTGTAGAACGGGCTGAAGCGGTAGCCGAAGCCGTGGCCGAAGAAAATATGGCGGTGTGGCGACGCAGGCATGTAGACGCCCCGGGCCATGCGGTAGTACGAGCTATAAAACGGCGAATAGAACGGCGTGAAGAACGGATCGCTGATTTGCAGCGCGCGCGTGGCGACGTCGGTCGTGCTGACCTTGAGCGCCACCCGCAGCGCCGGCGCGGCGCCGGCCGGGGCATCCTGGAAACCCAGCCTGGCCAACTCGGCGCGCACCAGGTTCCGGTAGCTGCGCATTTCGAGCGTGTCTTGCTGCACCGGCGGCGCCTCGAACACATAGGTTTTGTTCGGCAACTCGGCCGGCCACTCGTGGAAGGCGGTCACATCGCTTTGGATGGTCGAGGCGCAGCCGCCGAGCAGCAGCGTGAGGGCGGCAATGGCTATCAATACGGGGCGTTTCATTGTTTTCTCCTTCGGCAGCGCGGACTTTCGGCAAGGATAAAGTCTACGGGCGGCAATGCATTTTCGCAGAAAACTTACAAAATGTTACGCTGGGCCGTTCGCCGGGGACAAACCGGGCGCCAAAGGCGCGAAATCGCACAGGCGCGGGAACGGATTGGTAAAATAGGCGCCCGATCCTCGTCCCACTCAAACTCCCTATGCGAACCGACACGCCTGCGACCATTTATCGGCAAGATTACCTGCCGCCGAGCTACCTGGTGGACACCGTGGAGCTTGGCTTCGACCTCGATCCGGCCCGCACCATCGTGGCCAGCCGCCTGACCATGCGGCGCAACCCCGACAGCGCCGAGCGCGCCATCGTGCTGTGTGGCGAAAACCTCGAACTGGTCGCGCTGCGCATGAACGGCAAGACGCTTGGCAAGCGCGAGTACGCCATCGACGACAAGACCTTGCGCATCCCCAACGCGCCCGAGCGCGCCACGCTCGAGATCGAGACCCTGACCGCGCCGCGGCAAAACACCACGCTCAACGGCCTCTACGTCTCCAACGGCAACTTTTTCACGCAGTGCGAGGCCGAGGGCTTCCGCCACATCACCTATTTCCCGGACCGGCCCGACGTCATGGCCAAGTTCACCGTGATGCTGCGCGCCGACAAGCAGCGCTATCCCGTGCTGCTGTCGAACGGCAACCTGATCGAGGAGGGCGACCTTGGCGACGGACGCCACTTCGCCAAATGGGAGGACCCGTTCAAGAAGCCCTCGTATCTGTTCGCGCTCGTGGCCGCGCGTCTCGAATGCCAGGAAGAAACGTTCGCCCTGGCCGACGGGCGCGAGGCGCTGCTGCAGGTGTGGGTCGAGGAGGGCAACCTCGACAAGACCAACTACGCGATGCAGTCGCTCAAGAACAGCATCCGCTGGGACGAGCAGCGCTACGGCCTCGAGCTCGACCTCGACCGCTTCATGATCGTCGCCGTGGGCGACTTCAACATGGGCGCGATGGAAAACAAGGGCCTCAACATCTTCAACACCAAGTACGTGCTGGCCAACCCGCGCGTGGCCACCGACACCGACTACGCCGGCATCGAGGCCGTGGTCGGGCACGAGTACTTCCACAACTGGACCGGCAACCGCGTGACCTGCCGCGACTGGTTCCAGCTCTCGCTCAAGGAGGGCCTGACCGTGTTCCGCGACCAGGAGTTCTCGGCCGACATGATCGGCACCGACTCGGGCCGCGCGGTTTCCCGCATCGAGCAGGTGCGCACGCTGCGCCAGGCCCAGTTCCCCGAGGATGCGGGCCCGATGGCGCATCCGGTGCGGCCCGACTCCTTCGTCGAGATCAACAATTTTTACACCGTCACGGTGTACGAAAAAGGCGCGGAGGTGGTGCGCATGATCCAGACCCTGGTCGGGCGCGAGGGCTTCCGCAAGGGCATGGACCTGTACTTCGCGCGCCACGACGGCCAGGCCGTCGAGTGCGACGATTTCCGCCGCGCCATGGCCGACGCCAACGGGCGCGACCTGGCCCAGTTCGAACTCTGGTACAGCCAGGCCGGCACCCCCGTGGTGCGCGCCGATACCAGCTACGACGCCGAGGCCAAGACCTACACGCTGACGCTGTCGCAAAGCTGCCCGCCGACCCCGGGCCAGCAGAGCAAAGCGCCGTTCCACATCCCGTTCGCCGTCGGCCTGCTTGGCGCCAACGGCCGCGACCTGCCCCTGACCATCGACGGCGTCGCGCATGGCACCGGCGCGGTGCTCGAGTTGCTCGAGGCGCGGCAACGGTTCGTCTTTACCGACGTGGCCGAGGCGCCCACGCCGTCGCTGCTGCGCGATTTTTCCGCGCCCGTCATCCTGGAATACGACTACAGCGACGCCGAACTGCTGCATTTGTTCAGCCACGACAGCGACCCGGTCAACCGCTGGGAGGCGGGCCAGCGGCTCGCGATGGCGCGCCTGCTCAAGCTCACGGCCGCCGTCGCCGCCGGCGCCAAGCTCGAGCTCGACGAAACGTTCATCAACGCGCTGCGCAAGATGCTTTCCGACGCCTCGCTCGACGCCGCCTTCCGCGAGCAAGCTTTGCTGCTGCCGTCCGAAAGCATGATCGCCGACCAGTTGGAGACGGTCAATCCGCAGGCGATCCACCTGGCGCG
Source organism: Massilia glaciei (assembly GCF_003011895.2). GTDB lineage: Bacteria > Pseudomonadota > Gammaproteobacteria > Burkholderiales > Burkholderiaceae_D > Telluria_A > Telluria_A glaciei. Next base: position 15,321 of record NZ_PXWF02000121.1, on the reverse strand, counting down.
CCAGTTCATGCGGCGCACCATCGGCACCGAGCTGCGGGCCGACCTGTTCGCCCAGTACGACGCCAACCAGACGCCGGGGCCGTACAGCCCCGACGCCGGCTCGGCCGGTCGGCGCGGGCTCAAAAACCTGGCGCTGGCCTACCTCGCCGCGGCGCCGAGTCCGGCCAACAACGCGCTGGCCAAAATGCAGTTCGACACCGCCGGCAACATGACCGACCGGGTCGCCGCGCTCGGCGCCCTGATCCACGCCGAGGCCGAGTACGCGTCCGACGCGCTCGCGCGCTTCTACGACGACTTCGAACACGAGGCGCTGGTGGTCGACAAATGGTTCTCGATGCAGGCCGCGGCGCCCGGCACCGACGTGGCCGCCGTGCGCGAACTGATGCTGCACCCTGCCTTCAACATCAAGAACCCGAACCGGGTGCGCAGCCTCGTGTTCGCCTTCTGCGCGGGCAACCCGGCCCAGTTCCACGCCGCCGACGGCAGCGGCTACGCGTTCTGGGCCGAGCAGGTCGGCGCGCTCGACGCCCTCAACCCGCAGGTGGCGAGCCGGCTGGCGCGCTCGATGGACCGCTGGCGCCGCTACGCGCCCGCGCTCCAGCTGCCGATGAAAAAAGCGCTGCAGCAAGTGGCAAAAGGGAAGAAACTGTCGAACGATGTGCGCGAGGTGGTCGGCAAGGCGCTGACCAACTAAGCAGCTAAGCTCTTAAGCAACATGGCAACAATACAGAATTAATAAACTATCAAAGGAAGTCATGAAACGCGTCAGCCTCACGCAATACCTGGTCGAAGAACAACGCCTGCACAATTCCATTCCGGCCGAACTGCGCCTGCTGATCGAAGTGGTCGCCCGCGCCTGCAAGACCATCAGCCACTCGGTGGGCAAGGGCGCGCTCGGCGACATCCTCGGCAGCGCGCACACCGAGAACATCCAGGGCGAAGTGCAAAAAAAGCTCGACGTGATCTCGAACGAAATCCTGCTCGAAGCGAACGAATGGGGCGGCCACCTCGCCGCGATGGCGTCGGAAGAGATGGAATCGATCCACCCGATCCCGAACCGCTACCCCAAGGGCGAATACATGTTGCTGTTCGACCCGCTCGATGGCTCGTCGAACATCGACGTCAACGTGTCGATCGGCACCATCTTTTCGGTGCTCAAGGCGCCGGACGGCATGGGCGAGCCGACCGAGGCCGACTTCATGCAGGAGGGCAGCAAGCAAGTGGCCGCCGGCTACGCCGTGTACGGCCCGCAAACCATGCTCGTGCTCACCACCGGCAATGGCGTCAACTGCTTTACCCTGGACCGCGAGATGGGCTCTTGGGTGCTGACCCAGCGCCACATGATGATCCCCGAGGCGACCAAGGAATTCGCGATCAACATGTCGAACCAGCGCCACTGGCACCCGCCGGTGCAGCGCTATGTCAACGAGTTGCTCGCCGGTACAACGGGGCCGCGCGACAAGGATTTCAACATGCGCTGGGTGGCCTCGATGGTGGCCGACGTCCACCGCATCCTCAACCGCGGCGGCATCTTCTTGTATCCGGCCGACATGCGCGACACGGCGATGCCGGGCAAGCTGCGCCTGATGTACGAAGCGAACCCGATGGCGCTGATCGTCGAGCAGGCGGGCGGGGCGGCGACCGACGGTCGCGGCCGCATCCTCGACATTCCACCGCACAAACTGCACCAGCGCGTGCCGGTGTTCCTCGGCTCCAAGGCCGAAGTCGAGCGCGTGACGCGTTACCACGCCGAGTAGGTCCCCCTCGCGTTTTTTGTTGAAAAGACAAAAAAACGTGAGAATGAGGATTCGCACTAGCAAAGTCGCGCCATTGTTTGCTAGAATACGCGTCTTCGCCGTTGTAGCTCAGTTGGTAGAGCAGCACATTCGTAATGTGAAGGTCGCCAGTTCGATTCCGGCCAACGGCACCAAGATTAGATTCAGAGATCCACGGAAAAACCCAGATAATTCCCCTCTCGTAGGGGGATCCTGGGTTTTTTTACGTTTGGGCTTGCGTTAGGGCCCGGCAAAACTCCCCTTTTCGGTCTACCTTTTACCAAAATTTGCCAAAAACTTTGGCAAAACCCTCGTTGTCCAAGGGGCGAGCCGATTTTAAGGCTGGTGAGATAAGCCGGTATCCGGAATAACCGACCCATACCGCTCTTGCCGCTTAACCATTTCAGCGAACTGCCGCGAACCACTGCTGGGCAGCGGCAAGACAGTAAAACTGGAGTGGCCGCTTATCGCGTACCGGAAGCTGCGGGAAGCTTAGATTTTCCTGCGGTTTTGTTTGCCTTTTCCACATCCTGACCAGTGAGCTTGCGGGCAGCGTCCGGATTTTTCGAAAGCTTGCGGTCATCGGTTGCGCAGACGGTGATCCACAATAGTTTTCCATCGGTCCCCGTTCCTACAGTGGCGTTGCGCATGAAATGTGACCCTGGCCCACAGCCTTGGTCTTTTCCTGCCACGTTAAAAATCCGTGCATGGCTGAGACTGGGTAGGAGCAAGGCGGCAGCCAGGCACAACGCTGGAATCGTCACGTTCAGTTTCATACAAACCCCTCCGATTTTTTGAAAAGTGTCGCTGTCGCGCGGCTAGCGTGCGCCGAAACAGTCTCAGTGTCAACCCACTGCGGCCATGCAAGTTGGACCGGATGTCGGCACGCTGCACTCCATGCCCACAGCGGTACCGACGGCCGATCTGGCCCTTATTGTTTTCTTATCAAGGTCGCCGGACCGATGCATAGCTCGCCACGTGACGACAAGACACAGCGCTAATCCCCGTGGCGAAGGTCGTGCGGGAGAAATTCTCAAGGGTTACGGCATCGAAAGTGCGGTTGGGCTCGGACTGCAATATCCGAATATTGCTTGCCCTTCCACTTGGTTCCAAGTCGTATCCAACGATAACAAACGCCCGGACCTCCCTGCCGCGCGCCTGCGAAGGCCAGTCCCCGGGCTCGACCGCGACTGAATTTAGAATGTGTTCCTTGCATGGCTGGTTGGCAAGGATCTGGGGAGGCACAAAATCCGGGGCGGGACCGGGCCCAGACGCTTGGGCGATCCCCGACAACAAGGCGAGGACAAGGATTTTTAGGGTAGTGGCTTTCAAGGTCGCTCCTCTGTGAATTAATCTGGCCACCAAAAGCTAATGGGGGCAGGGCGCATAGGCGCTTGGTTAAATTATAAATTTAACTTATTGTAATGCCTGTTGGCTGGGTATCGACTGTACGGCGAGAAATACTTTGAATGCAATAGAATGGCCAGCGCTCAGCGGCAGCGAGGCGCAGTGGGGCGTCGTCTGGCCAGCTTGCCGCCGCGATCCAACTGCGCGTTTGTGAATGGCCGGGCTGATACATAATGGTCGTCCGAATAATACTGGGACCAGCACATGCCGTTTGTGATTTTGACCCGCGCGGGATTCGACGACATCGTGTCCCGCGTCGGGGCCGGCGGCGCCGTGTTCCACCTCGCCCCGGGCGTGGCGTCCGACGCCGAGATCGCGCGCCTGCGCGCCGCCGGCGCGCGCGTCCATGTGCTCGCGGCGGTCGCCGATCCGGCCGTCCTGGCCGAGGTCGAACGCGCCGCGAGCGCGGCCGGCCACGATGGCGCGACCGTATGGGTCGAACGCCAGCTTGGCGGATACGCGCAGGCCGCCCCGGCCACGGGGCCAGTGCCCGCCGGTCCGGCGCGGGAGCGGGCCAACGCGGCGCCGCCGCGGCGCTTCGCGCGGGCTGCCGGCGTGTTGGCCCGCGCCGCGCTGCACCGGCTGCGCACGCCGCTGGCGCAACGCAAACTGATGTTGGTGCCCTACTTCGGCTTTGGCAACGCCGGCAAAATGTGGGTCAAGGGCCGCGTCCTCGACGAGGGCGCCTTCCGCGAACAAAGCGCCCAGGACAGCCGCTGGCGCAACCTGTTCGCGCTCTACCAAAGGCTCGAATCCGACGAGGTGGCCGGCGCCCGCGTGCGCGCCCATTTCCAGGGGCAAAGCCACGACACGGTGACCGACGCGGGCGGCTATTTCTCGTTCGAGATCGTGCCGCCGCAAGCGCTCGGCGGCGGCTGGCAGACGGTCGAACTCGAGCTCCCCGACAGCGGCGCCGATGGCGGCGCGCACGTGCGGGCCGGCGCGGAGGTGATCGTGCCGGCGTCCACGGCGCGTTTCGGCATCATCAGCGATATCGACGACACGGTGCTGTGGACCAATGTCACCAACAAGCTGAACATGGCGCTGATGCTGGCGCGCTCAAACGCGCACACGCGCAAGCCCTTCAAGGGCGTGGCCGCGTTCTACCGCGCGCTCCAGCAGGGCGCCGGGGGCAACGAGGACAATCCCGTGTTCTATGTCTCGAGCAGCCCCTGGCATCTGTTCGGGCCGCTTGTCGAATTTCTGCGCGTGCAGGCGATTCCGGTCGGCCCGTTGCTGCTGCGCGAGCTGGGCATGCGCGAGGTGTTCCATCTGACCAAGCATGGCAACCACAAACTCGGCAAGATCGACCTCATCCTGAGCTACTACCCGGATATGCAATTCGTCCTGATCGGCGACAGCGGCGAGCAGGATCCCGAGATTTACGCCGAGGTCGTCAAGCGGCATCCAACATCGGTGCGCGCGATCTACATTCGCAATGTGAATCCGGATCCATCCCGCATCGAGGCGCTCGACCGCTTGATCGAGGAGGTCAGCGCCACCGGCACCCAGCTTATCCTGGCGCCCGACAGCGTGTTCGCGGCGGCGCACGCGGCGGCCGAGGGATTGATTCACGTCGATCGGCTCGGCGCGGTCCGCTTGGGCAAAAAAGAGGACGAGAGCGTGCGGCCAGGCGTCTAATTATTTGAGGTATTTACAGAAATGTCGCGCTTTTGGCAACGTCAATTGCACAAAAACTAATTATATTGTTTTGAAGTTACTTTTGCTGCCATTTGCGATATACTTCTCCGTTGTAGGAGCTGGACTACAGGCATCCTGTCGACTTTGTTCCACAATTTCCAGCGCGCCCCAATCCTCCGGACAATGCAGAGCGTCCTTCACGGGGTAAACCACAATAAATCGAGTCATGCAAATCATTACTTCTATCGCACGCTATCTAACTGGATGGAAACGTTTCGATCCGCAGTGGCTGGTGGAGTTGGCAAGCGAACAGCACGAGGACAAGAAGTGGCTGGCGGAGTCTTTTGGCGCGATCACGTATGCGCAACGGGTGGGCACGTCGCGGGTTTTCTTTGTCACGCGCAGGAATCTCAACAAACCCGGCGCGCCGTGGCAGTTCGACCACAAGATATCACTTCACGACCCGAACAAGCACGGTCAGATCGAGGTCTATGTGCTCAAGGATAAACGCGTCGGCGGCGTGCGCTACCTCGGTTAGGCGCGGCCGGCCTCGCTACGCGACCGCCGCGCAGGCGGGGCATTTGACCAGCCCCGTGTGGCCGGTCTTCCACCCCTGTTGCGCGGCCTCGCTTGCCGCGCGCCGCGCCCACTCTTCCATCGGCTCGTTGGCGAGTTCGTCGAACTCGAAATGCGCGCGGCAGCCGTGCGACTCGCAGGCCAGGAAGGTCTGGCAGTAGAGCATTTCGTGCAGCAGCTTGTCTGTCATTGGTGGCACTCGGGTCGCTGGTGGCCGCGTTCGCGGTGAAGTCCACCATTATAGGGCGTGCCCCAAGCGGGCACCCTCATCCCTTCGAACCCATCAGCAGTCCCTCGATCGTGTGCGCCTGCACCACGGGCGTGAGACGGTCGACCACGCGGCAGGCCAGATGGCGGCGCACTGCGTCGGGCAGGCGCGCGTGGAAATCGGCGCTCAGCTGAAGGTCGTGCTTGTCGGCGTTGCGCGCGTCGGGCGCGTCGACGCCGAGCACGAACACCGGACGCGCCCGCGCCGACCGGTTCTCAGTGCCGCGGTGGATGGTCAACGCCGAACGCGCGGAAATGTCGCCCATCTGCGGCAGCTTGCGCTGGCGGCGCGCCTCGTAGCGCGGGGCCAGCGCCGGCGGCGGGAACATCGGGTCGGCGCCGGGCCAGGCGTCCCATTGGGTGCCGGGCGCGATTTCGAGCGGCCCCATGTCGTCGGTGACGTCGACCGTGGTGATGTTGAAGGCGAGCGAATTGAGGCGGCGCCCGACCAGCGTTTCGGGCGGCGCGGCGAAGTCGCGGTGCCACGGCTGGCGCATCGCGCCCGGGCCCGGAATGTCGAAGCCCGCCTCCACCACCTTGTAGTCGGGGCCGAGCACGGCCTGGCACACCGCCACCACCCATGGATGGGTGACCAGGTCGAGGAAGCCGTGCACGCGCTCGGGGTGAATCTCGACGTAGTAGCGGTTCGGCCCGCGCGCGAGCACCCCGCCAGGGCGCTCGCGCGCCTCGGCGAACAGCGTGGCGATGTCGGCGCCGAGGCGCTCGACCCAGTCGTGCGCGAAAGCGCCCTCGCAGGCGATGATCCCCTCGCCGTACAGCCCGCCCATGATGTCGGCCACATCGTATGCCATCCCCGGTCCCCTGAAATTTGCGAAGTTCATATAAGACCGCCGTGCGTCAAGAAAGTGCCGCCAATCAGTTAATTTTTCCCTGAGGATGGCGGGCGGGGCCGCCGCCGCCAGTGGGTGGACGCCGCCTGCGCGCGCGATCAACGGCTCTGTTAGTCACCGCACGGTGAAGGCGCCGCAAACGTTATATTTTTTGTCTTCGATGCAATCTTGTTGCGATCGGATCGCGCGGGTTTTGCAACGCGGCCGGGCTGTCCGCCGTTGCGCGCGGCCGCCGTTCTGGCGATTGACGCAGCGCAGATGGATTCCGGACCCGGGTTTTGTTTTATGGGGAATCGGGGAACAATGGCCGACGGTCGAGGATCCCCTCACGCCGCGTTGATGGTCATTTTTAAGTGGAAACTACAAGGAAACTCATCATGGATAATCAAAAATCGAACGACGGCAACGCCCGCGACCTCAATCGCGAGGGCGCGGGTGCGAGCATGGGCAAGGACCAGGGCAGGGAGTCGGGCAAGGACTTCGGCAAGGACATCACCAAGGACATCAATAAAGACATCGGCAAAGGCGCGTCAGACCTGCACAAGTCGATCGACAAGGCGGCCGACGCCGTCCAGCCGGCGGTGGCCGGCATGGCCGAAAGCGCCCATGCTGGCGTCGACAAGGTCTCCAACGCCCTGAGCGGCGCGTCGCGCCGCATGGACGAGAAAACCCGCCAGCTCGCCGATGCCTACAGCCACTTCACCGAAACCGGGCGCGACTACGTGCGCTCCAGCCCCGCCACCTCGGTGCTGGTGGCGCTCGCGGCCGGCTACACCCTGTCCAAGCTGTTGAACCGGCGCCACTAAAAGGCGTAACCCAAGGCGTAACCCAAGGCGTAACCCAAGGCGTAACCCAAGGCGTAACCCAAGGCGTAACCCAAGGCGTAACCCAAGGCGTAACCCAAGGCGTAACCCTGTTGTCGTCCATGTCTGGCCGGCCGGCGCGCGCCGGCCGGCCAGACATGGACGCCCGCGCGCGCGGCAGCCCCATCGTCGTGCGGTTTCCGGCCGCAGCCGCGAGGGCGCACATAGGCCCATCCCCGTGGCCCATCCCCGTCGCCGTTTTCCAGATTCACCGACCGCGTCCGCACCCCCGTGCGGCGCGCCATAATCATCAATTGAGGATTTACTTATGGTTACACGCAAAAAGAACGGCCAGGGCGTCGCTGGCGCCGGCTCCGTGCTCAGCACCGTTGCGGGGCCCTCGGGCGCGCAGCCGCCGGCCAGCCTCGGCAGCAAGAACGCCGTCGCCGCGCGCCTGTTGGCCAAGACCGTCGGCAGCCAAGGGCTCGCCGCCGCCATGCCGTTCAACCCGAACAAGGCGGGCGAGTACGGCGACGCCGCGCGCACCCCGGCCCAGGGCGCCACGCACGCGCCGGCCGACCCGGCCGCCACCGGCAGCACCAGCACCGAAACCATCGCCTCGGCCAAGCTCGGCAAGGGCCAGCCGGCGCCGGGCGGCAACCCGACCACCGATCCGCTCGACCGCGTGCGGGTCGACGCCGCCGGCCAGCGCCTCACGACCAACCAGGGCGTGCCGGTGGCCGACAACCAGCATTCGCTCAAGATCGGCCTGCGCGGGCCGACCGCGATGGAAGACTTCATCCTGCGCGAAAAACTGACCCATTTCGACCACGAGCGCATCCCCGAGCGCGTGGTGCACGCGCGCGGCTCGGCCGCGCATGGCTATTTCGAGTGCTACCGCGAGCTTGGCGCCCTGACGCGCGCGGCGCCGTTCGCGCAGGCCGGCAAGCGCACGCCGCTGTTCACGCGCTTTTCGACCGTGGCCGGCGAGCGCGGCTCGGCCGACACCGTGCGCGACGTGCGCGGCTTCGCCGTCAAGTTCTACACCGAGGAGGGCAACTGGGACCTGGTGGGCAACAACATCCCCGTCTTCTTCATCCAGGACGCGATGAAATTCCCCGACCTGGTGCACGCGGTCAAGACCGAGCCGCACCACGGCATGCCGCAGGCATCGAGCGCGCACGACACATTCTGGGACTTCGTCTCGCTCATGCCCGAGTCGACCCACATGCTGCTGTGGCAGATGTCGGACCGCGCCATTCCGCGCAGCTACCGCACCATGCAGGGCTTCGGCGTGCACACCTTCCGCCTGGTCAACGCGGCGGGCGAATCGCAGTTCTGCAAATTCCACTGGACGCCGATGCAGGGCACCCATTCGCTGGTCTGGGACGAGGCCGCCAAACTGACCGGCGCCGACGCCGACTTCCACCGGCGCGACCTGTGGGAGGCGATCGAGGCCGGCCAATTCCCCGAGTGGGAGCTGGGCCTGCAGGTGTTCTCCGAGGAGCAGGCGGCAAGCTTCGCGTTCGACGTGCTCGACCCGACCAAGCTGGTGCCCGAGGAACTCGTGCCGCTGCTCCCGGTCGGCAAGATGGTCCTCAACCGCAACCCGGACAATTTTTTCGCCGAAACCGAGCAGGTCGCGTTCTGCACCGCCCACATCGTGCCCGGCATCGACTTCAGCAACGACCCGCTGCTGCAGGGGCGCATCCACTCCTATCTCGACACCCAGATAAGCCGCCTCGGCGGCGCCAACTTCCACGAGATCCCGATCAATTCGCCGATCGCGCCGGTGCAAAACAACCAGCGCGACGGCATGCACCGCCAGGCGCTCAACCGCGGGCGCGTCAACTACGAGCCCAATTCGCTCGGCGGCGGCTGTCCGTTCCAGGCCGGCGCCGCAGGCTTCACCAGCTTCCCCGAGCGCGTGGCCGAGGACAAGGTGCGCGGCAGTGCCGAGCTGTTCGCCGACCATTATTCGCAGGCGCGCCTGTTCTACGAGAGCCAGAGCGCGGTCGAGCAGAACCATATCGCGGCCGCGTTCCGCTTCGAGCTCACGCGCGTCCAAACCCCCGCCGTGCGCGCGCGCGTGGTCGCCGCGCTGGCCAATGTGCATCCGGTGCTGGCCGGCGCCGTCGCGGCCGGGCTCGGCATCGAGATCCCGCCGCCGCTGCCCTTGGCGACCGATCGGCCGATGCCCGAATACGCGCCGTCGCCGGCGCTGTCGCTGTTTAGCCGCCCGGGCCAGACCGGCATTCGCACGCGCAAGGTCGCGCTGCTGGTGGCCGACGGCGTCGACGGCGCGATGGTGCGCGAGGTCTATGCCGCCTTGTTGGCCGACGGCGCCGTGCCGCGCCTGGTCGGCGCCAGGCTGGGCCGGGTCGAGGGCGTCGACGGCAGCGAGCTCGACGTGGAAATCACGTTCGAGGCCGGGGCCTCGGTGCTGTACGACGCGGTGGTGGTGCCCGACGGCGAGTTCGGGGTCGCGGCGCTCGGGCGCGACGCCGACGCGCTCGACTTCGTGCGCCAGCAATACCGGCATTGCAAGCCGATCCTGGTGCTCGGCGCCGGCGCCGGCCTGCTGCACGAGGCCGGCGTGCCGCCGGCGCTGCCCGACGGCGGGGCCGACCCGTCGCTGATCGGCGCGCACGGCGAGGACCTGGCGCAGGCGCTGGCCGCGTTCAAGGAGGCGCTGTCGCGGCACCGCAGTTTCGGGCGCGAGACCGATCCGCCGCCCGTGTGAGGCCGCTGTGAAACCTTGGCGGAAACGGCGATGAAAAAAAGGCCGGGCAGCGTTCGCTGACCGGCCTTTTTCAATGCGCCTTGGCGCCGCCTTGCCTTAGTGGTTTTGCGTATGCAACTGCGTGGTTGGCTTGGCGAGCGCGACCTGGGCGGGCGGCTTGCCGCGCATCTTGCGCATCAGCCGTCCGAGCAGCTGCTCGAGGTCGTCGATGTAGGTGAACACGGCCGGCACCACCAGCAGGCTGAGCAGGGTCGAGGTGATCAGGCCGCCGATCACGGTCACCGCCATCGGCGAGCGGAAGCTCGGGTCGGCGCCCCAGCCGAGCGCCAGCGGCATCATGCCGGCGCCCATCGCGATGGTGGTCATGACGATCGGGCGGCTGCGCTTGTGGCAGGCGTCGACCAGCGCGTCGAAGCGCTCCATGCCGGCCTGGCGCGCCAGGATCGCATAGTCGACCAGCAGGATCGAGTTCTTGGTCACAATGCCCATGAGCATGATCAGGCCTATCATCGACGGCATCGACAGCGCCTTGCCGGTCAGCAGCAGGGCGACGAACGCGCCGCCGATCGACAGCGGCAGCGCCGCCAAAATGGTGATCGGCTGCATGAAGTCCTTGAACAGCAGCACCAGCACGCCGTAGATGCACAGCACCCCGATCAGCATCGCCACGCCGAAGCTGGCGAACAGGTTGGCCATCTCCTGGGCGTCGCCGAGTTCGGCGATCTTGACCGACGGCGGCAGGTTGTTAAGCGACGGCAGGGCGCGCGCCTCGGTGTTGACCTCGCCGAGCGAACGGCCCGACAGCTCCACCTCGAGCGTGACGTTGCGGCTGCGGTTGAGGCGGTCGATCTGGGCCGGGCCGCTCTCCATGGTGATGCTCGCCACGTTGGCCAGCATGACCGGGCCGTTCTTGCCGGGCACCATGAGCCGCTCGAGCGCGGACAGGTCGGCGCGCACCGCGTCGGGCAGCTTGACCCGGATCGGCACCTGGCGCTCGGTCAGGTTGAGCTTGGTGAGCGCGATGTCGTAGTCGCCGGCGGTGGCCACCCGCACCGTCTCGCCGATCGCCGCCGCCGTCACGCCGAGGTCGGCCGCCTTGGCGAAGTCGGGCCGCACGATGATCTCCGGGCGCACCAGCGAGGCGCTCGAGCCGACGTTGCCGATGCCCTTGAGGGTGCGCAGCTCGCGCTCGACCGTTTGCGCCGCCGCCGTCAGGGCCAGCGGGTCCTCGCTGCGCAGCACCAGCTGCATCTTGACGCCGGTGTCGGGCGGGCCGACGTTGAACTTGGCGCCCGGGATCTGGTCGAGCCGGGTGCGGATCTGGCGCTCGATCTGGTCGAGCGACTCGTCGCGGTCGGTGCGGTGCACGGTGGTCAGGGTCAGGATGGCGCGGCGCGCCTCGGCCGCCGCGCCGGGGGCGAAGGCGTCGCCGCTGGAGCCGCCGCCGATCGAGCTGAACACGCCCTTGACGCCGCCCACCTGCATCGCCGCCAGGCGCGCGCGCTCGGCCACGGCGCGCGTCTCGGCCAGGGTCGAGCCGGGCGGCAGCTCGAGGTTGATCTGGGTCTGGGCGCGGTCGGCCGGCGGCACGAAGCCGGTCGGCAGCAGCGGCACCAGCGCGATCGAAGCGGCGAAGAACAGGGCCGAGGCGAGCGCCGTGACGTGGCGGTGGGTCAGGCACCATTTCATCGACGCCATGTAGCGCCGCATGACCCAGCTGTCGGTTTTCTCGCCGAGCTCCTTGGCCGGCTTGAGGATGTAGGCCGCCATCATCGGCGTGAGCAGGCGCGCCACCATCAGCGAGGCGATGATCGCCAGCACCGCGGTCCAGCCGAACTGCTTGAAGAACTTGCCCGGCACCCCGCCCATGAAGGCGGTCGGCAGGAACACCGCGACCAGCGCGAAGGTGGTCGCGATGACCGCCATGCCGATCTCGTCGGCCGCCTCCATCGCCGCCTGCATCGGCGTTTTGCCCATGCGCAGGTGGCGCGAGATGTTCTCGATCTCGACGATCGCGTCGTCGACCAGCACCCCCACCACGAGCGCGAGCGAGAGCAGGGTCACGGTGTTGAGCGTGTAGCCGAAGTAGTAGATGCCGAGGAAGGCCGGGATCACCGACAGCGGCAGCGCGGCCGCCGCCACCAGCGTGGCGCGCCAGTCGCGCAGGAACCACCAGACCACCAGCACCGCCAGGATCGCGCCCTCGTAGAGCAGCTCCATCGAGCCGGCGAAGTTCTCCTCGACCGGGAAGGCGTTGTCGATGACCTCGGTGAGCGTCACGTTCGGGTGTTCGGCGCGCAGCGTGGCGACCGCCTCGCGCGCGCCGCGTGCGACGTCGATCTCGCTCGCGCCCTTGGTCCGGAACACCTCGAAGGCGACCACGGTCTTGCCGTCGTGCTCGGCCAGCGAGCGCGGTTCGGCCACGGTGTCGGTCACGCTCGCGACCTGGTCGAGCCGCACGCTGCGCCCGCCCGCAAGCGGAATGTCGAGCAGCGCCAGTTCGGCGGCGTTGCCGACGGTGGCGATGGTGCGCACCGATTGCTCGGCGCCGCTGACGTCGCCGCGCCCGCCGGGCGCCTCGCGCTGGACCTGGCGCAACTGGCGCGACACCTCGACCGCGGTGACGCCCAGCGCGGCCATGCGCTCGTCGTCGAGTTCGATGCGCACCTCGCGCGAGACGCCGCCCACGCGCTTGACCGCGCCGACGCCCGGCACGCTGAGCAATCGCTTGGCGACGGCGTTGTCGACGAACCAGCTGACCTCCTGGTTGTCCATGTTGGCGCCGGCGGCGGCCGCGGTGAAGGTCATCACCACGCGCCCGGCGGTCGAGGCCTTGGTCACGGTCGGGTCGCGCATCTCGGCCGGCAGGTCGGCCTTGACGCGCGCGACCGCGTCGCGCACGTCGTTGACGGCTTCGGCGATCGGCTTTTCGAGCACGAATTCGACCGTGACGTTGGCCACGCCGTCGAGCACCTTGGTGTAGATGTTCTTGACGCCTTGCAAGGTGGCGACCGAATCCTCGATCTTGCGCGCGACCTCGGTCTCGAGCTGGGCCGGGGCGGCCCCCTCGAGCGTGGCGGTCACGGTCACGATCGGCAGTTCGATGTCGGGGAAGTCCTGCACCGCGTTGGCCTTGTAGGCCATCAGCCCGGCGAGGCTGAGCAGCACGAACAGCATGATCGCCGGGATCGGGTTTTTAATAGACAGGGATGAGAAATTCATGGCGTGTCCCTACTTGGCCGGCGGCTTGGCGGAGGGCTTGGCGGACGGCACCCCGGCGGCCACGTTGCGCACCATGTCGCCGTCGTTGAGGAAGCCGGCGCCGCTGACGACCACCACCGCGGCCGGCTTGAGGCCGGAGACGATCTCGATCTGGCCGTCGATGCGGCGCCCGGTCTGCACCTTCTGGCGCGTCACGCGCTGGTCGGCCCCGAGCAGGAACACGTAGCTGAAGCCGTCGCGCACCGCGACCGCCTGCTGCGGCACCGTCATCGCCTGCGTTGTGCCGAGCTCGAAGCGCCCGCTGGCGAACATGCCGGCCTTGAACGGCGCGTTCTGGCCGGCGCTGGTGGGCAGGTCGACATACACCAGCGCGGTGCGGGTCTGCGGGTCGATGGTGGGCGCGATCATGCGCACCTTGCCGGTCAGCTCGCTGCCGTTGGCGGCCTTGACCCGCGCCGCCATGCCGGGCGTCAGGCGCGACAATTCGGCCGCGGTGACCTCGGCGCGCCACTCGAGGCGGCCCTGGCGGATCATGCGGAACAACTCGGTGCCGGGACCGGGCACGGCGCCCACGGTGGCGCTGCGCGAGGAGATCACGCCATGGTCGGGCGCGAGCACCCGGGCGTGGTTCAGGCGCACCTGCTGCACCGCCAGCGTGGCCTTGGCGGCGGCGATGCGCGCGTTGGCGGTCTGCTCGGCCGTCATGTACTGGCCGATCTGCTGGGCGCTGAGCGCGCCGGAGCTCTGCAGGGTGCGCGCGCGCGCCGCGTTTGCGGAGGCCTCGGCGGCGGTGGCCTGTGCCTCGAGCAGCGCGGCGCGCGCCTGCGCCACGTCGGCCTGCACCGACTCGGCCGCGAACACCGCCAGCACCTGGCCTTTTTTGACCACGTCGCCGACGTTGGCGCGCACCTCGAGCAGGCGCAGGCCGCTCGACTCGCTGCCGATCAGCGCCTCCTGCCACGCGCTCACGTTGCCGTTGGCGGCCAGCTTGACGGGCAGGCTGGCCGGCAGCGCGCGCGTGGTGGTGACGGTCAGCGCCGGCTTGACCGCGGCCGCGGCGTTTTTTGGGTCCGGCTTGTCGTCGGCGGCGATGGCGCCGATCGAGGCTGCCAGCACCACGGCGCCGGCGACGGCGAGCGACAGGCGCTTGCGGTTGAGCGTGCCGGTGGGCACAGGGAAAATCAGCTTGTTCATATTGTTTTATCCGTTCGGTTCAATGTCGCGAGTTCGGTGTCAAAGATTCGGTTCGATGTCAAAAATTCGGTTCGATGTCAAAAGTTCGCTTGGTTCGCGCCGCGGGTCCAGCCGCCGCCGGCCGCGCGGTACAGCGCGACCCAGGCCTGGTTGCGTTCACGCTGCAGCGTGACGGCCGCGTTGTCGGCCGCCAGGCGCAGGCGCCGGGTCTCTTCGAGTTCGATCAGGCCCGCCATGCCGTTCTTGTAACGGTCCTCGGCGGCCTTGAACGCGCGCTGGTAGCCCTCCAGCGCGACCCGGGCGTCGGCGATGCGCGCGGTGCTGCTGTCGAGGTTGACGAGCGCCTGCTCGACCTCGCTGACGGCGCGGCGCGCGCTGGCGCGGTAGTTGACCACGGCCGCGTCGTAGCGCGCGCCCGCCGCGTCGACGTTGGCGGCGAGCCGTCCGGCGTTAAAGATCGGCACGGTCAGCGCGAGCGGGCCGATGCTCCAGGTGTCGAGCGCGACGCTCTCGCCGCCGCTGCGGAAGTTGGCCAGCCCGACCGAACCCTGCAGCGCCAGCCGCGGATAGCGCTGGGCGCGCGCGGCGCCGACATCGGCGCTGGCGGCGGCCACCTCGCGCTCGGCGTTGAAGACGTCGGGGCGCTGCGCCAGCACCTGCGCGGGCAGGTACGCGATCGTGAGCGGCGGCGCCGGCACAGCCGCCGCGCCGGCCAGCCGGGCGCGCAGCGCCGGCTCGCCTTCGCCGGTGAGGGCGGCCAACGCCTTGATGTCGAGCTCGCACAGGGCGCGCTGGCCGGCGACGCGGCCGCTGCCCTCGGCGGCGCTGGCGCGCGCCAGCGC